>NZ_JBMDJU010000020.1:0-90683 GCF_057809355.1 Pseudomonas sp. FG29 | reverse complement strand
CGGGAGGGCGAAACCAGAAACATCAGCCAAAACGCGGCAATTCGGAACAAGCACCCATAAAACGACAACCGTATTGCCAGGCCGGTATCAAACCCGCCCCGATACCCCGCAAAGAATCTCCCTGAAAATCACCCCAACCCACGCAAGGTCAGCGCCGCCAGCGCCAGCAACAACACCCCACACCCGGCATAACTCAGACGATGCCAGAGCAACGAAGTATTGCGCCGCAGCCAATCCACCAGCGCCGCACAAACGAAACACCAGACCAGCGAAGCGAGCATGAAGCCGGCGAAGAACACCAGCATCTGCTCACTGGTCGGCGTGCCCTCGACGATCCCGGCCAGCGCACTGCCCAACGCGCCCCAGAACACGATGTTCTTCGGGTTGGATAGCGACAGCAACGCGCCAGCGGCAAAGGCGCTGCGAGCCTGTGCGTCGCCTTCTTCCTCCTGTTGTGGCGGCTGCCAGGCATCGCGCAGGCCCTGCACGCCCAGCCAGGCCAGATAGGCGGCGCTGGCCAGCGTCAACGGCACGCGTACGCTGTCCTGGCCGAGCAACAACACCAGGCCGCTCAGACCGATCAATGCCCACAGCGCATCACCGATCAACGAGCCAAGCTGCACCAGCAATGCCGGGCGATAGCCGCCACTGAGACCACGACGCAAGGTTTCACTGAATACCGCCCCTGGCGAGATGACGAACGCCAGACCGAACAGCACGGCAGCGATAAAGACCGTCAACATGGCACGACTCCCCTCTAAAGATGGCGCCGATTATGGCGCGGCGCCAAGGGAGACGCTTGAACCGGATTGCTCAGCAGCGCAGCAAGGCCTGATAGCGCCCAGGGCTGATGCCGTAGGCAGCGCGGAAGTGACGGTTCAGATGGCTCTGGTCGGCAAAGCCCAGCGCATGAGCCACTTCGCCGGCAGGCCTGCCCTGACGCAACAGCCCCTGTGCACGACGCGTACGCAGTTGCATGGCCCACTGCCGGGGGCTGAGGCCGGTGTGTTTCTGGAAGCTGCGCAGCAGATGGAATTTCGACAGACCCAGTTCGCTGGCCATTTCCTCGAGGCTAGGGCTGCGCTGCAGATTGGCAGCCAGCAACTCCTGCAGACGAAGCACGGCGGCATGCCCCACCTCACGGCGTGACACCAGGCCGACACCAGCACCGGCGGCCACCCGCGCCAGCAGCAGGGTCAAGCGCTCCTCGCCGCGCTCGCGCAAGAGCGTATCCTCACTCAGACAGGCCTCGACGGCGCGACCCAGCTCGTTCGCCAGCACTGCGTCATCCTGCCAGGGGCGCTCGAACTGCACGGCACTCAAGCCCAGGCTGGTCGCCAGACTCTCCACCGGCAGGTAGACCCCAACATAGCGCCACGGCTGGCCTTCGGCTGCGCCGCCGCCCTGGATTTCGCCGGGATTGTAGGTGGTGATGCAGCCGGCAGGAGCCGTGAAGGTACGACCATCCAGCCACACCTGCTCGTCGCCCAGCAGGTTGGCGCTGATGACGAATTCGTCGTGGCTGTGCTTGTCGAAGTGCTGGCCAGACGACGCGCAACTGGCGACCTCGAGATCGCCCAGACGCGCCAGGCGCAAGCGGCCGTCAGATGATTCCGGCATCTTCGAGCAACTGCTCGAGGCCGATCAGGTCGGGAATACGCACCACGTCCTCACCGACCCGAGCCGCGCCCAGTTCCAGCGGAGCCAACGCCACATCGGCGGCCGGCAGGTCGCTCTCGACCTTGAATGAACGCGGAATACCCTGCACCAGCAAGGCAATGAACTTGACCTTGGCACGCCCACCGAGGGCGTTGAGCACGGCTACCCGGGCACTGCCGCCGAGTTGCGCCTGGGCGCCACTGGCCGCCTCGAACGACAGCAGCGGCAGACGCAGGTCACGCCAGGCGATCTGGCCGAGGTACCAGTCCGGCATGCCCTCATCCGCTTGCGGTGCGCGGTAGGGAATCAGCTCGGCGACAGCGACGTTGGGCAGCAGCAGGGTACGGTCGGCCAGCGGCACCAGCAGGCCGGTGAGGCTGGCGGCACTGTTCTGGGTGGCAACGGCTTGGCTCATGGAAACGTCCTTAACTGCAATGTTCGGCGATGTGATTGACCAGGGCCACGGCCAGCTCGCGCGGATCGGCACTGAAGACGCTGTAGCCACCCTCGCGCAGGCTGTCGGGCATGCTCGGGCTGGCGCAACTGTCAGCGCGCTGCGTCCAGATCACCCCGCCCTGGCGTTTGACGTAGGCGGCGGCGGCGCTGCCATCGCTGCCCATGCCACTGAAGACGATGACCCCGCACTGAGCGCCAAACTGCTGCGCCAGGTTGAGCATCATCTGGTCGATCGAGGGGCTGTAGGGCTCGGGCCAACCGCGCTCGGCGATCTGCATGGTGCCGTCTTCGGCAAAACCCAGCTCATGGTTGATCGGCGCGACCACCACTTCGCCACAGCGTACCGGGTCACCATGGCGGGCGCTGTTGACGTGCCATTGGCTGTGCCGGCCAACCGCTTGCGGCAATGCCGCTTCGAAGCTGGCATCGATGTGCTGGGCATAGATGAAGCCGATGGGCAGCCCGCCCGGCAGCGCATCGAGGAAGGCCTTGACCGCCGCCGGCCCGCCCAGCGAAGCCGCCAGCAACCACACCTGGCGCGCGGGCTCGCCGGCTTTCAGCGGGGTATCGGCCAGCGCCTGGGGCAATTCCAGGCGTGACGGGCGCTGCCCTTCGTCGAGCAGCGCCTGCAGGCTAGGGCCGACCGCCTGGGTTGGATCGCCAACCAGACGCTTGAGCTTGCCAAACAGGCTGCGCTCCCAACGCGGGTAGTTCTCCGAATGCCGCTCAGGAGCATGGCCTTCGCCGAACAACACCGGTGCGCTGGCGTGTTCGAGCAGGCTGTCGACCAGCGGCGAGTCTTCGGACTGGGCCAGATCCACCAGCCACAGATCGGTCTCGCAGGCGGCCAGGGCGTCTTCATCGAGGCGCGCCGGGTCGCTATTGAGCACCACGTTATAGCCGCCACCGATCAGTGCCTGCTGCAGCACATGGCGCTGCAGCGAGGTGTCGGCGATGACCGCGATACGAGCTGCGGTTCTTTCCGTCATGCTTCATCCCCTCGCTGACCACTCACCAGTTGCATGATGCTGTCGAGCAGCAGGGACTCCTGATAAGGCTTGCCGAGGTACTGGTTGACCCCGATGGCCATGGCCCGCTCGCGGTGTTTCTCACCGGTACGCGAGGTGATCATGATGATCGGCAGATCCTTGAGATTTTCGTCGTGACGCACCAGGGTCGCGACCTCGAAGCCGTCCATGCGTGGCATCTCGATGTCCAGCAGCATGATGTCGGGCTTGTGCTCCTGCAGTTGGGCGATGGCGTCGACCCCGTCCTTGGCGGTCATTACGTTCATGCCGTTGCGCTCGAGCAGACGGCTGGTGACCTTGCGCACGGTGACCGAGTCGTCCACCACCATGACCAGCGTCGGGCGCACGGCCTCGACCTCTTCGGCGACGACCTCGGCGCGGCCCAACTGACGCGGCGTAAGCTGGTTGAGCAGGCGCGCATGCAGAGTGCGGATGGTCGCCAGCAGATCGAGAATCACCACCACACGACCGTCACCGAGGATGGTCGCACCGGAAATACCGTGCACTCCGGCGAACTGCGGGCCCAGACTCTTCACCACGATCTCGCGCGAACCGGCCAGGCTGTCGACCTGCACCGCCACGGCGTGCTCGCTGGAACGCACCAGGATCACCGGCAGCGGCAGGCTTTGGCCAACGAGCTTCGGATGCTGACCGTTGTTCAGCAGGTCGCCCAGGTACTTCAGCTCGTAGGCCTGCCCGGCGTACTCGAAGCGCGGCGCATCAGGCGCGTAGTAGGCCTCAAGCTCGTAAGGCGAGACGCGCACGATACCCTCGATGGTATTGAGCGGGATGGCGTAGAGGTCTTCGCCGGAATACACCATCAGCGCGCGGTTGACCGAGACGGTGAACGGCAGGCGAATGGTGAAGCGCGTGCCCTGGCCGACGTTCGAGTCGATGCTCATCGAGCCGCCGAGCTGCTTGACCTCCGAGTGCACCACATCCATGCCGACGCCACGCCCGGAAATCTGCGTGACCTTCTCGGCGGTGGAGAAGCCGGCTTCGAGAATGAACTGCAGCACCTCGTGATCGCTGAGATCGCTGCCCTCGTCCATCAGCCCACGTTCGATGGCCTTGCGCCGTACGGCATCGAGGCGAATGCCGCCCCCGTCGTCATCCAGGGTGAGGACGATATCGCCGCCCTCACGGCCGAGATTGAGGCGGATGGTGCCGGTGTCCGGCTTGCCTGCGGCGCGGCGCACCTCGACGGGCTCGATGCCATGGTCGACGGCGTTGCGCAGCATGTGTTCCAGCGGCGCGACGATACGTTCGAGCACGGTACGATCCATTTCCCCCTCGGCGTTGCCGACGAGGAATTCCACCTGCTTGCCCAGCTCACCGGCCACCTGCCGGACGATCCGACGCAGGCGTGGCACCAGGCGGTCGAACGGCACCATGCGCGTGCGCATCAGGCCTTCCTGCAGCTCGGTGTTGACCCGTGCCTGCTGCAACAGCAGCGTCTCGGCGTCGCGGTTCTTCGCCGCCAGGGTTTCCTTCAGGTCGAGCAAGTCGGAGGCCGACTCGAACAGCGCGCGCGAGAGCTGCTGCAGTTGCGAGTGACGATCCATTTCCAGCGGGTCGAAATCCTCGTAGCCGGCACGCTCGGCTTCAGCCTGGTAGCGGCTGAGAATTTGCGCCTGGGTTTCGGTGTCGAGGCGGCGTAACTGGTCGCGCACACGGTCGATGGTCGCTTCCATCTCGCTCAGGGTGAAGCTGACATCGCTCACCTGCTGCTCGACACGGCCACGGAAGATCGAGGTTTCACCGGCCAGGTTGACCAGCCCTTCGAGCAGTTCAGCCGGCACCTTGACCAGTTCCTGCGGCGCGCGGCGCGCGGCGGCCTCATCGGCGGCTTCGCGCGCACGCTGTACGAAGGGCAGGATCTTGTCGACCTGCACCTGCGCCGGTTGCTCGCTGGCTGCCACGATCGAGGTCGAGGCGGCACGCGCAGGCTCCGGCGCGGCGACCGTCTCGACGGGTGCTTCGTCCTCCAGACTTTCGTCCAGACGCAGGCGCAGTTGATCGAGTTCCTTCTGCAGCCCCTCGAAGCCGGACTGCACATCGAGGAACAGGCTTTCCGGCCAGGGCGCGCCCTGCTGCAGGGCCTCGCTCAGGTGCTGCTCCAGGGCGTGGCTCATGTCCCCGAGACGCTTCTGCCCGGCCAGGCGTGCACCGCCCTTGAGGGTGTGCAGGATACGCAGCATCTCGTCGATGGCAGAGGCGTCGTCGCGCTGCTGTTCCCAGCGCCCGATGGCGGCTTCCATCGCTTCCAGCAGGTCGTCACCTTCCTCGAGGAAGATTTCCAGAATGTCGCTGTCAGCTTCGTGGTCAGCGCCACTTTCGACCACTGCCTTGAGCTGTATGGCAGAGGGAATGCTGACCTGCTCGTCCGGGTTGGCGCGGAAGCGCTTGATCGCCTCGATCAGGGCGTCGCCCTGCGGCACGGTGCGCCTGGCACGTACCGCGTCGAGCATCTCTGCCAGACGGTCATGGCAGGCTTGCAGGAGCGTGAACAGCTCCGGGCTGGCGCGCATGCGACCAGTACCCAGCCCCTCGTAGAGGAATTCGAGTTCATGGGCGAGATCGCCGATCTCGCGAATCTCCGCCATGCGCGCACCACCCTTGAGGGTGTGCAGGTCGCGCTGCAGGGCTTCGAGCTCCAGACTGTTGTCGACATCCGCCATCCAGCGCTGCAGGGCGGCACCGGCGCTGTCGATGATGTCGAAACCTTCCTCGAGGAAGATTTCCACCAGTTCGGGGTCACGTTCGTCATGCCAGTCGGACTGAGGCTGTGCTTCGGGCTCGGGCTCGGGCTCGGGCTCGGGCTCGGGCTCGGCAACAGGATCGTCCTCCGCCGGCAGGGTGTCGAGCGTCAGCGCCTCGATGTCCATACCGGGTTCATCGGGCTCGCTCTGCGCATCGGGCAATTCCTCGACCTCGGCCAAGGCTGGCAAGGACTCGGCGATTTCTTCGCCAGCCAATGCAGGCTCTTCATCCGGAGTCTCGTCGATCACCGACTCGGGCTGTACGACGGCCGGAGCCAGGCCCTGCCCGGTACCGGCCTGGCGGAACTGGCGAATCGCCTGGATAAGGTCATCGCCCAGCGTCAGCGGCTGGCGCGCCTGCAGTTGGTCGAGCATCAGCCCAAGTCGGTCATGACTGCGCTGCAGCAGGTCGCCGAGCTGAGTGGAATAGGCGTAGCGACGATCCACCAGGCCTTCGTAGAGCGACTCCAGCTCATGGCCGAGGTCGCCGATAGGACGAATCGCCGCCATGCGCGCGCCGCCCTTGAGGGTGTGCAGATCGCGCTGCAGGGAAGACAGCGGCAGGGTGTTGTCCGGCTCGCTGAGCCAGCGTTCCAGAGCCTGACCGGCGCTCTCGAGGATATCGACCGCCTCTTCGAGGAAGATCTCGACCATCTCGTCGTCGAGATCGGCATCCAGCACCTGCGAGGAAACCGCGGGTTCCGGCGCCTGCTCGGCAGGCTGTGGCAGCGGCTCGTCCTCACCTGACGGCTCTTCAATATCGGCGTGCAGAGCTTCGGTGGCAGCATCCAGATCGAGGACTTCAAAACCCTCGGCGCCAGGTGTCAGCAGGGCCAGCGTGGCCGGATCCAGCGCTTCGTCGAGCAATGCGCGCAGGGCATCGACCCGCTCGGGCTGTGGCGTGACCTCCAGCGCGGCAGCCACCTGATCCATCATACCGATCAGCGCTTCGTGAGCCTTTTCCGCCTCATCGAAGAAGCGCTCGCTGACCGCCAGGCTGCCTTCTTCGACCGCGCCATAAAGATCCAGCAGCGCTTCGCACAGCTCGTCGATCTGCGGCAGCTCGGCCATCTCGGCACCACGGCCCAGGGTGGTCAGCTCGTCCAGCAGGGCCGACAGCTCCTGGCGCTCGGCAGGGTGCTCGCGCCATTTGCGCAGCAGATCCTCGGCATCGAGCAGGATGTCCATGCCTTCGGCGAGGAAGATGCCGATCAGTTGTGGATCGCGGACTTCACCGCGTTCGCCGTGGCGTTCGCCCTCGGCCTGCTCGAGGCGCTCCTGATGCAGCGCCTGTACGCGGGCCAGGAAGGCTTCGGCACCGTCGATGGGGGCCAGCGGTCGGCTTTCCAGTTGCTCAAGGCCGGCGCGGAAGAGTTTCTCGGCCTGACTGAGCAGCTCGGCGGCAGCCAGATCGACCGGTATCAGGTTGGTCTTGAATTCCTTGACCAACTTCTCTAGCGGCGCGGCGATTTCCGCAACCGGCAGAATGCCGGCCATGTAGGCACTGCCCTTGAGGGTATGCAGCGCCCGCTGCAGGTCATCGGTCACCGGTTGCGGCAATTCCTGCGCGCAATCGGCGAGAAAACCAACCAGGGTATCCAGGTGGGTCTCCGCCTCGTTGCGGAAAATCTCCAGCAGTTGTGGGTCGAGGGGCTCGCCATCGAGGGGTTCGCTGTCCCCAGGCTCATCATCGAGCGATTCAGCAGCGATCGGCGCGCCGACCTCGACTTCCTCGACCAGGGCTTCGACGGCCGGCTCGTCTTGCACGGTGCTATTGGTAGCCTCGGCGTCGCCCACGGACTCGGCTACCTGTGCGGCGACCGGGGCGTCAGATTTTGGGGGCGTCAGGCCCTTGGCCAGGGCATGCGCCGTGGCCGCCAGCAGGTCGACATCATTGCGTTGGCGCTGAGACTTGGCAGCGAACTCGTCGACCAGCGCCGGCATCAGCGCGACCACGTCCACCACCACCTGTTGCACGGCCTCGCCGGGCTCGATACTGCGTTCGAGCACGCGGTTGAGGAGGTTCTCGATCGACCAGGCCAGCTCGCCGATCACCAGCGCACGCACCATGCGTCCGCTGCCCTTGAGGGTATGGAAAGCGCGACGAACCTCGATCAGCGCATCCTTGTCCTCGGTATTGGCCTGCCACTTCGGCAGGTACTCGGCGATGGTTTCCAGCACCTCGCCGGCTTCCTCGATGAAGACTTCGAGCAGCTCATCGTCCACCGGCTCTTCGTCGGCAGGCGGCGGCAGCAAACTGGGCGGCACGTCGGCGGCAGGTGGATTGATGGCCTGCACCGGTGCAGCCATGACGTCGGCCATGGACAGCGGCTTGTCCACCTCGACAGAGTTAACCACGGGCTCCGGCTCTACAGCGCTGGGCAGCTCGACTTCGGGCAGATCCAGGTCGGCCAGTTCCAGTTCGTCCCATTGCGGCGCAGCGGCCTGTTCGTCGAGGTCGAGTTCGATTTCGTCGAGCCGGTACTCATCCGCAGCGGGCGCTACCGGCTGCACTGCAGGCAAGTCTTCGAGGGGTTCGAGATCGAAGGTGACGGTTTCGGCCGGCAGCGCCTCGAAGGTCGCCGGCTCGACCAGCGGCTCGGCATCCAGCAGCCATTCGTCCTCCACTGGCGTGGTCGGTTCGACCTCGTCGATCAGTGACTCATCCAGCGGCTGCTCCAGCTCGCTGTCCTCGGCACCGAGCAGCTCGATTTCCTGCAGCGGATCGGCGAGCGGTGCCGGCGTTTCCAGCGACGGTTCGACAGTGTCGAGAATCGAAGGTTTTTCCTGCAGCGGATAGCCAAGCGCCTCCAGGCTTTCCTCGGCGACGTCGAGAATCAGGTCACCCTGGGTGCCGTGATCTTCGGCCAGGCGCTCGAGGTAGTACTCGACGCTGGTGATGGCATCGGCCAGGGTGTCGAGGCTCTGCCAGTTGGGCACCGCCTTGCGTGCCAGCAGTTGCTCCTGAATGTAGCGATTGCAGGCGCTGAGCAGGTCGGCAGCGCGTTGCAGAGGGATCATCGCCAGACCGCCACGCACCTGGGTGAGCAGCTCGGGCACACGCGCCAGATGCTCGTGATTCCACTGCGACGCGATGAATTCGATGATCGCGTCCTTGGCCTGTTCCAGGCCGTTGCGCGCTTCCTTGATCACCAACTGGTGAATCTGCCCGACATCGGTGGTCGGCAGTCGGCTCTGCTCGCTCTGGCTGTCCTCGCTCGGGCCAACCATGCCGGCCAGCGTCGCTTCGACATAGAGCAGCGCGCCGGCAACATCCATCAGCACCGCATCGTTTGGCTCGCGCTGACCGAGAGACAGGCCATGGATCACATCGATCTGGTCGAGGATCACCTTGCGCGGCTGGCCGAAGCCCAGCACGGCCAGGGTATCGGCGATCTGCTTGAGCGGGGCCAGCAGGGCATCCAGTTCGCTGGGCTGGTTGCGGTCGCTGCGCACGAACAGATCCAGGCTGTCCTTGACCCGCACCAGCTCCTCGCATAGGGCGGCCACCACCGAGCGCATGGCATCGCGGTCGGGACCGGCCAGGCGGGCGCGTTCCTCGTCCACCACTTCGGTGTCCGGCAGTGCCTCGTCCAGGCGGTATTGTTCCTTCAGGGCGCGGATGCGCGGCGATTGCGCCGGCGCCTTGGCCACGTAGAACAGCAGATTCTTGGTCAATTCATCAGGCGCGGCCTGGTTGATACCGTCGGCGCCCTGCTCGACCAGACGCTTGAGCTCCTTGTCGACCTGGCGCAGCAGGGTTCGCACCGAAGTGCCGTTGACCACGCTGCCATTGGCCAGGCCTTCGACCATGCCGGAAGCAATCTGCCACAGGCCACCGAGCGGGGCCTCCTTGCACAGGTTTTCCAGGCGCGCGAAAACCCGCGCCATGTAACCGAGATTGGTGGCCAGATCCTGATTGCGGATCACCCCGACCAGCGCCATCTGCAGCATCTGCCGCAGCTTGCGCAGCAACACCGGCAGCTCGGCGGTGCGCAGACGTTCCAGGCCACCCTCCGGCAACGCCGGTTGGCGAACGGACATGTCCGGCGAGAACAGGCTGGTTTCCGACAGCAGCTTCTCGCCACGGGCGGCACGCAGGTCGTTGAGCAACGGCAGCACGACCATGGGCAGGTCGCGGCGCGCGGTCTGGATACGGTCGAGGTACACCGGCAACTGCAGGATGGCCTGCATCAGCACTTCCAGCGCCTCGCCCTGGTTGGCCACGCGGCCTTCCATCAGCGCCTTGGCCAGTTGCTCCATTTCCTCGGCCAGTAGAGCGGCGCCGTAGAATTCGACCATCTGCAAGGTGCCATGCACCTGGTGCACGTAGGTCAGGCAGAAGCGCATGCGCGTCGGATCCTGCGGGTTCTCGACGAACGCCTCCAGGGCCTGGCGCGCCTGCTTCAGGGTTTCCGCGATCTCGCCTTTGACCCACTCCAGGGCGACATAATCATGCCGATCACCCATAGCCACTCCACTCATAAACTTGGCCTTATCCCTTGCGGGTAAACGCCAGAACACGCTCGTCGGCTACCGGCACCAGCTCCGGATGCTGCCAACCGGCTACTTCACCCACACCCACCACCAGCAAGCCACCCGGTGCCAGGCTCTCGGCCAGGCGATTGAGGATGTCGCGGCGGCGCCAGCGGCGGAAGTAGATCAGCAAGTTCTGACAGAAAATCACGTCCATGCCGGACATCGGCGCCTTGGCCAGTTCCAGCACATTGAGCCTGGCGCAGCACACGCGCGCAGCCAGGCTCGGTACCACCTTGAAGCGTCCATCGGCCTGGGCGAGGAAATAGCGCTCGCGCAGCTCGTCACTCACCTGCTCCAGCCTTCGCGCCGAGTAACAGCCCTCGCGGGCCTTGCTCAACGCGCCCTGACTGATATCCGTACCGGTCACGGCGAAATGTTCCGGCGACTCGCTACCCTGCAATGCTTCGGCGGCCAGGATGGCCAGCGAATACGGCTCCTCGCCACTGGAACACCCTACGCTCCAGAATTCCCAGGGCTTACCCAGCCCGGCCGTCAGACGCTCCTGCAGATAACGGCTCAACACGTCGAACGACGGCAGGTGGCGGAAGAAGCGCGTCTCCTGCACGGTCAGACGATCCAGCAGGGTCGACCACTCCACCGCGCCACGTGGCCCATCGGTCACCTGACGGTAGTAACTGGCGTAGTCCGTGACGCCCAATTCGCGCATGCGCGCGCTCAGATTGGTCTGCAGGAATGCCCGGCGCTGTTCGCTGACGACCACGCCGGTACGCTCTTCGAGGAGCGTCTGCCAGTCGTGAAAGTCCGTCTGCGACATCTCGGCCGTGGGCGTCAACGCCCAGATGCCGGCTGCCTGCATACCCTGCCCCTCGCCCTGAGTCATGGCTATCCAGCGGAGGCCGCGAGCGACCTCCGCACTCCTCTATCAGACCGGGTCGCGGCTGTCCGGGAGGGTGAAGCCCGACACCGACTTGCGCATCTCACTGGCCATCTTGGCCAGGTTACCGATGCTGCGTGCGGTGGCGGTGGTACCCGAGGACGTCTGCGAGGTGATCTCCTGAATCACGTTCATGGTGTTGGAGATGTGGCCGGCCGAGGAGGCCTGCTGGCGGGCGGCGTTGGAAATGTTCTGGATGAGGGCTGCGAGGGTCTTGGATACCTTCTCGATCTCTTCCAGTGCCACACCGGCGTCCTGCGCCAGACGGGCACCACGCACCACTTCGGAAGTCGTCTGCTCCATGGAGATAACGGCTTCGTTGGTGTCGGTCTGAATGGTTTTTACCAGCGCCTCGATCTGCTTGGTCGCCGCCGAGGAACGTTCTGCGAGGCGTTGTACCTCGTCCGCTACCACGGCGAAGCCGCGGCCCGCATCACCGGCCATGGACGCCTGGATCGCGGCGTTCAGGGCGAGGATGTTGGTCTGGTCGGCAATGTCGTTAATCAGGCTAACGATGTCACCGATCTCCTGGGACGATTCACCGAGGCGCTTGATCCGCTTCGAGGTGTCCTGGATCTGCTCACGGATGTTATCCATGCCGGTGATGGTGTTGTGTACGACTTCGTTGCCCTTGTTGGCGATGGCTACGGAACGTTCCGCTACCGCGGACGATTCGCTGGCGTTCGCCGATACTTGGTCAATCGACACGGCCATCTCGTTGATCGCCGCAGAGGCGCCGGCAATTTCCTGCGCCTGGTGCTCGGAAGCCTCGGCCAGGTGCATGGCGGTCGCCTGGGTTTCCTGAGCAGCCGAGGCCACCTGCACGGCGGTCTGGTTGATGGTTTCTACCAGGTCGCGCAGCTGGTCGATGGAGTAGTTGATGGAGTCGGCGATGGCACCGGTGAAGTCCTCGGTTACCGTCGCGGCCACGGTCAGGTCACCGTCGGCGAGGTCGGCGATTTCGTCGAGCAGTCGCAGAATCGCCGCCTGGTTACGTTCGTTCTTCTCGGCAGTCTCGGTCAGACGGCGGTTGGTTTCACGCACCATTACCAGACCGATGAGGATGATCGACGCCAATGCCAGGGCACCGAGGACATAACCGAACAGGGTGTTGACGGTACGCCCGGCAGCCTGATCCTCGAAACCGACGGCCAGGGCGGAAGCCTTGTCCAGCAGCGTTTGCGAAACGGTGAAGATGGAGTTGGCGGACTCCCGCACCTGGAACAGTTCCGGCGAGGTTTCCAGAATCTCGTCCACGGAACCGGATACGAATTCGAACAGCTCGGAAATCTCCGACAGGCGCTCCAGCGCCTCGGTGTCGGTCACCTTGGTGATTTCCATGGCGGCGTTGCCTTCGAGCATGGCGTTGAGCACACGCCCGAACAGGCTGGCATCGCGACCGAACATGTCGGCGGCCTGCACCGAGTCTTCGTCACCGGCCAGTACCTTGTTCACCGAACCCAGAATACGTTCAGCCAGCAGCGACTGACGCTGGGCCACGGCGACCTGAGCGGCCGGCGCACCGCTTTCCAGCAGGATGTCGACGACTTCTTCGTACTCGACCTGCAGTTGCGGAATGGTTTCGGCCAGAGTGGCGGCTACCTGGTGCAACGACAGTACGGTCTGCTCGCTGGCCAGAATGGCGTCGGCGTTTTGCCGCAAGCCATCCCAGTCTTTCTGCACGGCAGCCATCTGCGGCTGAACCGCCTCGGGCGCCGGCGGCAGGCCGGTGCTGGCGTCACCATCGGTGAGGAAGCTCCAGCGCTGCTGGAAGTCGTTACGCGCATCACGCAGCAGGCCGAAGGCCTCTGCCTTGCCCGTCGCGGCTTCCGTGGCGTTCTTGGCGATACGCTGCGACAGTACGCGCAGCTCACCGGAGTGACTGATGTACTCGGTGTCGTAGTTCGATTGCGTATTGATGTACGCGAAGTTGGCGAACTCCAACACGATGGAGACGATCAGCACGACGAACAGCCCCGCAATCAGCGTGCTGCTACGTGTCCCGCCCAACAGATTGCTTGCATTGAGTTTCTTCATTATCTGGCCCCCGCCTGGACCGACCGCACTACGGTTCCCGTATAACGCCAAAGGGCCGGCAGAACCGACCCAACCGAAATTCTTCTAATAAGCGACATCGAGAAACACCTGATCCCGCGTCAAGGCATGCGGGCTGAAGACCAGCCAGGGTTGCTCACGCTGAAATACACCGTGGATAAACGGCGCGATGCTCGCCTCGAGAGGCGGCAACTGCTCGGAGAAGGTATCCACGGGGAAATGTTGCATACCGAAGACTTCATCGACCGTCAGGCCAGCGAAGATGTCCTGGTGATCGACCACCAGAACCCGCCGCAGCTTGCGCAGCGGCGACAGTTCATTGCCGAAGAAGCCACACAGATCCATGACCGGCAGCAGGCGCCCGCGTACGTTCGCCACACCCTTGACCCAGCCCTTGACCCCCGGCAACTGCGTGTAGCGAGGCTCGTGCAACACCTCGCCAACCTCCCCCATCGGCGCCACGAACAGGCGCTCGCCCATGCGAAAACCGATACCACTCCAGGTTTGCACCGCAGCCTGCTGAGAAGGCAGACCGGCCGCCAGCGCACGACAGCGCTGGTCGATCTCACGGAGAATCTGGAAGGGAGTCAGTACGTCCGACATGCCGCCGTGGCCTTCTTCTTATCGAGTAAGCGGACAGTCCGGCGTCAGCCGGCCAGAACCGAATTGAGGGTTTTCAGCAGCGTGTCTTCATCAACCGGTTTGGTCAGGTAGTCCTTGGCGCCCTGGCGCTTACCCCAGACCTTGTCGGTTTCTTGATCTTTGGTGGTGACGATGATCACCGGAATGTGGCTGGTTTCGGCGTCCTTGGTCAGTTGACGGGTCGCCTGGAAACCGTTGAGGCCCGGCATGACGATATCCATCAGCACGGCATCGGGCTTTTCCTGGCGCGCCAAGGCGACGCCATCGGCACCATTTTCCGCCTTGAGTACCTGATGGCCGTGCTTTTCCAGCATGGCGGTCAGCTTGTACATCTCGGTCGGGGAGTCATCAACAATCAGAATTCGAGCCATGGTCTATCCCAATACAGAAGAAGCGTAGGAGCCCTAGGGCCACGACGTCAGGAGGCTTGTTCCACCGGGGTGAAGTCCGGCACATGGGTCTTGATCGCCCCGAGCAGCTCTTCCTTGCTGAAAGGCTTGGTCAGGTACTGATCGGAACCCACGATACGGCCCTTGGCTTTGTCGAACAGGCCGTCCTTGGAGGACAGCATGATCACCGGGGTGGATTTGAAAGCACTGTTGTTCTTGATCAGGGCACAGGTCTGATAGCCATCGAGACGCGGCATCATGATGTCGACAAAGATGATGCGGGGATGAGTGTCGGCAATCTTGGCGAGGGCATCGAAGCCGTCGACCGCAGTGATGACTTCGCAACCCACCTTCTTCAGCAGAGTTTCCGCGGTGCGACGAATCGTTTTCGAATCGTCGATCACCATCACTTTCAAACCGTCGGAATGCTGTTCCATGTTCGCCCTACCATCGCCTCGGTGAGTCGTTATTTACGCGTTATCAGTATGCCTGAGGCCCAGTTTCCGGTAGGCCTGCGGCCCACCGTCGGGCCTTTTTAGCACACTCTCCACATGCAAGCTATAAGCCCGCCTGGCGGCTTTTCGCCCTTGACCACGGCCCCGCCTGGCGCCACCCTGACAACCCTTGTTGGGCCCGGCCGATGCGGCCGACGCCTGTATTTTTCTCGCGGAGAGTCACCCCATGAGCCTTCGTCTCGGGATCGTCATGGATCCCATCGCAGACATCACCTTCAAGAAAGATAGCTCGCTGGCCATGCTGCTGGCGGCCCAGGCTCGCGGCTGGTCACTGTTCTACATGGAGCAGCAGGATCTCTATCAGGCGCGCGGCCAGGCTCGTGGCCGCATGCGCCCGCTGAAAGTCTTCAACGACCCTCAGCGCTGGTTCGAACTGGACGCCGAACAGGACGCCCCCCTTGCTGAACTGGACGTGATCCTGATGCGCAAGGATCCACCCTTCGATAACGAGTTCATCTATTCCACCTACCTGCTGGAGCAGGCAGAGCGCGATGGTGTGCTGGTGGTCAACCGCCCGCAAAGTCTGCGTGACTGCAACGAGAAGTTCTTCGCCACCCAGTTTGCCCAATACACGCCGCCAACCCTGGTCAGTCGGCGAGCAGATATTCTGCGCCAATTTGCCGATGAGCACCGTGACATCATTCTCAAACCCCTGGATGGTATGGGCGGTTCGATGATCTTTCGTCACCGCGAAGGCGATCCCAACCTTTCGGTGATTCTGGAAGCCCTCACTCAGCATGGCAGACAACAGATCATGGCGCAGGGTTATTTGCCGGCAATCAAGGATGGCGACAAGCGCATCCTGATGATCGATGGCGAGCCGATCCCCTATTGCCTGGCGCGCATTCCCGCCGCAGGCGAGACGCGCGGCAATCTGGCCGCCGGCGGCCGAGGCGAGGCACGCCCGCTGACCGAGCGCGACAAGGAGATCGCGGCAGCCGTAGGCCCGACTCTGCGCGAGAAAGGGCTGATCTTCGTCGGCCTGGATGTGATCGGCGAGCACCTGACGGAAATCAACGTCACCAGCCCGACCTGCATCCGCGAGATCGATGCGGCCTTCGACACGCGCATCGGCGAACGCCTGATGGAGTGCATCGCCGGCAAACTCGGCGCAAAAGCTTGACGCAGGTTACAGCCTGGCGCTTCAGGCTTGCAGCCTGAAGCGTCGCGCCGCAGACTGCGCGTCACCCAAAGCAGACCCGATACACGATGAACGCAGCAGCCACGCCTCCCGTCACGCCCTCCGCCGCCGTCCGCCCGGCGGATCGCCTGGGCTTCACGCTGTTCATCGCGGCCGCGCTGCATGTCGCGGTGATTCTTGGCGTGGGCTTCACCCTGGAGCCGCCACCGCAAATCAGCAAGACGCTGGAAATCACCCTGTCGACCTTCAAGAGCGAGGAGAAGCCCAAAGAGGCTGATTTCCTCGCCCAGGACAATCAACAAGGTAGCGGCACCCTCGAACAAACCGCCGCGCCGAAGACCACCGAGCAAGCGATTTTCCAGGACAGCGAGGCGCGCAAAGTCACCCCACCCGCCACGCCACAACAACCGGCTACCAAGCAGGAAGCCCCCAAGGCCGCCGTCGCCACGCGCGCACCGCAGCCACAGAAAACTCCAGTCAAGCGTGAGGAAAGCAAACCCACGCCCAAGACACCGCCAGCCCCCGTCTTCGACTCGGCACAACTGTCGGCGGAGATCGCCAGCCTGGAAGCCGAGCTGGCCCAGGAAGTTCAGGCCTACGCCAAGCGACCGAAGATTCTACGCCTGAGCGCCGCCTCCACCATGCGCGACAAGGGCGCCTGGTATAAGGATGAGTGGCGCAAGAAGGTCGAGCGCATCGGCAACCTCAACTACCCAGACGAAGCCCGTCGCCAGCACATCTATGGCAGCCTACGTCTACTGGTGTCGATCAATCGTGACGGCAGCCTAAAGGATGTGCAGGTGCTGGAATCCTCCGGACAGCCGGTTCTCGACCAGGCCGCCCAACGCATCGTGCGCCTGGCCGCACCCTACGCGCCTTTTACTGGTGACCTGGCCGATATCGACCAGTTGGAGATCATCCGCACCTGGCGCTTCGAGCGCGGCGACCGCCTCTCGAGCAATTGACGGCGCCGCCGCAAGCCTCAGAAGCCACCCACGTCCACCCGGCCTTTCGCTTTTACTTGCAGCTTGTGGCTTGCAGCCTGCAGCTTCAAACTAAGCGACATGAAGAATTCAGCCCCCACCTCGCTCAAGCACCATTTCCTGATCGCCATGCCGCACATGGCCGATCCGAATTTCGCGCAGACCGTGACCTACCTGGTCGAGCACAACGAACAGGGGGCAATGGGCCTGGTGATCAACAAGCCCAACGGGCTGAACCTGGCCGATGTTCTGGAACAGCTGCGCCCGGATGAGGAGCCGGCCGTGCTGTGCCACAGCCTGCCGATCTTCGCTGGCGGCCCGGTGCAGACCGACCGAGGCTTCGTCCTGCACCCGGCCGGCCAGCAGTTCCAGGCCACGCTGGAGCTTGGTGAACTGGGCCTGTCCACCTCGCAGGACGTGCTGTTCGCCATCGCCGATGGCAGCGGCCCGGACAAATACCTGATCACTCTCGGCTACGCCGGCTGGGACGCCGGGCAACTGGAGGCAGAACTGGCCGACAACGCCTGGCTGACCTGCCCCGCCGACAGCGCCATCTTGTTCGACCTACCCTTTGACCAGCGCCTGAACGCTGCTGCCGCCAGCCTTGGCATCAACCTCAGCCTGCTCACCTCACAGGCTGGGCACGCCTGATGAGCGATAAACCACTGCGCCTGCTGCTTGGCTTCGACTACGGCACCAAGCAGATCGGCGTCGCCGTCGGCCAGGTGATCACCGGCCAGGCCCGTGAGCTGTGCGTGCTCAAGGCGCAGAACGGCGTACCGGACTGGAGCCGTGTCGAAGCGCTGATCAAGGAGTGGCAGCCGGATGCCGTGGTGGTCGGTCTGCCGCTGAACATGGACGGCACGCCCAGCGAGATGAGCGCCCGCGCGGAGAAGTTCGCACGCCGCCTCAACGGTCGCTTCAACCTGCCGGCCTACACCCACGACGAACGCCTGACCACCTTCGAGGCCAAGGGCCAGCGCCTGCGAGAAGGCCAGAGTGGCGGCTACCGCGAGCGCCCGGTCGATGCCATTGCTGCAGCCTTGCTACTGCAGGGCTGGCTAGAGGAAAACTGCACGGGCTGATCGAGTCGGCCCGCACCAAGGAGTTTCGCCATGCTACCGAACCCCAACGACCTGCTGCCGGCCATGGCCAGCGCCCTGACTCAGCACCTGAACCAGCGCCAGATCAGCGAGCCGCGTTTCATCGGCATCCGCACCGGCGGCGTCTGGGTCGCTCAAGCCCTGCTCGCCGCCCTGGATCGCGACGACGCCCTAGGCGTGCTGGATGTGTCCTTCTACCGCGATGATTTCACCCAGAATGGCCTGCACCCGCAGGTGCAACCGTCCGAGCTGCCGTTCGAGATCGAAGGCCAGCACCTGGTGCTGATCGACGACGTATTGATGAGCGGGCGCACCATCCGCGCCGCGCTGAATGAACTGTTCGATTACGGCCGCCCGGCCAGCGTGACCCTGGTCAGCCTACTCGACCTCAACGCCCGCGAGTTGCCGATTCGCCCCGATGTGGTTGGCGCGACCCTGTCGCTGGCCGCCAACGAGCGGGTAAAATTGTCCGGCCCCACGCCGCTGACCCTCGAACTCCAGACGCTCGCCAACTGAGACTCCCTGCGATGACGCCACTCGCCGCCAAGCGCCCGCTGCAACTGAACGACCAAGGTCAGCTGCGCCACTTCCTCTCACTCGACGGCCTGCCCCGCGAGCTGTTGACCGAAATCCTCGACACTGCCGACTCCTTCCTCGAAGTCGGCGCGCGCGCGGTGAAGAAAGTCCCGCTGCTGCGCGGCAAGACCGTGTGCAACGTGTTCTTCGAGAACTCCACGCGCACCCGCACCACCTTCGAGCTGGCCGCCCAGCGCCTGTCGGCTGACGTCATCAGCCTCAACGTCTCGACCAGCTCCACCAGCAAGGGCGAGACGCTGTTCGACACCCTGCGCAATCTCGAGGCCATGGCCGCCGACATCTTCGTCGTGCGCCATGCCGACTCCGGCGCCGCGCACTTCATCGCCGAGCACGTGTGCCCGAACCTGGCGATCATCAACGGCGGTGACGGCCGCCACGCGCACCCCACCCAGGGCATGCTCGACATGCTCACCATCCGCCGCCACAAGGGCGACTTCGAGAATCTGTCGGTGGCCATCGTCGGTGACATTCTGCACTCGCGGGTGGCACGCTCGAACATGCTGGCGCTGAAGACCCTGGGCTGCCCGGACATCCGCGTCATCGCGCCGAAGACCCTGCTGCCCATCGGCCTGGAGGAAAGCTACGGTGTGCGCGTATTCAGCGACGCCAACGAAGGCCTCAAGGATGTCGACGTGGTGATCATGCTGCGCCTGCAACGCGAGCGCATGCAGGGCGGCCTGCTGCCCAGCGAGGGCGAGTTCTATCGTCTGTTCGGCCTGACCGAGCAGCGCCTGAAACTGGCCAAACCCGATGCCCTGGTGATGCACCCAGGCCCGATCAACCGCGGCGTGGAGATCGAGTCGGCAGTGGCTGACGGCCCGCAGTCGGTGATCCTCAACCAGGTCACCTACGGCATCGCCATCCGCATGGCCGTGCTGTCGATGGCCATGAGCGGGCAGAACGCCCAACGTCAACTCAACGCCGAGGAGGCCAACTGATGCGTACCGCAATCCTCGGCGCCCGCGTGATCGACCCGGCCAGCGGCCTGGATCAGGTCACCGACCTTTATATCGACGGCACCAAGCTGGTCGCCATCGGCCAGGCGCCTGCTGGCTTCGTCGCCGACAAGACGCTCGACGCCCAGGGCCTGATCGCCTCACCCGGTCTGGTCGACCTGTCGGTGGCCCTGCGCGAGCCGGGCTACAGCCGCAAGGGCAGCATCGCCACGGAAACCCTGGCTGCTGCGGCCGGCGGCATCACCAGCCTGTGCTGCCCGCCGATCACCAAGCCGGTGCTGGATACCTCGGCGGTGGCCGAGCTGATCCTCGACCGCGCCCGCGAAGCCGGACACACCAAGGTCTTCCCCATTGGCGCGTTGAGCAAGGGCCTGGCTGGCGAACAACTGGCTGAACTGGTTGCGCTGCGTGACGCTGGTTGCGTCGCCTTCGGCAACGGCCTGGATAACTTCCGCAGCAGCCGCACCCTGCGTCGTGCGCTGGAATATGCGGCCACCTTCGACCTGCAGCTGATCTTCCATTCGCAGGACGCCGACCTGGCCGAAGGCGGCCTGGCGCATGAGGGCCCGACCGCCAGCTTCCTCGGCCTGGCGGGCATCCCGGAAACCGCCGAGACCGTGGCCCTGGCCCGCGACCTGTTGCTGGTGGAACAGAGCGGCGTACGCGCGCACTTCAGCCAGATCACCAGCGCACGTGGCGCCGAGCTGATCGCCAACGCTCAAGCCCGTGGCCTGCCGGTAACCGCTGATGTCGCGCTGTACCAACTGATCCTCACCGACGAGGCGCTGATCGATTTTTCCAGTCTCTATCACGTGCAGCCGCCACTGCGCTCGCGGGCCGACCGCGACGGCCTGCGCGAAGCGGTGAAGGCTGGGGTGATCTCGGCCATCGCCAGCCACCACCAACCGCACGAACGCGATGCCAAGCTGGCCCCCTTCGCCGCCACCGAGCCGGGTATCAGCAGCGTACAACTGCAACTGCCGCTGGCCATGAGCCTGGTGCAGGACGGCCTGCTGGATCTGCCGACCCTGCTGGCGCGTCTGTCCAGTGGCCCGGCTGCGGCGTTGCGTCTGCCGGCCGGCAAACTGAGCGTCGGCGGCGCTGCCGATATCGTGCTGTTCGATGCGCAGGCTTCCACCGTCGCTGGCGAGCAGTGGTACTCCAAGGGCAGCAACTGCCCCTTCATCGGCCATTGCCTGCCCGGCGCAGTGCGTTACACGCTGGTCGATGGGCATATCAGCTATCAGGCTTGAATGAGTCGGGCGTACTCGCGAAGCAGTACGCCTTTGGCAGGAGTATTGGGCGTGAGCGGTGGCGCCGAACGCTGCATGGGCCGGCGGACTGTTCGCTGGCGCTCCTGAGTCCGCCCTACGCCCCTTAAAGCCCGTATTTCAGCAAGGACTCCGAGCCCGCCACCTGGCGGGCTCGCCTTTTTCTGCATCTACAACGCCCATGTCTTTATCTCAGTGTTCCTCTGCGGTTTGGCGGCGATATTGGACGAATGAGTGACTCGGCGGTCATCATCCACGTCAGGTTAGGCAGCCAAATCTTTCCAAACGCCACCGCCCTATGACCCTGCCCGCGCATCCAGGCGCCGGCCCGGTGTCGCGCTGGCCTTGTTCAGGAGCTTTTGAGTTATGTCGCGCTTACCTGTGATCGTGGGTTTCGGGGGTTACAACGCAGCCGGGCGCAGCTCCTTCCACCATGGTTTCCGCCGCACCGTGCTGGAATCGCTCGAGCCCAGGGCCCGTCAGGAAACCCTGGCCGGCCTGGCGCAGATGATGAAGCTGGTGCAGGTGGTCGAGGGTCAATACCGCGACCAGGATGGCCAATCGCTGAGCCATGCCGAGATCGAGGCCCGCTTCGCCAACGAGATTCTCACCGGCACCCTGGTGCGCCGCATCGAACGCCAGCATCTGGATCCCGATGCCGCTCATTGGCAAAAGAGCATCACCCTGGACGCTGGCCAGCAGCCGCTGACCTTCACCACCTCGCGCAAGCAACTGCCCGAGCCGCTGCCCGCCAACTGGTCGGTGGAGGAACTCGACGGCAACGAAGTGCGTGTCACCCTGCACGACAGCTGCGAATTCAAGGTCGACAGCTACCGCCCGCTGGCAGTGAAGTCTGCCGGCCAGTTGCCCACCGGCTTCGAGCCGAGCGAGCTGTACAACGCCCGCTTCCACCCGCGTGGCCTGGCCATGACGGTAGTTGGCGTCACCGATGCCCTGCGCTCGGTCGGCATCGAGTGGCAGCGCATCATCCAGCACGTGCGCCCGGATGAAGTCGCGGTATTCGCCGGCAGCGTGATGAGCCAGCTGGACGACAACGGCTACGGCGGCATGATGCAATCACGCCTGAAAGGCGGCCGCGTTACGGCCAAGCAGCTGGCCCTGGGCCTGAACACCATGCCGGCGGACTTCATCAACGCCTACGTGCTCGGCAGTGTCGGCACCTCTGGCAGCGTCACCGGCGCCTGCGCCACCTTCCTCTACAACCTGCAGAAGGGCATCGAGCAGATCGCCAGCGGCAAGGCCCGCGTGGTCATCGTCGGCAACAGCGAAGCGCCGATCACCCAGGAATGCATCGAGGGCTATGGCGCCATGGGCGCCCTGGCCACCGAAGATGGCCTGCGCCAGATAGAGGGCAAGGATGAAGTCGACTTCCGCCGTGCCAGCCGGCCGTTCGGCGAGAACTGCGGCTTCACCCTGGCCGAAGCCTGCCAGTTCGCCGTACTGATGGACGACGAGCTGGCCCTGGAGCTGGGTGCCGACATCCACGGCGCGGTGCCGGACGTGTTCATCAACGCCGACGGCTTCAAGAAATCCATTTCCGCCCCCGGCCCGGGCAACTACCTGACCGTGGCCAAGGCCGTGGCCAGCGCCGTGCAACTGCTTGGCGTGGAGGCCGTGCGCAGCCGCAGCTTCGTCCACGCCCACGGCTCCAGCACCCCGGCCAACCGCGTGACCGAGTCGGAGATTCTCGACCGCGTCGCTGCGGCCTTCGGCATCCAGCAATGGCCGGTCACCGCGGTGAAGGCCTTCGTCGGCCACTCCCTGGCCACAGCCAGTGGCGATCAGGTGATCGCGGCCCTCGGCGCCTTCAAGTACGGCATCGTGCCGGGCATCAAGACCATCGATGCGGTGGCCGGTGACGTGCATCAAAATCACCTGAGCCTGTCCACGGAAGACCGCAAGCTGGGTGAGCAGGCGCTGGACGTGGCCTTCATCAACTCCAAGGGTTTCGGTGGCAACAACGCCAGCGCCGTGATCCTCGCCCCGCACGTGGCCGAACGCATGCTGCGCAAGCGCCATGGCCAGGCCGCGTTCGATGCCTACCTGGCACGCCGTGCAGGCACCCGCGCTGCCGCAGCGGCCTACGACCAGCAGGCGCTGCAGGGCAAGCTGGACATCATCTACAACTTCGGCAACGACATGATCGACGACCAGGCAATCTCCATCACCACCGAGGAGATCAAGGTGCCGGGCTTCGAGCAGCCATTGGTGTTCAAGAAGGACGATCGCTACAGCGACATGCTCGATTGAGCGGTCGCGGTGGGAAGGGCCTCCGAACCGTAGGGCGGGTGCAACCCGCCATGGTCGATGTGGCGGGTTGCACCCGCCCTACAGACCGCGCGCCAGCTCGATCAGCTCGCCACGCCATTCGGCGGCAGCGGGCAGCGCCAGGAAAGAGGGGTTGAGAAAGGACTCGCGCGCCTCATAGGCCAGCGGTGCACCGCTCAGATCCAGCACTTCGCCACCCGCCCCTTCCAGGACGCCCTGTGCCGCGGCGGTATCCCACTGCGAGGTGGGTGCCAGGCGTGGGTAGCAGTCGGCATTGCCTTCAGCCAGCAGGCAAAACTTCAGCGAGCTGCCGATATTGGCCAGCGCCGGCTCACCGAAACGCGCAGCCAAACCCGCCAGCAGGCTTTCCTGCGCCGGACTCGAGTGACGCTTGCTGGCCACCAGAGTGAAACCCTGCGCGGGCGCCAAACGCACACGGATCGGCTGTTCAGTACCGGGCGTATCGCTGCGCCAGGCGCCAAGACCAGCGCCGCCGTAATAGCAGCGGCCATTGGCCGGAATCCCGACCACGCCGAAGACCACACGCCCCTGTTCGATCAAGGCCACGTTGACCGTGAACTCTTCGGAGCCAGCGATGAATTCCTTGGTGCCATCGAGCGGATCGACCAGCCACCAGCGCGTCCAGGCAGCACGCTCGGCCAGCGGGATATCGGCGGCCTCTTCCGAGAGCACCGGCACATCCGGCGCCAGCGCCTGCAGGCCGTCGAGCAGGATATGGTGCGCGGCCAGATCGGCAGCGGTCACCGGCGAGGCATCGGCCTTTTCCGTCACCGCCACACCGCTGCGCCAGTACGGCAGAGTGGCCGCACCCGCCGCGCGCACCAGTTCGATCACACGGGGAATGTAGGGATGGCTCACAGGCTGAACTCCCCACGCTCGGTCAGCAGATCACGCACCAGATACAGGGCCGCCAGTGCACGCCCCTCGCTGAATTGTTCGTGGCGGGCCAGGCTGGACAGCTCGCGCAGGCTGATACGGTCGACGCGCATCGGCTCGGGCTCATCCCCCGGCAGGCGCTCCTCATACAGATCGCGCGCCAGTACCACCTGGATCTTCTGGCTCATGTAACCAGGCGACAGGCTCAACTCGGTGATGTACTCCAGCTCGTGTGCACCGAACCCAGCCTCCTCCTTGAGTTCGCGATTGGCCGCCACCAGCACGTCCTCGCCCGGCTCGATCAGCCCCTTGGGCAGGGAAAGCTGGTAGTCGTCGGTGCCCCCGCAATATTCCTCGATCAGCACCGCATGCTCGGCATCGAGCATCGCCACCACCATCACCGCACCGTAGCCCGAGCCCTTACCAACCAGCCGTTCGTAGGTGCGCTCAGCGCCATTGGAAAAACGCAGTTGCACCTCCTCGACGCGGAACAGGCGGCTGCTGGCAACGATCTCGCGAGCGAGAACCGTGGGTTTTTGGCGCATGTAACAACTCCTTGGCGGAACCTGGCGGGTTATCATACAGCGGCTTTCGTCATTATCCCCGGCACAGATTGCGCGTTCGCGACGCGCTCTGGCAGATTCACGACCCAATACTCATCAGGCGCGCCCATGCCTCCACTGCCCTGGCACCAGATCGATACAGTCCTGCTGGATATGGACGGCACTCTGCTCGATCTGCACTTCGACAATCACTTCTGGCTCACGCATCTGCCGCAGCGCTACGCCGAGCACCATGGCCTCAGCCTGGCACTGGCCGAAGCCGAGCTGCTGCCGCTGTTTCGCCAACATGCCGGTACGCTGAACTGGTACTGCACGGATTTCTGGAGCCGCGAACTGAAGCTGCCGATCCGCGAACTCAAGCGCGAGGTGGCGCACCTGATCGCCCTGCGCGCGGATGCCGAGGTCTTTCTGCGCGCACTGCGCGAGGCCGGTAAGCGTGTGGTGCTGATCACCAACGCGCACCGCGATTCGTTGTCGTTGAAGATGGAACGGGTCGAGCTGGCGCCCTGGTTCGAGCGCCTGATCAGCTCCCACGACTATGGCTTTCCCAAGGAGGATCAGCAGTTCTGGTTCGCCCTGCGCCAGGACGTCGATTTCGACCCGGCGTGCAGCCTGTTCATCGATGACAGCCTGCCGATCCTGCGTAGCGCCGGGCGCTTCGGCGTCGCCCATCTGCTCGCCGTGCGCCAGCCCGATAGCCAGGCCGGCGCCAAGGACACCGAAGAGTTCGCAGCGGTGGAAGATTACCGCGCCCTGATTGCCGGCCTCTGAGAGCAGCCATGGACATCAAACAGCTGAAGTTCCTCGTCGCCCTCGACGAAACCCGCCACTTCGGCCAGGCCGCCGCACGCTGCCACGTGACCCAGCCGACGCTGTCCATGCGCCTGCGCCAACTGGAGGAGGAACTGGGCCTGGAACTGGTGCGTCGCGGCCAACGCTTCGAGGGCTTCAGCGCCGAGGGCGAGCGTATTCTCGCCTGGGCACGCAGCCTGCTCGCCGCCGAGGATGGCCTGCTCGCCGAAGCCGCCGCGTGCCGGGGGCAACTGGTGGGTACCCTGCGCCTGGGCGTTGTACCGCTGGCGGCCTTCGACCCGATGCATCTGGTCAGCCTGTTCGCCGAACAGCATCCCAGCCTGAATTTTCAGCTGCATGCGCTGAGCAGCGAACAGATCATCGAAGGCCTGGGGCGCAATCAGCTCGACCTCGGCCTGTCCTACCTCGACCGTCTGGATCGGCAGCATTTCGCCTGCCTGGAGCTGGGCGAGGCGCGCATGGGGCTGCTGTTCTCCCCCCGCCACTTCCCCTTCAGCAGCAACAGCCTGAGCTGGGAAGAACTGGCCACGGTGCCGCTGGGCCTGCTATCGAGCGGCATGCACTTTCGTCAATCCATCGACCACAGCTTCCGCGCGCGCGGACTGAGCCCACGGGTTCGGCTGCAGACCGATGCCGTGCATCAGTTGACCCGCGCCGTCAGCGCCGGTCTGTGCTGTAGCATCATGCCGCTGCAGAGCGGTGACTGGCCGGCCGCCCCGCATCTGCGCCTGCTGCCGATCGAAGATGCCCACACCCTCGCGCCCATGGGCCTGATCCGCCGCCGTGGCGCGCCCGATTCGCCACTTGCACAGGCCTGCTTCAGCGCTGCCGAGCAGTGGCTGGCACATCACGCGCTCGACCGATAAACGCCATCGATCAGCGTATCGAAGCAGACGATTAGACGACACCTCCACAAGGGCTTAGGCTAGCTGAGTCAAATTGTCTCAGGGGGCCTCCCAATGCCCGAGCGCAAAGCCTCCCCGGCCGCGTCCAGCGCCTACAGCTATGTCGAACTCGGTTCACAGCACGCCCATCAGGCCGAGCTGGCAGAAGAGTGCGCCCTGGCCATCAGTTACAACGATCTGAACCAGGCCGTGATGATGGTTTCGCCCCATCATCTGCAGGATTTCGCCGTCGGTTTCAGCCTGGGCAATGGCTGGATCAAGTCCATCGACGATATCTATGACATTGACATCCGCGGCCTCGCTTCGAGCCGCGAGGCGCGCCTCGAAGTCAGCAGCCGCTGCTTCTGGGCGATCAAGCAGCAACGCCGGCAACTGGCCGGCAACAGCGGTTGTGGACTGTGTGGCGTCGACGCACTGGATCAGGCGCTGCCGGTTCTCGATGCGCTGCCCGGCGCACCGCTACCGCCTCTGGAGCACCTGCAAGGGCTGCGTGACCGCATCGGCGAACAGCAGCAGTTGGCCCGCAACAGCGGCGCCTTGCACGCCGCGCTGTTCATCGATGCGCAGGGCGACATCCGCCTGTGCCGTGAGGATATTGGCCGCCACAACGCGCTGGACAAGCTGATTGGCGCACTGGCCCGCGAACGCATCGACAGCCACGGCGGTTTCGCTCTGGTGACCAGCCGCTGCAGCCTGGAGCTGCTGCACAAGGCCGTGCGCGCCGGTATCGCCACGCTCGTCAGCCTGTCGGCGCCGACCGCCCTGACCGTGGAGTGGGCACGCCGCCACCGCCTAAACCTGATTCATCTCCCTCATCACAGTTCGCCGCGCGTCTACAGCCCGGCGCCCGTCAACGAAGAATCCGCATGAGCCTGCAACCCGTCGACCCGCGTTACAAACCCTACAGTGGCCCGGCCGCCGGCTGGGGCGCGCTGAAGAGCGTCACCCGCTTCTGGCTGGACAGCAAACAGCCGTTCAAGAACCTGCGCGCACTGCTCAAGACCAACCAGAACGGCGGCTTCGACTGCCCCGGTTGCGCCTGGGGCGATTCGCCCGAGGACGGACGCATCAAGTTCTGCGAGAACGGCGCCAAGGCGGTCAACTGGGAAGCCACCAAACGCCGTGTGGACGCCTCTTTCTTCGCCCGCTACACGGTCAGCCAACTGCGCGAGCAGAGCGATTACTGGCTCGAGTATCAGGGCCGCCTGACCCAGCCGATGCGCTATGACGCCAGCACCGACCGCTATCTGCCGGTCAGTTGGGACGATGCCTTCGCCTTGGTCGCACAGCACCTCAAGGCGCTCGAAAGCCCCAATCAGGCCGAGTTCTACACCTCCGGCCGGGCCAGTAACGAGGCGGCCTTCCTCTACCAGTTGTTCGTCCGCGCCTACGGCACCAACAATTTCCCCGACTGCTCGAACATGTGCCACGAGGCCAGTGGCGCGGCGCTGATCGAAAGCATCGGTATCGGCAAGGGCACCGTCACCTTCGACGACTTCGAGCATGCCGATGCGATCTTCGTCTTTGGCCAGAACCCCGGCACCAACCATCCGCGCATGCTCGAACCGCTGCGCGAGGCGGTGAAACGCGGCGCTCAAGTCGTCTGCTTCAACCCGCTAAAGGAGCGCGGCCTGGAGCGCTTCCAGCATCCGCAGAACGCGCTGGAGATGCTCACCAACGGTTCCGAGCCGCTGAATACCGCCTTCTTCCGCCCGGCATTGGGTGGCGACATGGCCGCCGTACGCGGCATCGCCAAATTCCTTCTGCTGTGGGAGCGTGAAGCCCAGGCCAAGGGCGAGCCCGCCGTGTTCGACCATGCCTTCATCGCCGAACACACCGACGGCCTGCAAGCGTACCTGGACGTGGTAGACGCCACCGACTGGCAGCACATCGAGCAACAGTCCGGGATGTCCCTGGCCGAGATCGAGCAGGCCGCGCGCATGTACCGCCGCGCCGAGCGGGTGATCATCTGCTGGGCCATGGGCCTGACTCAGCACCACCACTCTGTGCCGACCATTCAGGAAGTGGTCAACCTGCAACTGTTGCGCGGCCAGATCGGCCGCCCCGGTGCTGGCCTGTGCCCGGTACGCGGCCACAGCAACGTGCAGGGCGACCGCACCATGGGCATCAATGACCGTCCGCCGGCGGCTCTGCTCGATGCCCTCGAAAAGCGCTTTGGCTTCAGCGTGCCGCGCGCCAACGGTCACAACACCGTCGAGGCGATCAACGCCATGCTCGATGGCCAGGCCAAGGTGTTCATCGGCCTCGGCGGCAACTTCGCCCAGGCCACCCCGGACAGCCCGCGCACGCACCAGGCGCTGATGAATTGCGCGCTGACCGTGCAGATCAGCACCAAGCTCAACCGCAGCCACCTCACCGTCGGCCGCGATGCGCTGATCCTGCCCTGCTTCGGCCGTACCGACATCGACCGTCAGGCCACGGGCCCGCAGGCGGTGACAGTGGAAGACTCGTTCAGCATGATCCACGCGTCCTATGGCCAGCTGGAACCGCTGTCGGGCAGCGACATGCGTTCGGAACCGGCCATCGTCGCCGGCATCGCCAAGGCCACCCTGGGCGATCATCCGGTGGAATGGGACGCGCTGATCGCCGACTACGACCGCATCCGCGACCTGATCGCCGATACCATCGCGGGCTTCCATGACTTCAACCAGCGCGTCGCCAACCCGGGCGGGTTCTACCTCGGCAACTCGGCCGGCGCGCGCAGCTGGAAGACCAGCAACGGGCACGCCCGCTTCATGAACCACGCGCTACCGCAGAGCCTGGTACACGAGCGCATCCGTGGCAGCGGCCAGCAACCCGATCTGATCCTGCAGACGCTGCGCTCGCACGACCAATACAACACCACCATCTATGGCCTCGACGACCGCTATCGCGGCGTACGCGGCCAACGCCACGTGGTCTTCGCCAACGAGGCCGACATTCGTCGCCTGGGCCTGACGCCGGGGCAGAAAGTGGACATGGTCTCGCTGTGGGACGACGGCATCGAGCGCAAGGTCGAGGGCTTCACCCTCCTCGCCTTCGACATCCCTGCCGGCCAGGCCGCAGCCTACTATCCGGAGACCAACCCCCTGGTGCCGCTGGACAGCTACGGTGTCGGCAGCTTTACCCCGACCAGCAAGTTCGTCGCCATTCGCGTTCTGCCGGCGCAGAACACCACGCTGTTGGCAGCAGGCTGACGAAAGGCCAGGAACCTCGATCAGGGCCCACGGGTCAATGGCATAACGCCGAACCGCGGCTCCCTGACGAGGTTTTCATGAAGTCACTGCAACTCTTCTTCCTGTCCCTGGGTATCACCAGTGGCGGCTACGCCTTTGCCGGCATTACCGAAGCAGGCCTGGGCGGCGCCCTGGGTGGCGCGGTCGGCGCGATGGTTGGCCAGCAGGTCGGTGGCAATACCGGCGCGGCCGTCGGTGCCGGTCTCGGCGGTGCCGCCGGTGGCATGGTCGGCGCGGATCGGCGCAGCCGCACCGAAGCGGCCATCGGCGCCGGCCTGGGCGCAGCGGGCGGTAACGTGCTCGGCCAGCAGGTCGGTGGCAATACCGGTGGCGTGGTCGGCGCCGCGGTTGGCGGTGGTGCCGGCGGCGCGCTGGGCAACCACATGGGAAATGCCAGCTATGAAGACGACCGCCGCGACAGGCGCCATCATGGCAAGAAGCATCGCCACGGCAAGAAACACTGGCATCGCCGCTGATGTGCTGGCGTGGGCCGGCAGCCCAAGGCCGGCCCACGCTTATCCCTCGCTGAGCAGACCCAACAACGCCGCTCTCAGGCTCGCCGGTATGTTCACCGGACGGTTGCTCACCCGATCCACGAACACGTGGACGAAACGCCCGGCCGCACAGGCCTGCTCCTCTCCCGCCCGGAAGATCGCCAGCTCGTACTGCACCGAACTGTTGCCCAGCTTGCCGACGCGCAGGCCGACCTCGATGGCATCGGGAAACGCGATGGAGGCGAAGTAATCGCACGACGAGCTGACCACGAAACCGACCACCTCGCCGCCATGGATATCCAGCCCGCCTTCGGCGATCAGGTAGGCATTCACCGCGCTGTCGAAGTAGCTGTAGTAGGTCACGTTGTTGACGTGGCCGTAGATGTCGTTGTCGTGCCAGCGCGTGGTAATCGGCTGGAAGTGGCGGTAATCGCCACGCAGGTGTTGAGGTTGGCTCATGATGATCCTTGGGTTGGAATCGCGGCTAAAGCCCCTCCCACATAGCTTGCGGATCTGTGGGAGGGGCTTTAGCCGCGACCTGAATCAGACAAGTAGGGTGCACCGCGCGAACCAGCGGCAATTATCTGGCCTCAATAGGCGGCCTGGTAAATGGCCAGGGCTTGCTGCTCGTTCATCTCGCGCGGATTGTTCACCAGCAGGCGCTGCTGCAGCATGGCGTCCGCCGCCAGCCTGGGCAACATCGCCTCGCTCACGCCAGCATCGCGCAGCCGCGTCGGCAGGCCGCTGCGCTGGCTGAAGCCGGCCAGGGCATCGATCAGTTGCTCGGTCTGCGCCGCTGCACTGCCCGGCCGCAGACGTTCACCCAATACCAGCGGCGCCAGCTCGGCGTAGAGCGGCGCAGCCACCGACGCGTTGAACGCCAGCACCTGCGGTAGCACCAGAGCGTTGGACAACCCGTGGGGAATATGGAAATGCCCGCCCAGCGGATAGGCCAGCGCATGCACCGCCGCCACCGGGGCATTGGCAAAGGCCTGCCCGGCCAGACAGGCGCCAAGCAGCATGGCCTGACGCGCCTCGCGGTTGCTGCCGTTGCGCACCACTTCATCCAGGTTGGCCGCCAGCAGGCGCAACGCCTCACGCGCCAGGAGGTCGGAGAGTGGGTTTTTCTTCAGTGCGCTGGTGTAGGCCTCGATGGCATGCACCATGGCGTCGATACCGGTGGCGGCAGTGACCGCACCCGGTAGGCCGAGGGTCAGGTCGGCATCGAGCAGAGCCAGATCCGGCAGCAGCAGTGGCGAAACCACGCCCATCTTGGTCGTCTCGCCGGTGGTCACGATGGCGATCGGGGTGACCTCGGAGCCGGTACCGGCGGTGGTCGGTACCTGTATCAGCGGCAGGCGCCGGCCGCTAGCATTGCCGACGCCATAGATATCGCTCAACGCCTGATCGCCGTCAGGATGCGCCAGCAGCGCTACGAGCTTGGCTACATCCATCGAACTCCCGCCACCGAAGCCAACGATCAACTCGGCCCGCAACTCCCGAGCCTGATCCACGGCTGCCAGCACCACGGCCTCGGGCGGGTCGGCCAGCACCTGGTCGAACACCTGCACGCTCATACCCGCGCGAGCGAAGCCCGGCAGCAGCGCTTCGAGCAGACCCAGACGGGTGATACCCGGGTCGGTGACGATCAGTACGCGCCGGGCGCCGCGTTCGCGGCACAGTTCGGCCAGACGTAGGCTGGCGCCGGATTCGCAGAGGATCTGCGCGGTGGTGGCGAAGCTGAAGGGATGCATTGGTGTGCTCCTCTTGTTGTAGTGTTTTCCGGACCCGGCCAACGGACTGCATCGCGTCAGGCTTGCCTGCCGTGCTGCCCAGCAAAGCTGGCGCATTCACTCACCTCGACGACAGGCGACTCGGTCGAAACGATAACGCCCCTACCTGTTCCGCTGGCGCACGAAGCGGAAAGCTCGAGTCACGATAAGCACACCGCTACCATTTTTGAAATTTAGTCTCGTGATACTTCCTATTCAGCCGACGAATTTCAGCACCTTCGCCCTCAACCTGCTGCGGATGCTGGATGCCCTGTAGCGCGACCAGAACGTGGCGCGCGCCGCTGAACGTCTGGCCCTGAGCCAAACGACAGTAATCACAGGCGGCGCATATAGGCAGGCAGCCGGCTGGTGGCTGCCGCTGGTCGACCTGCCGCTCACCTCGGCTCGATCCATTTAGAAGAAGGTCAGCCTGGCTCAACTAGGGCGTGACGCCACGCGACAATGGCTGAGAGAGGATGCCAACCAAGGGAAGGAGAGAGATTGCTGCTAGAAAGATGTACGAGCCTGGGAAGCAGGGCAATAAATCCGGCAATGTACCGAAGTTGGCGGGTGCACCCGAGGATTTACCAAAAACACCACTGCGCCAAGGCGGGGACGGCGCAGCGGCATGGGGAAGCGGGTCAGGCGGCGCGCGAGGGGGATTCGCTGATCAACATGCCGTGAGACACCAGATAGCAGCGGTGACCATTCTGCAAGGTCAGCGGGCTGCGGTTGGAGATGATCCAACCCTTGCTCAACAGTTGTTCGATATGGGCACGCAGAGCGGGCAGGTGGCGCTGTTCCTTCATTGCCATTTCCTCGAGGGAGAAGGGGATGCTTCCAGGCATCTTTTGTCTTATTGGTGACACAGTTGGCGAAAGTATAGTGGCGCCGTGCCAGACCTAGAAACGCCTACTCCGTGTAAAGACGTGTAGGAAAATCGCTATGCCGCACCGCCGCCTGCTGCGTTTCTGCAGGAGCATCGATCACAACCAAGGCTGGCGGCTGGCGCCAGCCCAAGGCTAAGCTGTGGCCATGACCTCGACCGCCCCCTTCATCCGCTCGCTCGACACTGGCCAGGCCGGCCCAGCGCTGCAGATCGGTGGCGACTGGACGCTGGCCCACTATGCGCAGCTGGAAGTCCAGGTGCACAGGCTGCGCGAGCATCTGAGCGACGCCATGCAGCTGGATCTGCAAGCCCTGGCCGCGCTGGATACCGCTGGGGCGGCGCTGCTTCAGGAACTGCTCGGCAGCCAGCGCCTGCGCGAGATCGTCCAGCAGACCCATGACCTGAGCGATGAACGCCGCGCCCTGCTGCTGGCCGTAGCCAATGCCACGGCCGAGGAGGAACCACCACCGCAACACGCCACGCCCTCGGCCCTACGCGAAGTGCTCGGCCATATCGGCGTGGAAATGGAGGAAATATGGTGTCAGCTCAAGGAGCTGCTCGGTTTCATGGGGCTGACCCTGAGCAGCCTGCTGGTCACGCTGCTGCGTCCGCGGCGCTGGCGCCTCACCTCGCTGGTCGCCAATCTGGAACAGTGCGGCCTGAATGCCGTGCCCATCGTCGCGCTGCTGACCTTCCTGGTCGGTGCCGTGGTGGCCTTTCTCGGCGCCACCATCCTCGCCGACTTCGGCGCCAGCATCTACACGGTGAACCTGGTCGCCTTCTCCTTCCTGCGCGAATTCGGCGTGCTGCTTACCGCCATCCTCATGGCTGGCCGCACCGCCAGCGCCTTCACCGCGCAGATCGGCTCGATGAAGGCCAACGAGGAGATCGACGCGATCCGCACCCTCGGCCTCAATCCGATCGAGCTGCTGGTGCTGCCGCGCCTGCTGGCCATGCTGATCGCCCTGCCCATGCTCACCTTCGTCGCCATGCTCAGCGGCATACTCGGTGGCGGCCTGGTCTGCGCCTTCTCGCTAAACATTCCACCGGTGATGTACCTGTCGATCCTGCATGACAGCGTCGAATTGCGGCATTTCCTGGTAGGCATCCTCAAGGCGCCGATCTTCGCCTTCCTGATCGCCCTGATCGGCTGCCTGGAAGGCTTCAAGGTCAGCGGCAGCGCGCAGTCGGTCGGCGAACACACCACCTCGGCGGTGGTGCAGTCGATCTTCCTCGTCATCCTGCTCGACGCCCTGGCTGCGCTGTTCCTCATGGAGATGGGCTGGTGAAGCGCGAGGCGGTGATCGAGGTGCGCGACCTGTGCAATCGCTTCGGCGCGCAGGTTGTGCATCAGCACCTGGACTTCGACCTGTACCGTGGCGAGATCCTCGGCGTGGTCGGCGGCTCGGGTACCGGCAAGTCGGTGCTGTTGCGCAGCATCGTCGGCCTGCGCCAGCCCACTTCGGGCACCATCCGGGTGTTCGGCCAGCAGTTGCTGAATCTGCCCGGCGAACAGCGCTCGCAGCTCGAACGGCGCTTCGGCGTCCTGTTCCAGCGCGGGGCTCTGTTCTCGTCGCTGACCGTGACCGAAAACATCGCCCTGCCGTTGATCGAGCACGCCGGCCTGCCGCGCGTCAGCGCCGAGCGCCTGGCGCAGGTCAAGATCGCCCTCGCCGGCCTGCCGCAGAATGCCGGTGACAAGTACCCCAGCGAGCTGTCGGGCGGCATGGTCAAACGCGCCGCCCTGGCGCGGGCCCTGGCGCTCGACCCGGATATCCTGTTCCTCGACGAGCCCACCGCCGGCCTCGATCCCATCGGCGCGGCGGCCTTCGATCAGTTGATTCGCACCCTCTGCGACAGCCTGGGTCTGAGTGTTTTTCTGGTGACCCACGATCTGGATACGCTCTACAGCATCTGCGACCGGGTCGCGGTGCTGGCACAGAAGAAGGTGCTGGTGGCCGACCGCCTGGAGGTGGTGTCGGCCACCGACGATGCCTGGATTCAGGCGTATTTTCACGGCCCGCGTGGACGCGCGGCTGCACAGGCTGCCAATGCAGCCGGGAGCGATTGAATGGAACCCAGAGCCCATCACGTCCTGATCGGCCTGTTCACCGTGGTTACGGTCGGTGCCGCCTTGCTGTTCGCCCTGTGGCTGGGCAAGGTCGGCGCGGACAAGGCCTTTACCGACTACGAAGTGATCTTCCACGAAGCCGTCACCGGCCTGTCGCAGGGCAGCGCCGTGCAATACAGCGGCATCCGCATCGGCGATGTCGTTGCCCTAGGCCTCGATCCCAAGGATCCGCGAACCGTGCGGGCGCGCATCCGCGTCAGCGGCAATACGCCGATCAAGGCCGACACCCGTGCGCGCCTGGCCATCACCGGGGTCACCGGCCTTGCGGTGATCCAGTTGTACAGCGGTACGCCGAACAGCCCGCTGCTGGAAGGCAAGGATGGCCAGCCGGGGGTGATCATCGCCGATCCCTCACCCCTGTCGCGACTGATGTCCAACGGCGAGGATCTGGTGCTGAGCATCACCCGCCTGCTCGACCAGGCCAACCGTCTGCTTTCGGACGACAACACCCGGCATATCAGCCGTACCCTGGCCAATCTGGAGCAGGCCACGAGCGGCCTGAGCGAGCAACGCCAGGATCTCGGCAAAGCCCTGCAGCAGGTCGCCGACGCCACCCATGAAGCCGGCGAACTGCTGCGCACCGCCAACCGCCTGCTCGACGGCCAGGGTAGCCAGACGCTGGAAAACACCGCACGCCTCACCGCCTCACTGGAACGCAGCAGCCGCACCCTCGAACAGTTGCTGGACAGCAACCGCCAGGCTCTCGATAGCGGCATGCAGGGATTGGGCGAACTCGGCCCGGCCATCGGCGAACTGCGCGAAACACTCGGTTCGCTGCGCAGCTTCTCGCAACGCCTGGAGCGCGATCCCGCCGGCTATCTGCTGCGCAACGACAGCATCAAGGAGTTCCAACCATGAAGCGCCTGTCCCTGCTGCTGGCTGCCGGCCTGCTCGGCGCATGCTCGATCCTGCCGCAGAGCGAACCGCTGGACATCTACCTGCTGCCCGCCGCCGCACTGCCGGCTAAGACGCAGGCGGTCGACTGGTCGCTGCGCATCAGCACACCGAGCAGCGGCGAGCTGCTCGACGGTACGCGCATCGTCGTGCTGCCCGAACCCGGCCGCATCAATACCTACCAGGGCGCACGCTGGAGCGAGCGCACACCGCAGCTCATGCGCCAGCGCCTGCTCGATGCCTTCCAGGATGACGCCAGGGTCAAGGCGTTGAGTACTGAGGATCAACACCTGCAGGCTGATCTGGAACTGGTCAGCGAACTGCGCAGCTTCCAGAGCCAGTACCGCGACGGCCGCCCCGAGGCGCTGATCCAGCTCGACGTGCGGCTAGTGGACGTACGCGCTCAGCGCATCCTTGCCAGCCGTCGCTTCAGCGTCAGCCAGGCGGCTGGTGATACCTCGGTTGCGGCCGTGGTCGCCGCGTTCGGCCAGGCGGGTGACCAGCTCTCGCGTGAGCTGGTGGATTGGACGCTGCACGAAGGGCAACGCAGCCGCTGATTGACGCCGTGGGAGGCGCTTTAGCGGCGACGGGCGCCTCGGTGAAGCGTCCTGGTTAGGCGCCCTGCAACCAGTCGCGCACCGCGGCGTAGGGGTAATCCTCCAGCGCGGCGAAACCGGCCAACTGTCGCGCCTTGAGCTTGGTGAGCAGGGGCGTGGTCACGCCACAGAGAAAACGCGTCAGGCATTCGTGACTCGGCCTGCAGCCAGCGTGCTGCTGGTGCTTCTCGATGAAGGCGGCGCACAGCGCTTCGCCATCACGGCCGCTAAGGGGCGGTAATTCCGGCGGCTGCGGCAAGGTCGCGACCTGACCCCGGCACACCGAACAATGCCCGCACCGCTCGGGCGCCTGTTCGTCACCAAAGTACAAAGCCAGGTGCCGACTCAGGCACTCGCGGCTCTCGAACAACCCGAGCATGGCCTGGATGCGGGCGATCTCGCTGGTGTCGTGGGCGCGAAAGTGTGCGTGCAGATCATTGCCCAGGGCATCGACATCGAAGTCGCCATCGAGCACGGCATAGACCTCGGTCATCTGCTTGCTTTCCAGCTCCAGCCAACCCCGTTCCTGGAAGTAATCCAGCGCCTTGACCACCCGCGCGCGCTCGGCGCCGTACTGTTGATACAACGCGTCGAAGTCCAGCGTCGCCCAGGTACGTGCCCGCTTCGAGCAGGCCAGGATGGCCTCGACGAACTGACGGCGCTCGCCCTCAAACTTGGCCAGCAGTACATCGTCTTCCAGCAGCAGTTTGAAGCGATACTCGGCGAAATAGGCATAACGCGGCGCGATGATGCCGCGCAGCTCCAGCTGCACCAGCAGTGTCTTCAGGGGCAGCGCACGGATATTGCTCAGCTCCGATAGCTGATTGAGCATCAGCTCCCACTGCCCGCCCGTGCCGACCGCGCGCAGATCGCCGAGCACCGCGCGAATGCCAGAGAGCTCTGGCGTGTCGCCGTAGACGAAGTTTTCCAGGACGCTGAGACCGTCGCGGCTGGCCAGCACCAGGCAGTCCGAAGCCTGGCCGTCACGCCCGGCGCGGCCGATTTCCTGGCTGTAGTTTTCCACTGACTTGGGCAGGTCGAAGTGCACCACGTTGCGGATGTCGCGCTTGTCGATGCCCATACCGAAGGCGATGGTGGCGACGATACATTCCAGCTCACCAGCCATGAAGCGGCGCTGGATCGACTCGCGTACCTCGTGCGCCATACCGGCGTGGTACGCGCTGACCGCCAGGCCCTGGCCCTGCAGACGCTCGGCCACCTGCTCGGCGGTCTTCTGCTGGGTGACGTAGACGATGCTCGCCTGGCCGCGTCGCGGTGCCAGCCATTGCTGCAGGCGTTGCTGCTTGGCGCCGCCAGGCACGGGCTCGACCAGCAGGTTGAGGTTGGGCCGGTAGAAGCCGGTGGTGACCACATCCGCCTCGGCGATGGCGAATTTCTCGCGCATATCGGCGATGACCTTGGGCGTTGCCGTGGCGGTGAGCAGCAGCACCTGATTGATGCCGAACTGGCGCTGGTAATCGGGCAGCTTGAGGTAGTCCGGGCGGAAATTGTGGCCCCACTCGGAGATACAGTGCGCTTCGTCGACCACCAGCAGGGAGATTGGCACCTGGGCGATGAAGTTGCGAAAGCGCTCGTTCTTCAGCCGCTCCACCGAGATCATCAGGATCTTCAGTTCGCCGCTACGCGCCTGGTTCATCACATCCATCGTCTGCTCGCGGCTCTGCGCCGAATCGATGCTGGCCGCGGCGATACCGTGGGCATGCAGGAACGCCAACTGGTCCTGCATCAGTGCCAGCAGGGGCGAGATCACCAATGTCAGATGCGGCAGGTGCAGGGCCGGCAACTGGTAGCACAGCGACTTGCCGGAACCGGTGGGAAAGATTGCCGCCGCCGAACGACCGGCGAGCACGGCGCTGATCACCGTTTCCTGGCCGGGGCGCAGCTTGTCGAAACCGAAGACGCGTTTGAGGGTGGACATGCGCTGTCACTCCTTTGACCGCTTGAAGGTCAGAGCGTAAGGCCATGGCGGTTGCAGCCGCCCTAAGGCTCTCCGTTGAAGAGCCACAAGCCTAGCGAAGATTGCAGGGCGGGTGAAACCCGCCACTTCTGACCACGGCGGGTTTCACCCGCCCTACGACGGCGGCTCTAACCTGTCGCCCCAAAAAAGAAACCGCCCGAAGGCGGTTTCTTTTGCTCTGCCCAGCGCTTACAGCTGCGGGCCGGCGTTCTTGATGGCGTCGCTGACGTCGAACTTCTGGAAGTTGTCGATGAACAGCTTGGCCAGGCCCTTGGCGGCTTCGTCGTAGGCGTTCTTGTCTGCCCAGGTGTTGCGCGGGTTGAGCAGGTTGGTTTCGACGCCCGGAACCGACTTCGGCACATCCAGGTTGATGATCGGCAGGTGCTCGGTCTCGGCACCGATCAGCGCACCGCTCTGGATGGCCGCGATCACACCACGGGTGGTGGGGATGTTGAAACGCTTGCCAACGCCGTAGCCGCCGCCGGTCCAGCCGGTGTTGACCAGGTAGACCTTGGAACCGAAGGCATTGATGCGCTTGATCAGCAGCTCGGCGTAGACGCCAGCCGGACGCGGGAAGAACGGCGCGCCGAAGCAGGTGGAGAAGGTCGACTTGATGCCGCCGCCCGAACCCATTTCGGTGGAGCCGACCAGCGCGGTGTAGCCGGACAGGAAGTGGTAGGCCGCCTGCTCGTTGTTGAGGATCGACACCGGCGGCAGTACGCCGGTCAGGTCGCAGGTCAGGAAGATGACAGCATTCGGCTCGCCGCCCAGGTTCTTCTCGCTGCGCTTCTCGACGTACTCCAGCGGGTAGGCCGCGCGGCTGTTCTGGGTCAGGCTGTCGTCGGCGTAATCCGGGGTGCGGCTGTCGTCGAGCACGACGTTTTCCAGCACGGTGCCGAACTGGATGGCTTTCCAGATCACCGGCTCGTTCTTCTCGGACAGGTCGATGCACTTGGCGTAGCAACCGCCTTCGACGTTGAACACCACGCCTTCGCCCCAGCCGTGCTCGTCGTCACCGATCAGGTAACGCGACTCGTCGGCGGACAGGGTGGTCTTGCCGGTGCCGGACAGGCCGAAGAACAGGGTCACGTCGCCCTCTTCGCCGATGTTGGCGGCGCAGTGCATCGGCAGCACGTCTTTTTCCGGCAGCAGGAAGTTCTGCACGGAGAACATGGCCTTCTTCATTTCACCGGCGTAACGCATGCCGGCGATCAGCACTTTCTTGGCCGCGAAGTTGATGATCACGCAGCCATCGGAGTTGGTGCCGTCACGCTCGGGCACGCACTCGAAGTTGGCGACGTTGAGCACTTGCCACTCGCCACGGCCAGCCGGGTTGTAGGCGTGCGGGTTGATGAACAGCTGACGGCCGAACAGGTTTTGCCAGGCGGTCGCGGTGGTCATCTTGACCGGCAGATAGTGCTCTTCGGCCGAGCCGACGTGCACATGGGAAACGAAGTGATCCTGAGCGGCGTTGAACGCCTCGACGCGATCCCACAGGGCGTCGAACTTGTCGGCCGGGAACGGACGGTTGATGTTGCCCCAGGCGATTTGCGCCTCGGTGCTCGGCTCCTGAACGATGAAGCGATCAGCCGGCGAGCGGCCAGTGCGATGACCGGTACGAACGACCAGCGCGCCGTTGGCGGCCAGTTCCCCTTCACCACGGCGAATGGCTTCTTCGACCAGTTGCGCGGCGCTGATGTCGGTGTACACGGCGTTGTTGGCTTGCGTCATGAGGATCCCCGTCGGCCGCTGGCCGAGTCTTCCGAACGTTGTGTAGTTACAGGGGCAACTGCGCTACACGGTAAAAAAGTCGCGGGAGTATGCCAGAAAAGCGAACTGCTTGGCAGCCTCCAATCCGATACAACGCCAATAGTGACAGTCTATTGGCGCGAGAGGTTCATCAGTGCCGGGTCTGCGACGGCGCTTCGCTGCCGGCCCCGGCAAACAGCTGGGCGATGTCGGCCGCGTCGAAGGCATAGCGCTCGTTGCAGAACTGGCAATCGATCACCACGCTGCCGCCCTGCTCGGCCAGCAGCAGCTCGGCATCGGCCTGACCGAGGCTGGCCAGGGCACTGGCCGAGCGCTCGCGCGAGCAACTGCAGCGGAACTGCAGCGGCTGTTCGTCGAACAGGCGCACGTTCTCTTCGTGGTAGAGGCGATGCAGCAGAGTCGGGTTGTCCAAACCCAGCAGCTCTTCGGCGGTCAGGGTGTCAGCCAGGGTCAGCACGTGGTTCCAGCTCTCGGCGCGCTCTTCCGGCTCGGTCTGGTGGTGCGGTGGCAGTTGCTGCAACAGCAGGCCACGGGCACGCTGGCCATCGGCCTTGAGCCAGAAACGGGTCGGCAACTGCTCGGAGCTGGCGAAGTAGTTGGACAGGCACTCGGCCAGGTCAGCGCCATCCAGGTCGACGATGCCCTGGTAGCGCTGGCCGCGGGTCGGGTCGATGGTGATGGCCAGTACGCCGCTGGGCATCAGGCTTTGCAGGTCGGCATCGGCGCCGATCTGCTCGGCGTCGTAGCGGGCAATGCCACGCAGCTCACGGGCGCTGGAGCATTCGACCATCAGCAGTGACAACGGGCCTTCGGCGCGCGCCTGCAGCACCAGCAGGCCGTCGAACTTGAGGGTGCCGACCAACAACGCAGCAGCGGCCATCATCTCGCCGAGCAACTGGGCCACCGGCTGCGGGTAGGCGTGCTTGGCCAATACGTGGGCATAGCTCTCACGCAGGGCGACCAGCTCACCGCGTACATCGGTGTCATCGAACAGGAAGCGTTGGCTGAAGTCGTTCATAGCGATATGCCCAGGGTCTACCAAAAAGGCTGGCGATTTTATGCACAAACGCAGGTTCAACCAAGCGCCAGGCGCCGAACGAACGCTAATGGCCATGCGCCGGCACGTCTGAACAAGACCTGAACCGAGCATCAGGTCACATTGCATGCCCAAGGCAAGCGTCTAAGATGCGCGCGCTTAGGGTAGAGCCGTCATATTTCTGCAAAGGGACTTTTCATGTCGACCGTCTTTCTCAATACACAGTGGCGCCTGCGGCCGCTGCTGATCTGCCATGTGGTCAGCCTGCTGTTGCTCGCCAGTTGGCTGTGGCAACCCACGCGCCAGTTCTGGGACGCCTTCGATCTGTGGCTGTTCCATCTGCTCAACGACCCGGTGCACGCCGGCGGGCTGTGGGCGCATATCTGGGCCATCGGCAGCATGCGCCCGGTGGATGCGGGCGTCGGCGTGGTGATGCTGGCAGTGATGCTCAAGGCCGGCCTGGTGTTCGAGGGGCCGCAGGTACGCCGCGCGCTTTACGCCTTCCTGACCATGCTGGTGGTGATGCTGCTGATCCGCGTGTTGTTTTCCGATCTGGTCGACTACATGGGCTGGCAGCACCAGAGCGCCTCCTTGGCGGTCGAGGGCAGCGCCCGCCTGACCGAAATGTTCCCGGCCTGGGAAGAGCGCTGGGATCTCAAGGACAGCGCCAGCCGCAGCTTCCCGGGGGATCATGCCTCGGTACTGATGATCTGGGCCTACTTCCTCAGTTTCTTCGCTCGCGGCTGGCGCCTGGCGTTGGTCTGGGCGATTGCCGTGATCGGTATCCTGCCGCGCCTGGTAGCGGGCGCGCACTGGGGTTCGGACGCCTTCGTCGGCGGCGTGCTGCTGAGCCTGACCGGCATGGCCTGGGGTTGCTACACGCCGCTGGGCTACCGCGCCAGTGAATGGCTGGAGAAAGTCACCCTGCCGATCACCTCGCGCCTGGCCAAACTGCCGCTGCTGGGCCGCATAAGCGTGGTCAGCGGGCGCTGAGGTACGCGCCCAGGAGCTCGCTCCGACTAAGCTGGCGCCTAATCTTCGTCGGCCCATGGGTGGCGCATGCCACCTTGCTGTTGCTCGTTGAACTGATGGATCTGCCGGCGCTGCTTCTTGCTCGGCCGGCCATCGGTCTGCATACCGAGAGCGCCGGCCTTGCGCATCGCCGCTGCCTGCTCGCGGCGGGCGATACTTTCGTCAGTCTCGCGATAGAGCAACTGCGCCTCGGGCGCACCACGGCGCACCGCAGACAGGGCCAGCACGACGACCGTGCGCTCATCGAAGCCGGTGCGCAGCACATACTCATCGCCCACTTTCGGCTCCTTGCCGGGCTTGCAGCGATCGCCTCGGTGATGCACCTTGCCTCCTTCTATCGCCGCCTTGGCCAGGGCGCGGGTCTTGTAGAAGCGTGCCGCCCATAGCCACTTGTCCAGGCGTACCTTGTCGTCGTCTTTCTCGCTCATCTCTTACTCTTGTTGGTTCTACGCTGCCTGATGCAGTTGTCACATGGCGCATCTAGAATGCGCGGAACTATAGGCCCGTCAGTCACGGGGGAACACCGTCGTTTTGAAAAGCATCGACTCTCTCAGCGTGATCGGCCTGCGCGAATGGATCAACCTGCCGCAACTGGGCATCGTTGGTTTGCGCGCCAAGATCGATACCGGCGCCAGCACCTCGAGCCTGCACGCCAGCGATATCCAGCCGTTCCAGCGTGATGGCGAGGACTGGGTGCGCTTCACCGCCTACCTCGGCACCCAGGTTCAACGTCGCCACCGCTGCGAAGCGCCGCTGGTGTCGGTGCGGCGTATCAAGAGCTCCAACGGCCAGGCGCAGAATCGCTACGTGATCCGTACAGAACTGGCGCTCGGTGATCGCCTGTGGCCGGTGGAATTCACCCTGGCCTGCCGCAAGACCATGCGTTACCGCGTGCTGCTCGGCTCCAAGGCGCTGGTCACCGGCCACCTGCTGGTCAATCCGGCGCTGAGCTACGTCCAAGACAAACCCGCCCTGCCCTCATCCCTTTCAGGTGCCCCATGAAGATCGCCGTGCTGTCGCGCAACCCGCGTCTGTATTCCACCCGCCGCCTGGTGGAGGCCGGTCAGCAGCGGGGCCACGACATGCAGGTGATCGACACTCTGCGTGCGTACATGAACATCGCCAGCCACAAGCCGCAGATCCACTACCGTGGCCAGGCCATGGAGGGCTTCGATGCAGTGATCCCGCGTATCGGCGCCTCGGTGACCTTCTACGGCTGCGCGGTATTGCGCCAGTTCGAGATGATGGGCGTCTACCCGCTCAACGAATCGGTGGCCATCAGCCGTTCGCGCGACAAGCTGCGCGCCCTGCAACTGCTGTCGCGCAAAGGTATCGGCCTGCCAGTGACCGGCTTCGCCCACTCGCCGGACGACATTCCCGACCTGATCCAGATGGTGGGCGGCGCGCCACTGGTGATCAAGGTGCTGGAAGGCACCCAGGGCATGGGCGTGGTGCTGGCGGAAACGCACAAGGCCGCCGAGTCGGTGATCGAGGCCTTCCTCGGTCTCAAGCAGGACATCATGGTGCAGGAATACATTCAGGAAGCCGGCGGCGCCGACATCCGCTGCTTCGTGGTCGGCGACAAGGTGATCGCGGCGATGAAGCGCCAGGCTAAAGCCGGCGAATTTCGCTCCAACCTGCACCGTGGCGGCAGCGCCAGCCTGATCAAGATCACCCCGGAAGAACGCATGACCGCCGTGCGCGCAGCCAAGGTCATGGGCCTGAACGTTGCTGGGGTGGACATCCTGCGTTCCAACCACGGCCCGCTGGTGATGGAAGTGAACTCCTCGCCCGGCCTGGAAGGTATCGAGACCACCACCGGCAAGGACGTCGCCGGGATGATCATCGAGCATCTGGAAAAGCACGCCGAACCCGGGCAAACGCGCACCAAGGGGCGCGGATGAATCCAGCGTTCAACGGGCGCCTGGCGCTGATCGCGCCGGCCGCCGCCATCGCAGAAGACGTGCTCGAAGCAACCCTGGCGCAACTTGAAGTGCAGGGCATTCGCTACCACCTGGGCCAGCACGTACGCGCTCGTCACCGTTACCTGGCTGGTACGCCCGAACAACGCCTGGACGACCTGCACCAGGCCTTCAGCCTGCCTGGCATCGATGCGGTCTGGTGCCTGCGCGGTGGTTATGGCAGCGCGCAACTCATCGCGGATATCGACTGGGCCCTGCTGCAACAGGCCAGCACACGCCCACTGATTGGGTTTTCCGATCTGTCGATCCTGCTCGAAGCCTTCCAGTGTCATGGCCTGCCTGCCATTCATGGCCCGGTGGCGACCGTGCTCGGCCAGCAGGCACTGGCAGCACCAGGCGGCCAGCGCGAACGACTGGCCTCGGTACAGGCCCTGTGGAACCTGCTCGCGACGCAGCATCGACAATTGCCGGTGCGCCACATCAGCGGGCCGCAACACAGCATCAGCGGCATCTTGCAGGGCGGCAACCTGACGGCGCTGGCCAGCGCCTGCGGCACCCCTGCGCAGATGCAACTGGGCGAGGACTCGATCCTTATCCTCGAAGATGTCGGCGAACCCTACTACCGCCTCGAGCGCAGCCTCTGGCAACTGCTGCACAGCTTTGCCGGCCGGCGCCCGCGCGCCGTCTGCCTGGGCAGCTTCACCGACTGCCCACGGCGCGGCGTGCATCACAGCCTCGAGGAAATCTTCGCCGAATACCTGGCGCCGCTAGGTATCCCGCTGTACAGCGAACTGCCCAGTGGCCATGGCGACGCCAACTATCCCTGGCCCTACGGCCAATCAGCCCGGCTCGGCGGCGACAGCCTGAACTGGTAAGCCCGCTCAACGCGAGCGGGCCTGCATCCAGGCAAGGAATTCGGCCTCGGCCATGGGCCTGCTGATCAGATAACCCTGGCCGAGGGTGCAGTCCTGCTCGCGCAGCAGCGCCAACTGGCTGTCACGCTCGATGCCCTCGGCCACGCACTCCAGCCCCAGGTTGCGCGCAATCATCAGGATGGTCTGCACCAGCATGCGGCCGCTGCTGTCGCCATCCAGATCGGCGACGAAGCTGCGATCGATCTTCAGGCGATCCAGCGGCAGGCGCTTGAGGTAGGTGAGCGAGGAATAACCCGTGCCGAAGTCGTCGATGGCGAAGCGCACGCCCTGTGCCTTGAGCTGGTGCATATGGTCGATGCAGCGGTCGACGTCTTCGAGCAGCACGCCTTCAGTGATCTCCAGCTCCAGCGACTGCGCCGGCACGCCATGGTGCTGCAGGCACTGCTCGACGCGGCTGACGCAACCGGCCTGGCGCAACTCGCGCGGGCTCAGATTGACTGCCAGTACCAACTGCGGCCACTGCGTCTGCCAGCGCGCCAGGGCCGCACAGGCCTGTTCCAGCACCCATTGGCCGATGTCCTGGATCAGGCCGGTCTCCTCGGCCAAGGGCACGAACTGATCGGGCGCAATCTCGCCGCGCTCCGGATGCTGCCAGCGCAGCAGCACCTCGGCACCGGCCACCGAGTCATCGGCCAGCAAGAGTTGCGGCTGGAACATCAGCTGTAATTGCCCGCGCGCAATGGCCTGGCGCAGCTCACCCTGCAGCAGCAGGCGCTGGTCGATGGCCGCCTGCATTTCCGGGGCGAAGAAATGCAGCGCGTTCCGCCCGGCGTGCTTGGCGCGGTACATGGCGGTGTCGGCCTGCTTGAGCACGTCGGCCGCCTGCTGCAAGCCCATCGGGTGCAAGGCGATGCCGATGCTGGCGCTGATCGACAGCTCATGGCCCTCGATCAGGCAACTGCCCTGCAGGCCACGCAGCAGCTTCTCACCAACCGCTGCGGCCTGCTCGGCGGCCAGGCTCGGTTCGTGATCGAGGGCTTCGAGCAGCACCACGAACTCGTCACCGCCCAGCCGGGCCAGGGTATCTTCGGTGCGCAGTTCCGCCGCCAGGCGCTGGGTGACCTCGCACAGCAAGGCGTCGCCGACCGGGTGCCCGAGGCTGTCGTTGACCGTCTTGAAGTGATCCAGATCGATGAACAGCAGGGCGCCCAGGCTGCCTTCGCGGCTCTCGCGATCCATGGCGTGCTGCAGGCGATCAAGCAGCAGGCGGCGGTTTGGCAGGCCGGTCAGTTCGTCGCTGTAGGCCAGGCGCTCGATCTCGCGCTGGTAACGCTGACGCTCGGAAATGTCGATGATGCTGGCACGAATCAGGATGTCCTCGCCCGGCATGCGCAGCAGGCGCACCTCGCACGGCAACTGGCGCCCGGCGCTGTCACGGTGCAGCCATTCGAAGACCGGCGTTTCGCCCGCGATGGCACGCTGCAAGTGCTGCTTGCCCGCCTTGGTCGAGAGTTGGCCGTCGGCCTGACGAGCCGGACTGATGCTCTGGATGCTGCGGCCCAGCAGGGCTTCGCGGCGGTAACGGAACAGGCGCAAGGCGTTTTCGTTGAGTTCGACGATGCCGCCGTCCGGGTTGAACAGCAGGATCGCCTCGGGCGCATGTTCGACCAGGGTGTGATAACGCGCCTCGGCCTGGCGGCGAGCGCTGATGTCCTCCACCAGCAGCATGAACATCAGCGGATGCGTCGCCCCCGGCCGCACCACACGCAAGCTGACGCGGGTGAAGACGATCTGCCCGTCGGCACGCAGAAAGCGCTTGTCCATTTCGAAGCCATCGCTTTCACCCAACAGCACCGGTTCCAATCGACTCCGCTCGGCGAGCAGGTCGTCGGGGTGCGATAGCTCGCGCCAACTGCTGGCCAGCAGTTGCTCGCGACTGCGGCCGAGCATGCTGCACAGCTTGGGGTTGACCTCCTCCCAAGCGAAGCTCTGCGAGGTCAGCGCCATGCCGATCAGCGGCGCCTCGAAGAACAGGCGCAGGCGCTCGTCACGGTCACGCAGTTGCGACTCGGTACGGCGGCGCTCGTTGATGTCCTGCACCACGCCGTAGATACGCAGCAGGCTGCCATCGTCGTCGCGCTCGGCCATGCCGCGCAGGCGCACCAGACGGCCACCCAGACGGGCGCACAGACGCACCTCGAGATCAACGTCATCCAGACCGGCATGGACTGCCTGCAGCGTCTGCCGGATCAACACCTGGCTCGGGGTGTCGTAGTAATCGAGCGTCTGCTCCAGATCGGGCGAGCCGAGCTGGATGTCGCGGTCGACGATGCGGTAACAGCCGTCGCTCCAGAACATGCTGGAGTCGCTGACTTCCAGCACCCAGCCACCGAGGTTGGCGATGTCCTCGGTCTGGCTGAACAGGTGGCTCTGCCGCAGCATGGCGGCACGTTGCTGCTCCACCCGGGCGGACAGTTCCTCGCGCTCGGTGACATCGTGCTGCAGGCCAACGAAGTGACTGATGCCCTGCTCGTCACGCATCGGCGCCAGCACCACCTCGTTCCAGAACGCTGTGCCGTCCTTGCGAAAGTTGCGCAACACCGCACGGCCGGTACGCCCTTCACGCATGGCGGCGCGCAGGATCTCCAGGCCACGCTGATTGCGTGCCGCGCCGGAAAGAAAACGGCAGTTGCGCCCCAGCACCTCCTCGGCGCGGTAACCGGTAATCCGGCTGAATGCCGGGTTGCTGTAGACCAACGGCATGTCCGCATGGCGCGCATCGGCGATGGTAATACCCAACGGGCAGGCCTCCATCGCCAGCTTGCTGCGCGTCAGTTGGCGCTGCATCTGCGTGCTGTGTGCCAACGATTGGCGCAAATCGCTCAAGACCCGCCCGACCAGCAGGGCAGCCCCCATCAGCAGGAGCAAGTTCAACTGCAACGGGTAGCCGCCTGCCGGCGTGTCGAAGCGCGTGCCGTCACGCAGCATGGGCCAGAGCTGCATCGTCACCAGCCCCAGTAGCGCGCCGAACAGCGCGCCGGCGAAGGCATGACGCAGCGCCAGCACCAGCAGAGTAGCCCCCAGCAGCGGTACGGCGATCAGGGTCGGCAGGCTGGTGATCACCCCCGTCAGCAGGCTGAAACCAGCCAGGGTGAACAGCCAACCTCTGGGCGAATGGCTCACCTCCAGAGCAGGGGCGTCCCGCTGCGTGGTACCAGCCAACAGCCAGCCCCGCGCACGCAGCGGCGCGCTGGCGAAGGCCAGCAGCGGCGTGGCCAGAGCCAACAGGCTGCCGATGCACACCAACCAGGCATTGAGGCTGGAAAACGCCCACAGCTCGCGCTGCAGCAAACCCGTCAGCCACAGATTGGCGTGCAGGCCGAGCGCCAGAACGCTCGCTGGCAGCAACACACCGAACGCCATGAAGCGCAGCAGGTCACTCAGCGATACCAGGGCTGGGTCGAAGGTCTGGCGCCTGAGCAACCAGCCGCCCAGCGCCACACCGATGACTTCGGGAAGGCCGTAGAGCAGCCCCCATTCCCACGGCAGCCCCCAGAGTGGGCCGGTGACGACCGCATTCAGGTAGATAGCCGGCAGCACCCGCGGCCCCCACCAGATGAAGAATGCCAACCCCATGACCAGCGGCAGGTAGCACAACGCCACGCCATCATCCATGCGAGTGATCAGCGACAGCCAGGTGCCCAGATGGAAGAGCGGCAGCGGCAGCCACCAGGTCCACAGGGGTAGACGGGGGAACGGGGAGGTGGACATGCTGGCCTCTCAGCGGAACGCCGGCACAGCATAGCCCAGGGCGATCCCGGGCAGCCATTGGCCAGCACACGCCGATAATGGCGCGGCTGACCGAGGGCGGTTACACCGCGTCGCGCGGCAGGAGCAGCCCCAGCGGCAAACGCACCCGCGCCTCCAGCCCACCGCCGCTGCGGTTGCGCAGCTCGACACTGCCGCCATGCAGGGCCGCGATGCGCTTGACGATGGCCAGACCCAGGCCGGTACCACGACCGCCGCGCGCACGATCCCCGCGGATGAAGGGGTTGAAGATGCTGTCGAGTTCGGCCGGATCGATACCGGCTCCGCGATCCAGCACGCTCAGCACCACATAAGGCGCGCTCTGATCCCCAGCCAGACTGGCGACCACCTCCACCGCATCGCCACCGCCGTGGTTGAGAGCGTTCTCCACCAGATTGGTGAGCAGGCGCTTGATCGACACGCGGCGCAGCGGGAAGGGCGGAATGCTCTCCAGGCACAGGCGCACACGCTCGCTGCCCTGGTTGTAGGGCGCCAGGGTTTCCCGCACCAGCTCGGGGAAGTCGGCTTCCTCCACCGGCTCACCGCGACCATCGCGGATGAAGGCGAGGAACTGATCGAGGATGGCGTCCATGTCCTCGATATCACGCACCATGTCGTCGGTCAGCTCGGTGTCGCTGTCCATGAACTCCAGGGCCAGGCGCAAACGCGTGAGCGGCGTGCGCAGGTCGTGGGAAACCCCGGCGAGCATCAGCTCGCGCTCACGCGCGGCCTGCTCCACGTCCTCGGCCATCTGGTTGAAGGCACGGTACACCTCGGTCATCTCGCTCGGTGTATCGCTGATCGGCAGGCGCACGCTGCGCCCCTGACCGAGCTGGCGAGCGGCATAGACCAGGCGTTTGAGTGGCGCGTTGAGCTGACGCACGAAGATCCAGGCCGCGGCGGTGGAAATCAGGCCGATCCCGAGGAACCAGCCCAGCACGCTCCAGATCCGTTGCCCACGCAGCGGATGCGGGTACATCGGCACCCGCACCCAACCATCGCCGAGGCTCGGCGCGCGCACCCAAAGCGCCGGCGGCGTAGTCGCGCGCACCCGCGTTTCGGTGTCGGGGCCAAGTTCGGTCTGCATCTGCCGCTGGAAGATCTCGCTGTAAGGCCAGTGCTGCTCGTTGGGCGGCACCTGATCGCTGGGCGTGCGCTTGAGCCCGGCGGCCTGCGCGACACGCTCGCGGTCACTCGGGTCGGTCGCCCAGTAGGCGCGCAGGGTCAGTGCCGCGCCATGACTGTACTGACGGTCGACCAGCACGTCCTCGTTCATCATCAGGTACACCAGGGTCAGCGCCTTGGAGAACAGCACGACGACGAGCACCAGCCAGAGGGTGCGGGCGAAAAAACTCTGCGGGAACCAGACGGGAGTTTTCATGGAAGCGGCTTCAGGCGGCAGGCCGCAGGCGGCAGCTTCATTTATTGCCGTCCGGAACGAAGACGTAACCCACACCCCAGACGGTCTGGATATAGCGCGGCTTGGACGGATCCGGCTCGATCAGGCGACGCAGACGGCTGATTTGCACGTCGATGGAGCGCTCCAGCGCATCCCATTCGCGGCCACGGGCCAGGTTCATCAGCTTGTCGCGGGTCAGCGGCTCGCGCGCGTGCTGCACCAGTGCCTTGAGCACGGCGAACTCGCCGGTGGTGAGCATGTGCACTTCCTCGCCCTTCTTCAGCTCGCGGGTGGCCAGCGACAGCTCGTATTCGCCGAAGGTGACGCTCTCGTCCTCGGTACCCGGCGCCCCTGGCACCACCGGCGCCTGGCGACGTAGCACAGCCTTGATCCGCGCCAGCAGCTCGCGCGGGTTGAAGGGTTTGGCCAGGTAATCGTCGGCGCCCAGCTCCAGGCCCTGGATGCGGCTGCCTTCGTCACCCTTGGCGGTGAGCATGATGATCGGGATCTGGTTGTTCGACTCACGCAGGCGGCGGCAGGCGGAAAGGCCATCCTCGCCAGGCAGCATCAGGTCGAGCACCACCAGATTGAACAGCTCGCGCGCCAGCAGACGATCCATCTGTTCGACGTTCTCCACCGCGCGTACCCGATAGCCCTGCTCATCGAAGAAACGCTCGAGCAGGCGACGCAGGCGGGCGTCGTCGTCGACGATGAGAATCTTCTCGCCTTCGGCAGCAGGGATAGCGGACTGGGTCATGGTGTCTCCTTGGACAGCCGTACGATGGACGGCAAGTGGCGGCATTATCGCTCAGGCGCATGAGTGGGCGCTTTAGCCATTGTTAGCAGATTTTTCCCCGAACGGTTCCCAGCACGGGCAGATGCGGTGTTTATAATGCGCCGCTTTCGTGTCTGGCCGGCATGTTTACGGCCACCCTGTCGCTTCAGTGGGTAGTTTTTATATGGACAGCATCAACAACCGCATCGCCGAAGAACTGGGCGTGCGCCCGCAGCAAGTCGCCGCCGCCGTGGCCCTGCTCGACGAAGGCTCTACCGTGCCCTTCATCGCCCGTTACCGTAAAGAAGTGACCGGCAGCCTCGACGACACCCAGCTGCGCCACCTGGAAGAGCGCCTGCGCTACCTGCGCGAACTGGACGAGCGCCGCGTGGCGATCCTCGCCAGCATCGAGGAGCAAGGCAAGCTCACCCCGGAACTCAAGCGCGAGATCGACCTGGCCGACACCAAGACGCGCCTCGAAGACCTGTATCTGCCGTACAAGCAAAAGCGCCGCACCAAGGGCCAGATCGCCCTGGAAGCCGGCCTCGGCGAACTGGCCGATGCGCTGTTCAACGACCCGAGCCTGACACCCGAGCAGGAAGCCGAGCGCTTCATCGACGCCGAAAAGGGCTTCGCCGACGTGAAAGCCGTGCTCGAAGGCGCCAAATACATCCTCATGGAACGCTTCGCCGAAGACGCCGCGCTGCTCGACACGCTGCGCAGCTTCCTCAAGGACAACGCCACCCTCAGCGCCCGCCTGGTGCCGGGCAAGGAAAACGAAGGCGCCAAGTTCAGCGACTACTTCGAGCATGACGAAGCGCTCAAGGGTGTGCCGTCGCACCGTGCGCTGGCGATCTTCCGCGGGCGTAACGAAGGCATCCTCAGTGCCAGCCTCAAGGTCGGCGAAGAACTGCCGGGCAGCATGCATCCCTGCGAGGTGATGATCGGCGAGCGCTTCGGCATCAGCGCGCAAGGCCGTGCCGCCGACAAATGGCTGGCCGAGGTGGTGCGCTGGACCTGGAAGGTCAAGCTGTACAACCACCTGGAAACCGACCTGCTCGGCGAGCTGCGCGAGAAGGCCGAGGACGAAGCGATCAGCGTCTTCGCCCGCAACCTGCATGACCTGCTGCTGGCCGCGCCGGCCGGTCCGCGCGCTACCCTGGCGCTCGACCCGGGCTTGCGCACCGGCTGCAAGGTGGCCGTGGTCGATGCCACCGGCAAGGTGCTGGAAACCGCCACTGTCTACCCGCACGCCCCGCGCAACGACTGGGACGGCACCCTGGCCATCCTCGCCAAGCTGTGCGCCAAGCATGGCGTCGACCTGATCTCCATCGGCAACGGCACCGCCAGCCGCGAGACCGACAAGCTGGCCGCCGAGCTGATCAAGAAGGTGCCGGGCCTGAAGCTGACCAAGGTGATGGTCTCCGAGGCCGGCGCCTCGGTGTACTCGGCCTCGGAGCTGGCTGCCCGCGAATTCCCCGATCTCGATGTATCGCTGCGCGGCGCCGTCTCCATCGCCCGCCGCCTGCAGGATCCGCTGGCCGAGCTGGTGAAGATCGACCCGAAATCCATCGGCGTCGGCCAGTACCAGCACGATGTGTCGCAGCTCAAACTGGCGCGCAGCCTGGATGCCGTGGTCGAGGACTGCGTGAACGCCGTTGGCGTGGACGTGAACACCGCCTCCGCCGCCCTGCTGGCGCGCATCTCCGGCCTCAATGCGACCCTGGCGCAGAACATCGTGCAGTACCGCGACGCCAACGGCGCCTTCGCCTCGCGCGCCGAGCTGAAGAAGGTGCCGCGCCTGGGCGAGAAGACCTTCGAGCAGGCCGCCGGCTTCCTCCGCGTGATGAGCGGCGACAACCCGCTGGACGCCTCCGCCGTGCACCCGGAAACCTACCCGCTGGTCGAGCGCATCGCCCAGGACACCGGCCGCGACATCCGCTCGCTGATCGGCGATTCGGCCTTCCTCAAGCGTCTCGATCCGGCCAAGTTCACTGACGAGCGCTTCGGCCTGGTCACCGTCGGCGACATCCTCAAGGAACTGGACAAGCCCGGCCGCGACCCGCGCCCGGAGTTCAAGACCGCCGAGTTCCAGGAAGGTGTGGAAACGCTGAACGACCTCAAACTGGGCATGGTGCTCGAAGGTGTGGTGACCAACGTCACCAACTTCGGTGCCTTCGTCGACATCGGCGTGCACCAGGACGGCCTGGTGCACATCAGTGCGCTGTCGGAGAAGTTCATCAAGGATCCGCACGAGGCGGTCAAGGCCGGCGACGTGGTGAAGGTCAAGGTGATGGAAGTGGACATCCCGCGTAACCGCATCGCCCTGTCCATGCGCATGGGCGATACCCCCGGCGAGAAAGTCGAGGGCGCGCGCGGTGCTCAGCGCGGCAACGGCAACCGTGGCGGCAACACGCCGCGCAGCGAGCGCCACTCCAGCCAGGACAAGCCGGCACCCGCCACGGGCGGCATGGCCGCCCTGTTCGCCAACGCCAAGCAGTTGAAGAAATGAGTACGACTGACAACGTCGGCGCCAGCAGCGCCTTTTCCCGCCTGCTCGGCCTGGAGATCCTCCAGGTCGGTGGTGGCGAGGCGCGCGTGCGCCTGACCCTCACCGACGAGCTGCGCAACCTGCACGGCAAACTGCACGGCGGCGCGCTGTTCTCGCTGATCGATACCGCCATGGGTCAGGCCAGCCACAGCCTGGGCGATGGCGGCCCGAGCAGCGTGACCCTGGAGTGCAAGATCAACTACATACGCCCGGTATCCGAGGGCAGCGTGCTGTGCCACGCCAAGGTGCTGCACGCTGGTCGCCGCACCCAGGTGGTGGAAGCCGAAGTGCTGCAGGGCGACAAGCTGGTCGCCAAGGCACAAGGCACCTTCGCCTGCGTGTAATCGACCGGGCGCGAAGTCGTCTAATGTGGCTGCATCGTCGCCCCTTGCAGAGTGCGGGGGCGATCCCCATATTGTGGCGACTGCCCAGTTAGGAATTGCATCTTGAGCGACCTTCTCTCACGCCGCCTGGCCCAGCTCGGCGAGCCGGCCAACCTGTCCCTGCTGGGTGAATGCCTGCACGGCATCGAGCGCGAATGCCTGCGTGTCGATCGCGACGGCCAACTGGCCCTGACCCCGCATCCGCAAGGACTGGGCTCGGCACTGACGCACGCGCAGATCACCACCGACTACTCCGAATCGCTGCTGGAATTCATCACCGGTACGGCCACCGACGCCGCGGCCACCCTGGATGAACTCGAGCGCATCCACCGCTTCACCTACACCAAGCTCGACGGCGAACTGCTGTGGAGCCCGTCGATGCCCTGCCAGTTGCCGGACGAAGAGACCATTCCCATCGCCCGCTACGGCAGCTCCAACATCGGTCGCCTCAAGTACGTGTACCGCAAGGGGCTGGCGCTGCGTTACGGCAAGACCATGCAGTGCATCGCCGGCATCCACTACAACTTCTCCCTGCCGGAAAAACTCTGGCAACTGCAGCAGCAGAGCGAAGGCAGCGAGCAGAGTGCACGCGACTACCAGTCGGCGCGCTATATCTCGCTGATCCGCAATTTCCGCCGCTACAGCTGGCTGCTGATGTACCTGTTCGGCGCCTCGCCGGCGCTGGACAAGGGCTTCATGCGCGGCCGCCCGCACCAGTTGCAGGAGCTGGATGCCAGCACCTTGTACCTGCCGTACGCCACCAGCCTGCGCATGAGCGACCTGGGCTACCAGAGCAGCGCGCAATCCGGCCTGACCCCCTGCTACAACGACCTGGCCAGCTACACCGACAGCCTGCGCCTGGCCGTCGGCACGCCCTACCCGGCCTATGTCGAAGCCGGCACCAAACGTGGCGACGAGTGGCTGCAACTGAACACCAACATCCTGCAGATCGAGAACGAGTACTACTCGAGCATCCGCCCGAAGCGCGTCACCCGCAGCGGCGAGCGGCCGATCCAGGCACTGATGAGCCGTGGCGTGCAGTACGTGGAAGTACGCTGCCTGGACATCAATCCCTTCCTGCCGCTGGGCATCGACCTGGCGCAGGCGCGCTTCATCGACGCCTTCCTGCTGTTCTGCGCCCTGGATGACAGCCCGTTGCTGGAAAACGGCGAGTGCAGCAACTGCACCAGCAACTTCCTCAAGGTGGTCAAGGAAGGCCGTCGCCCTGGCCTGCATCTGCAGAAGGGCGCGCAACAGGTGGAACTCAAGGCCTGGGCTGGCGACCTACTCACGCGCATCCTGCCACTGGCCGAGTTGCTCGACCGCGCCCAGGGCGGTAATGCCCATGTCGAAGCGCTGGCACAGCAGCAGGCCAAGGTAGCCGATGTCGAGCGCACGCCTTCCGCTCAGGTGTTGGCCACACTGCGCCAGGGTATGAGCTTCACCGAGTTCGCCCTGCAGCAGAGCCGCCAGCACGCCGAGTACTTCCAGGGCCAGCCGCTGGATGCCGAGCAGCAGGCGGTTCTGGAACAGGTTGCGGGCCAATCGCTGGCCGAGCAGGCCGAACTGGAAGCCCAGCCGGAAGGTGATTTCGACGCCTTTGTCGCGGCTTACCAGGCCAGCATCCTCGCCGTGGCGGTGTGAGACTCGTCACAAAGCCAGCCAGCGGAGCCAAAGGACGGACGAGCGGCCATACGGCCGCTCGAACGGGCAGCTAGCATGAGTTCAACGGACTGAATGGGAGCACGCCAGATGGCGCCCGAGCGACACGATGCCTCGCCCCAATGGAGCCTGGAAGGCCTCACCAAAGCGTACCAGCAAGGTTACATGGCCGGGCTCACCGGCCTGCCCCGTACGCGCCAACCCTACCCCGCCGAAGTACCGGCAGCAGCCTGGGAAGCCGGCTGGGACGACGGTCGCGAGCAGTGGCGCCTGCATCAGCGCAGCGCCTGACCTCGGCGTAGGAGCGGCTTAAACCACGAAGCTCGCGGATAAATCCGCTCCTACAGCTCGCTCCATAGCTCTGTAGGGTGGGCTTTAGCCCACCGATTCAGCATGCCATGACCCCTTCACCGACACCCAACAGGCAAAGGATCCGTCCCCCCTACAGAGCCTTCTCGAACACCTTGGAATTACGCTGATAGTTGTACAGCGAAGCACGCGCCGCAGGCATGCGCTCGACGCTGCTAGGCTCGAAACCGCGCTCACGGAACCAGTGAGCCGTGCGGGTGGTGAGTACGAACAGGGTCTTGATGCCCTGCGCCCGCGCCCTGGCTTCGATACGTTCGAGCAATTCATCACCACGGCCGCCATGCCGGTAGTCAGGATTGACCGCCAGGCAGGCCAGTTCACCACAGTCCGATTCGGCAATCGGGTAAAGCGCGGCACAGGCGATGATCAGCCCCTCGCGCTCGACGATACTGAACTGCTCGATTTCGCGCTCCAGCACCTCGCGCGAACGGCGCACCAGAATGCCCTGTTCTTCCAGCGGGCGGATCAACTCGATCAGGCCGCCAACATCCTCGATGGTCGCTTCACGCAGCGACTCGAATTGCTCCTGAGCCACCAGAGTGCCGTTACCGGCGCGGGTGAACAACTCGCTGAGCAGTGCGCCATCCTCGGCATAGCTGACGATATGGCTGCGCTTGACCCCGCCCCGGCAAGCCTGAGCAGCAGCGTCGAGCAATTCGCCCTGGTAGTTGCTGCCCAGGCGCGCCAGGTGCGCGGGCACCTGCTGCGGACGAAGCTCGCGCACCAGCTTGCCACTCTCGTCGAGCAGGCCGTCTTCGGCGCCGAACAGCAGCAGCTTGTCCGCCGCCAGGTCGATGGCCGCACGCGTGGCGACATCCTCGCAAGCCAGGTTGAAGATTTCCCCGGTGGGCGAATAGCCCAGTGGCGACAGCAGCACGATGCTGCGCTCGTCGAGCTGGCGATTGATGCCCTTGCGGTCGATGCGCCGCACTTCGCCGGTATGGTGATAATCGACGCCGTCGACCACACCAATCGGCCGCGCGGTGACGAAGTTGCCGCTGGTCAGACGCAGACGCGAGCCCTGCATCGGCGACGCAGCCATGTCCATCGACAAACGCGCTTCGATGGCGATACGCAGTTGCCCCACCGCATCGATCACGCACTCCAGGGTCTGCGCGTCGGTGATGCGCAGGCCGCGATGGTAGTGCGGGGTCAGACCGCGCGTCGCCAGACGCGCCTCGATCTGCGGGCGCGAGCCATGCACCAGCACCAGACGCACGCCGAGGCTGTGCAGCAGCACCAGGTCATGGACGATATTGGCGAAATTGGGGTGGGCGACGCCCTCCCCCGGCAACATGACCACGAAGGTGCAGTCGCGGTGGGCATTGATGTAGGGCGAAGCGTGGCGTAGCCAGTTGACGTAGTCGTGCATGTAAAGATCCGTGAGCGTCGAAACGTAGGGCGGGTGCAACCCGCCATGGCCATTTGGCGGGTTACACCCGCCCTACCTCTCATCGTCGCAGCACGTCTTCACTCCGGGTCAGGCAATAGTGTTGGATCAGTTCGCGCAGTAGCGTCACCGTAGGTTCGATACGGGCCAACTCCAGGTGTTCCCCAGGCTGATGCGCGCAATCGATGTCGCCAGGGCCGAGCACCAGCGTCTCGCAGCCAAGGCGCTGAAGATAAGGCGCTTCGGTGCCGAACGCCACCGCTTGCGCGCTGTGCCCGGTCAGGCGTTCAGCCAGGCGTACCAGCTCGGCATCGGCGCTTTGTTCGAAGGGCGGTACGGCCGGGAACAGCGGGCCATAGTCGATGCGCACCTCGTGCTTGAGTGCCAGCGGCTGCAACTTGCTGCGAATGGCCGCACGCAATTGCTCCGGATCCATACCCGGCAAAGGCCGCAGGTCGAACTCCAGGGCGCACTGGCCGCAAATACGGTTGGGGTTGTCACCGCCATGTATGCAGCCGAGGTTGAGTGTCGGTTGCGGCACGCTGAACTGCGGGTTATTGAACTGGCGCTGCCACTGCGCACGCAGCCCGCGCAGCTCGCCCATCACATCCTGCATGGCTTCGAGCGCGCTATGACCAAGCGCCGGATTCGAGGAATGACCGCTGCGGCCGAGAATGTCGATGCGTTCCATCATCACGCCCTTGTGCAGGCGGATGGGCTTGAGGCCGGTCGGCTCGCCGATCACCGCCGCACGTCCCAGCGGCCGGCCGGCATCGGCCAGCGCACGCGCGCCGGCCATCGAGCTTTCCTCATCGCAGGTGGCGAGAATCAGCAGCGGCTGCTGAAAGGGCTGATCGAGCAGCGGCCGCACCGCTTCGATGACCAGGGCGAAGAAGCCCTTCATATCGCAACTGCCCAGGCCCACCCAGCGGTCGCCCACCTCGGTCAGCTTGAGCGGGTCGGTCTGCCACAGGGCGGCGTCGAAGGGCACGGTATCGCTGTGTCCAGCCAGCACCAGGCCACCGGGGCCCGAGCCATAACTGGCGAGCAGGTTGAACTTGCCGGGGGAAATCTGCTGGGTTTCGCAGGTAAAACCCAGATCACCGAGCCAGGCGGCGAGCAGGTCGATGACGGGCGCGTTGCTCTGATCCCAGTTGGGCTGGGTACAGCTCACCGAGGGCGCGGCGATCAGCGCGGCGAACTGCTCTTGAAAGGACGGCAGGGGCATGGGCGCTCTCCTGAGACGATGTCCCCATCATAGGGACATCGTCTTGTCGGTGAAACCGCCAGAGCGGAATCAGACGCCGCCGAACAGCCCGCGCAGGATGAAGAAGAAGATGATCGACAGCACCGCACCAGCCGGCAGAGTGATGATCCAGGACAGGAAGATCTTGCCGATCATGCCCAGGTTCAGCGCACCGATGCCGCGCGCCAGGCCGACACCGAGAATGGCGCCGACCAGGGTGTGGGTGGTGGATACCGGCAGGCCCAGACCCGACGCGCTGACCACGGTGGTGGCAGCAGCCAGTTCGGCGGCAAAACCACGGCTGGGGGTCAGCTCGGTGATTTCCTTGCCGATGGTGGCGATCACCTTGTAGCCATAGGTGGCCAGACCCACGACGATGCCCAGTGCGCCCAGCAGCAGGATCCAGCCCGGCACGATGGATTTCTCCCCAGCGGCCAGGTCACCACCACTCTGGATCACGCCGACGATGGCAGCCAACGGGCCGACGGCATTGGCCACGTCGTTGGAACCGTGGGCGAAGGCCATGGAGCAGGCGGTGAAGATCATCAGGATGGCGAACACCTTCTCCACGCTGGAGAAGTGGAAGGCCTTGTCCGCTTCGGCATCGACTTGGATGCGGCTGAGCAGGGCGATACCGATCAACATGACCAGCACGCCGATGCCCAGCGAGAGCATGAAACCCTCGGTGCTGGTGAGATCCAGGCCAACGTGCTTGAGGCCCTTGCTCAGGGTCATCAGCGAGATCATGAAACCGGTGATGAACATGTACAGCGGCACGAAGCGCTTGGCGTTCTTGAACGGCTCGTCGGTGTCGATGATCAGCTTCTGCACGCTGACGAACAGGCAGAAGGAAATGATCCCGGCGAGCATCGGCGTGACCACCCAACTGGCGACGATGGGACCGACGCCACTCCAGTGCACCGCATCGACCGACACGCCGACAGCCGCGAAGCCGATCACCGCACCGACGATGGTGTGAGTGGTGGACACCGGCCAGCCACGCATCGACGCGACCAACAGCCAGGAACCGGCGGCCAGCAAGGCCGACATCATGCCCAGCACCATGAGGTTGGGACTGATCAGATTGGCATCGACGATGCCGTTCTTGATGGTTTCGGTCACCTCACCGCCGGCCAGGTAGGCACCGCAGAATTCGAAGACCATGGCAATGATGATCGCCTGCCGGATGGTCAATGCACGCGAGCCAACGGATGTACCCATGGCGTTGGCTACATCGTTGGCCCCGACACCCCAGGCCATGAAAAAACCGAAAAGGCAGGCAAGCACGAGCAGAACCAGCCCGTAGTCCGCAATCAGAGACATAAAGTAAGTTTCCGTAGATCCCAGAAAGGACACTGGCGCTTAGCGCGCCAGCAGTTGTTCCAGTCGGTTGCCCACTCGTTGGGCACGGTCGGCGACGTCGCCGATCCAGTCGATGATCTGATAGAGGAACATCACATCGACCGGGGGAAGATCCTTCTCCAGCTTGAACAGCGTCCGACGCACTTCGATCTGCAGGCGGTCGGTATCGTGCTCGATCACACCGAGCTCTTCGATCAGCGTCTCCACCAGCACGGCCTCGCGGCCGGCAAAACCGGTCTCGAGCAGCTCGTCGAGTTCGTTCATCGCCTTCAGCGCCTGCGCGCTGGCATCCACACTGCGCTGCACGTAGGTGCGCATCAGCGGTTGCAGTGCCTGCGGAATGGCCATCTGACGGCCGAGCATCAGGCCGGCGATGTCCTTGGCACGGTTGGCGACTTTGTCCTGTACACTGAGCAGCTCGAGCAGATCCGAGCGCGGAACTGGCAGGAACAGGCTCTTGGGCAGGTGCAGACGGACGCTTTTCTTCAGTTTGTCCGCTTCATGCTCCAGCCGGGACATGTCCTGTTGTACCTGTTCGACCCTGGCCCAATCCTCGACCATCACGGCTTCGAAGAAGGGCACCAGGTTCGCTGCGCACTCATGCGCCTTGGCGATGTGCTGCTGCATGGGGCCGATGGGAGAACGGCCGAACAGGCTGACAAAAGGATTGATAGGCATAGGGTAAACCCCTGTTTTGAGAAGGGCGCAAGTATAGGGATCGACTTCGCCGGCCGCCAGCGCGCGTCATCGGACTGTCACAATTTCATATCTAGGCGTCATACCTGCTGACCATGGTCAAAGAAACCGAAATCAAACTGCGCGCCAGCCGCGCCACACTGGCCGCGCTGCGCGAACACCCACTGCTGAAGAAGCGCAACAAGAGCGGCTGGCAGCACACACCGCTGTTCAACCAGTACTACGACACGCCCGCGCGTGACCTGGCCGGGGCCAAGGTCGCCCTGCGCCTGCGCCGCGACGGCGAGCAGTTCATCCAGACCCTGAAAAGCCGCGGTCAGAGCGTGGCCGGGCTGTCCGAGCGCAACGAATGGGACTGGTACCTGGACACGCCTGAACTCGACCTCGGCAAACTCGACGACCAGTGCTGGCCGGCCAGCCTCGCCGATCGCGACAAAACCAGCCTGATGCCGCTGTTCACCACCGATTTCGTGCGCGAGAAGGCCGAGATTGCCTGGGGTCGCGGCAAGGCCAAGGTAGTGATCGAAGCCGCCCTGGACTTGGGCAAGGTGATTGCCGGCGAAGGCGAGGAAGAAATCTGCGAGCTGGAACTGGAGCTGCGCCAGGGTGAACCGGCGGCCCTGCTGGAACTGGCCTGCGAACTGGCCGAAGGCCTGCCACTGATGCCCTGCGACATCAGCAAAGCCGAACGCGGCTATCGCCTGTTCGATGCCGGCAGCTACAGCCTGAGCCTGCCGACACCCACGCTGAGCGGCGAAATGAGCCTGGACGATGGCTTCGCCGCACTGGCCTGGCACCTGCTCGGCGCCAGCCAACGCCTGGCCGAGCAATATCGCTGGAATGGCCATTGGCGCCTGCTGGCCGAATGGGTCGAGCGCCTGGGCGAATTGCGCGCTCTGCTCGGCAGCCTCGGCCAGGCCGTGCCGCGCGCCAGCAGCCGCGAGCTGCGCCAGGGCCTGGACGCTCTGCTCGACGACTGGCGTCCGCGTCTGCTGGCCGGCCAGGATGACGAGTCGATGCGCCAGGCGGCGCCCGCCCTGTTCGCCAGCGAACTGGATTCGCCGCGCTGGGGCCTGCTGTCGCTGCAACTGGCACGCTGGCTACTGGCCGGCGGCTGGCGCGAAGGCCGTAACACCCGCGGCCAGCGCCAGGGCGAGGCAGCATTGGTCAACTGGCTGAGCACACAGCTCACCGACGAAGCCGCGCAGCTCAACCTGCGTGGCTATCAGGCGCTGCCGCTGCGCCTGGTCGAGCAACAGCCGCGCCTGGAGCGCATGCTGGTCTGGCTGCGCCTGGCGCGCCAGGTGCTCGAGGTGGCCGAAGTCGATCGTCTGTATGGCGAGCTGAGCAAACTGAGTGACCTCACGCTGCAGAACGCCGAGGCCGAGGCCATCACCGAGCAGTGCATCAAGGTGCAGCAGTTGCGCGCCTGGAAGGCCTTGCTGCGTTGATCCGGCAAAACCTGGCCGGCGACGCTGTCGTCCGGCCTGAGTCAGGCGGCAGGACGCCGCCCTCATGGAATCACCTGCCATGTTGCGACGTAGCCTGAAATCGCTCCTTACCACCTGGCTGACCGGCCTGCTGGCTCTGCTGCCACTGGCCTTAACCCTGGCCTTGCTGGGCTGGATCGTCAGCCTGCTCAATCGCCTGATCGGCCCGGCCACCCTGGCCGGCCAATTCTTTGCCGCCCTCGGCCAACCCTTTTCCAGCAACGGCTACACCGCCTGGCTACTGGGGAGTCTGGTGCTGGTCGCCAGCCTTTATCCCCTGGGCCTGGCCGTGCAACTGGGCCTGCGCAAACCGCTGACCTGGCTGCTCGACCGCACTCTGCGGCGCACGCCGATACTGGGCAACCTGTACGACCTGGCCGACCGTTTCGTCGGCCTGCTGGACAAGAGCAAGAACCCGGACATCGCCACCATGGCGCCGGTCTGGTGCTTCTTCGGCGGCGACGGTGCAGCCGTACTGGCGCTGCGCCCTAGCTCGGAAAACATCGAACTGGAAGGCCGCGCCTACTGCGCCATTCTGGTGCCCACCGCGCCCATTCCCATCGGCGGTGGCCTGCTCTACGTGCCGGTGGACTGGGTACGCCCGGCCGATATGGGCGTCGAACAACTGACCAGCATCTACGTCTCCATGGGCCTGACACCTCCCGGCAAGCCAGCCCAAGGCAGTCCATCACCCAGCCAGGAGCGGGCGCAGAACGATTAGCCCAGCGGCAGGCTGGTGGTCGACTTGATCTCCGACAGGGCAACGATGGAGTTCACCTCCTGGATGCCCGGCACCAGCGACAGCTTCTCGAAGAAGAAACGTTCGTAAGCCTCGATATCGCGGGTGACGATGCGCAACATGAAATCCACCGCGCCCATCAGCACATGGCATTCCAGCACCTCGGGAAACTCGCGCATGGCCTCGGCGAATTCGGTGAGATTGGAGCGGCCATGAGCGTTGAGCTTTACCTGAGCGAACACCTGGGTGTGCAGACCCACGCGCTTGCGATCGAGCAGGGTCACCTGCTTGCGAATCACCCCCTCATCCTTGAGGCGCTGGATGCGCCGCCAGCAGGGTGACTGCGACAGCCCGACACGCTCGGCGATCTCGGCGGTGGACAGGCCGGCATCTTCCTGCAGCAGGGCGAGAATGCGTTGATCGTAGGCATCCAGGGTGACGGACATAAAAACTCCTTGAAAAAGACGATAGCCGGAACAGCTATCCAACAATAACGGCAAAACCCAGAAAACGAGGCAGAACTTTTGCCGCAACAAGGCAGAAACTTGAGCAAAACCGACCTGAGTCACCGCCATGCCCGCTACCACTCCCCTTGCCACCCTCCAGCAGCATCGCGATCCCTGGCAGGAACGCCCGGACGCCTGCGTGCACTATCGCCTGCGCACCGATGCCGAAGCGGACGTGCTGTGCCGCCTGCTCGGACTTTTCGCCCAGTTGCACCTGCTGCCCGAAGCTCTGCAGGTCGCCCGCCGGCAAGACGACCTACACATCAATCTGCAGATCCAGGGCCTTTCGTCGCACCGCGCCGGCGTCCTGGCGCAGAAGCTGCGTGGCCTGGTGTGCGTCTGGGAGGTGGACTGGCGCCACCTGGATCACAGCCTGAGCAGCGAAGTGGCCTGAAGCGGGCACTGACTCACGCCCGCCCTTCGCCCTGCGCATGCTTTTCGGGCATCCTAGTTCGGCTACCCTTGTTCAGGCCGACCCCGAGGAGCCCGCATGTCTGCTATCCACACCACCACCCCGGACCGCGTACTGGATCTCGGCGATCTGCTGCGTGAGTTGGTCAGCGAAGGGCGTGTGGAACAGGACGTCGCTGAACAGTGCCTGGCGATCCGCCGTAGCGCGGTGAACAACCAGCAGCACCCGCTGGAGTTTCTCGCCGCGCAGCAGTTGGACGATCTGACCCGGCCCGGCAAGAAGCTCGACCTGGAAACCCTCACCGTCTGGCTGGCCAAGTACGTCGGCCAGCCCTACCTGCGCATCGACCCGCTGAAAATCGACGTGCCGGCCATCACCCCGCTGATGTCCTACGCCTTCGCTCAACGCCACAAGATCCTTGCCGTCGCGGTGGACAGCGAGAGCGTCACCATCGCCAGCGGCCAGCCGCTGGTACACAGCTGGGAAGCCAACCTGATCCACGTGCTCAAGCGCCCGATCAAGCGCGTGGTAGCCAACCCGGCGGACATCCAGCGCTTCACCACCGAGTTCTACCGCCTGGCCCGCTCGGTCAGCGGTGCCAATGCCACTGACCAGAAGATCAGCGGGGTCGGCAACTTCGAGCAACTGCTGAGCCTCGGCGCGCAGGATCAGGAGCCGGACGCCAACGACGCGCACATCGTCAACATCGTCGATTGGCTGTTCCAGTACGCCTTCCAGCAGCGCGCCAGTGATATCCACATCGAGCCACGCCGCGAACAGGGTACGGTGCGCTTTCGCATCGACGGCGTGCTGCACACCGTCTATCAGTTCCCGGCGCAGGTCACTATGGCGGTGGTCAGCCGCCTGAAGAACCTCGGGCGCATGAACATCGCCGAGAAGCGCAAACCGCAGGACGGCCGGGTCAAGACCAAGACGCCCGATGGCAACGAGGTGGAACTGCGCCTGTCGACCCTGCCCACCGCCTTCGGCGAGAAGATGGTGATGCGTATCTTCGACCCGGAAGTGCTGCTGAAAAGCCCGGATCAGCTGGGCTTCTCTCCCGAAGATCTGCGCCGCTGGGCGAGCATGACCAGCCAGCCCAACGGCATCATCCTGGTCACCGGCCCCACCGGTTCGGGCAAGACCACCACGCTCTACACCACGCTCAAGCAGCTGGCCACGCCGGAAGTGAACGTCTGCACCATCGAAGACCCCATCGAGATGATCGAGGGAGCCTTCAACCAGATGCAGGTGCAGCACAACATCGACCTGACCTTCGCCAGTGGCGTGCGCGCGCTGATGCGCCAGGACCCGGACATCATCATGGTCGGCGAGATCCGCGACCTGGAAACCGCAGAAATGGCCATCCAGGCGGCGCTGACCGGCCACCTGGTGCTCTCCACCCTACACACCAACGACGCCCCCAGCGCCATCACCCGCCTGCTCGAACTGGGCGTGCCGCACTACCTGCTCAAGGCCACCATCCTCGGCGTCATGGCGCAACGCCTGGTGCGCACCCTGTGCCCACACTGCAAGGCGCCGGTGCAACTGGACGAAGACACCTGGAGCGGCCTGACCCGCCCCTGGAGTTCCCCCCTGCCAACCCAGGCGCATCATGCCGTCGGCTGCCTGGAATGCCGCGAAACCGGTTATCGGGGCCGTGCAGGCGTGTACGAGATCATGCTGCTCAACGATTCGATCAAGCCGCTGATCACTGCCGATACAGACCTGACGGCGCTACGCCGCGCCGCCTTCAAGGACGGCATGCGCAGCCTGCGCCTGTCAGGGGCGCAGAAGGTCGCCGCCGGCCTGACCACCATCGAGGAAGTGCTGCGCGTCACTCCGCAGAGCGAGCAACGCTGAACGGCTCACAACGCTGATAACGCGTGGTTCCAAGCTGTGGATGCCAGGCGAACAGATACTGGCCATCCTTGAGCTGATTCACCAGCCAGCGGCTGATCTCTGTCCGCACGGCCGGGCAACCCTGGCTGCGCCCCATGCGCCCCTGACTGGCGACCAGCTCAGGCGCCACATAATCGGCGCCGTGCAGCACCAGTGCGCGACTGCGCGCCTGGTCGTTGAGCCCTGGTTCCAGGCCGTCCAGACGCAGTGCATAGCCGTGCCGGCCGACATAGCTCTCGGCACCGATAAACAGGCCGAGGCTGGACTGATGACTACCCGCCAGATTGGAAAAACGCTCAGCGACGAACTCGCCGGAAGCTCGACCGTGGGCGACGAAATCCCGCAGCAACAGACGCCCCGCCTGCAAATCGAACAGCCATAACCGCTGCTGCGCCGAAGGCAGCGAATAGTCGATCAGCGCCAGCCTGCGCGCGGGGTGCGCACCGCCAGAGCCGGCACAGTCCAGCGCTGCCAGTGCAGCCCGCAATGCCTGTGGCGCGAGCTGCGGCGCCTGCTCTTGCAGCTTATCGAACCTGTCTGCATGGGCTGTGGAGGCCAACAGCGCCAGCAGCATGAGCGAACGGCGAAACCTGTGAGCGGAGAACATGCCCACCTCCAAAAGAACTGACGAACCTGCCCACCCTGCGAAGAGGTCGGCGGCATACCAGACACGTCTATGCTTAGATACAACGATCTTAAACAGGGAGTGCAACGATGTTCAGCAGAGGGAATCACGAAGCCGGCCGTGCCATGACCGATGGACGAACGCCTGCATGATTGCCTATCTGCAACAACTGGCTTTCTGGGACTGGCTAGGCCTGGCCACAGCCCTTCTGGTTCTCGAAGTGTTCGGTACGGGCGGCTACCTGCTCTGGGCCGGCTTAAGCGCAGTCACGGTAGGCACATTGACGTTCCTCATCCCCAATCTACCCTGGCGTTGGCAGTTCCTGCTGTTTGTGACTCTGGGCCTGCTCACCATGCTGAGCTGGTGGCGCCATCAGCAGCGCGTACGCTGACATCCGGCCTGGCAACCGGCCATCGCCTCGCGGGAACCCAGACGTTCATTTGCCACTCCTAGCAATACCTATCAACGCACAGGAGTGCCACCATGCGAGTACTGAGCCGAGCCGCCCTCGTGCTGGGCGGTTGCATGATCGTTCAAGCAGCGTCAGCCGACGGGATGCTGCGTGACATCCTCTCGTCGGGCGCTACCACAGCGTCCACCTACCTCACCTTCAAGGATCGCAAGCTGATCGCAGCGGCCGAGGAAGATGCCAGCAGCTTCGTCGCCAGCGCAGGCGAGATCCGCGGCCCACATCTGGAGGCCGCCCTGCAGAAACTGCGCGCAGGCAACCCGCAACTGCAGCAGGCCGATGATATGGAGCTGGCCAGCGCCATATTGGCCTCCTCGGCAAGCGAGCCACAGCGTCTGGCAGCAGAATGAAAAAAGCCCGCATCGAAGCGATGCGGGCTTTTTCGTTACAGCACTGGCAGGAGTGGTAAACCCCTGCCGATATCTGCTTAGAGCAGCGGTATGGTGTAGCTGACGATCAGACGGTTCTGGTCGGTGTCGGTTGCAGCGTCACCGCGCAGCATGCCGTTACGCCAAGCCAGGCCCAAGCCTTTCAGAGTGCCTTCCTGGAAGACGTAGTCCAGCGCGAGGTCACGCTCCCACTCCTTGTTCTGAGAACCGTCGGCACGCTGGATATTGGTGCCCTTCAGGTAAGCAAGCGATGCCTTCAGACCCGGCACACCCAGGCTCGCAAAGTCATAGGTGTACTGACCGAAGGTAGTGCGCTCGCCGGCGCGGGTGAAGCTATTGTTCAGGCGGTCGGTCAGCAGGTAAACGCTCGCCCCACTCGAACCTTCAATGCCGCCCTGATTCAGCTGTACGAAGTTGCTGTCATCAGAAACACGCTGGTGACCCAGCATCAACGCATGGCTACCCAGGCTATAGGTGAATGCGGCACTCCAGGTATTGTTGTCGATTTCACCAGTGCCATCGCCGAAATCACGATTCACGCGATAACCTGCATTGCGGTCTACAGCATTGCCGTTCTTGCCATCAGAAGTGGTACGGAAGTAACGCAGATCAGTTTTCAGACTTCCAGCACCCAGTGCCAGGTTGTGCCCCAGACCAACAAAATGCTGGTCATAGTAGTCTTCCAGATTGGCGAAGTAGTACTGCGCAGTAAGATCCTTGGTGACTTTCCAGTCACCGCCAGCAAAGTAAAACTTGTTGGATGCCTGGCTACCGCCATCGACCGACAGACCGGTACTGTTGCTCGATGCGCGGCTGGTGGCGTGCTCGATCTGACCCGCAGTCAAGGTCAGGTTGTCGATTTCGTTGGAGGTGATCATGCCGCCTTCGAACATCTGCGGCAGCAGGCGCCCATCGTTGGAGGTCAGGATCGGCAGTTTCGGCATCAGGGTACCGATGCGTGCCTCAGTCTTGGAGAAACGAACCTTGCCGGTCAGGCCGCCCTTGCTGAAGTCATCGACAGCGCTGTTATCGCTTTCCAGTGGAAAGAGCTGACCGGGGGTGCGATCCACACCGTCTTTCCCACGACGACCACCGCCATCCAAGCGCACGCCCAGCATGCCAACGGCATCAACGCCGAAACCCACGGTACCATCGGTGAAACCGGAGCTGTAGTTGAAGATAAAGCCCTGGCCCCACTCACTGGCCTCACCAGCATTGTTGGTGGTGTTCTTCGTGTTCTGGTCGAAGTAGTAGTTGCGCAGAGTCAAGCTGGACTTGCTGTCACCAATGAAATCGGCGAAGGCTACTTGGCTCAGGCCCAGGGTGCTGGCGGCTACGGCCAGTGCCAGGGAGGTCTTTCTCATTATGTTTCTCTCCAGTGTGTTTAAGGTGACGCATCGCCCGGCGCAGACTTCGGCACGAAGAGGCAGGCCTGGGACGAATAAGGTGCGCACACACGCGGGCGATCGCTACGGATACGCATGGCTGGCGGTACGCTTGAAATCAGGAAGGGGAACGCAGTGGGAGGCCCAAAGGCAGGGACAGGCAGCTTGTTGGGTTCATAGTCGGCACTCACATCGTTTTTATTGTGTGCCAGCGTCCATGAAGCCGGCCCTATAACATTGGGCCAAGGCAGATAGCGTGCCAGCTCCCTCTCATAGAGAGGAAACCCCTCTAGCACGCAAGGTTACACTTCTTTTGCGTTGTAATGACGCTTCGGTGAAAGCACCGTGACCGGCAAGTTTCCGCCCAGCAAGGATCGTTTTTTGGCGGGAAACCGCCACATCAACCAATCACGATTTGATTCTTGCCCTGGCGCTTGGCCTGATACATCGCCGCATCGGCGCGGGCATACAACGCCTCAAGATTGGCATCCCCCGTACGCAGCACCGTCAGGCCCTGGCTGACAGTGATGCCGAAGGTCTCGCCCTCGTACTGGAAGCTCAGGCGCTGCACTTCGCGCTGCAGCCGCTCGGCCACCTGCAGCGCGACGTCCGGCTCGCAACCGGGGAACAGGGCCGCGAACTCTTCGCCGCCGATACGCCCGAACAGATCGTCACGACGCAACGCCGTGGCGCCGCAATGAGCCAGACGCTGCAGCACTTGGTCACCCATCTGGTGGCCATAGCGGTCGTTGATCTTCTTGAAGTCGTCTAGATCCAGCAGCAGCAGGGCCATCGAGCCGCCGTACTGGCGCGCCTGGTCGAATTCGCGTCGCGCGCAGTCGAAAAAGTGTCGACGGTTGCTGCTTTCGGTCAGCACGTCGGTGGTCGCCAGGCGGTGTAATTCCCCCTCCAGGCGCTTCTTGTCGGTGATGTCCTCGGCGATACCGACGATTACCGTGCCGCGCCCTGACGCCTGCCGGGAGCTGATGAAGCATTTGTCGCTGAGCCAACGCAACTGCCCATCGCTGCGGATGATGCGGTACTCGCGCTGCTCGACCGCACCGGTTTCCAGCACCTGGGCCAGACTTTCGGCGGCGTAATCGAGATCATCGGGATAGATGCTATTGCGCCATTCGTCATAGCTGGCCATCAGCAGCGCCGCTGAGCGACCGAAAACTCGCTCGTAAGCGGGGCTGACATAGATGATCCGCTGCTCGTCCCAATCGAAGGCCCAGAGTACCGCATTGACGCTACCCAGCAGGCTGCTGAACAGTTGTTCGCGCTCGCGCAGGCGCTCTACTTCACCACGGCTGTGCAGCAGCGCCAGCGTCAGTTCTTCCCTTTGGGTTACCGCATTGTCGTGTTCGTCCATTACCGCGGCCATACAGCCCCTCTAGCACTCGAGATAGACATCGTTGAGGGCTTGGACAAACACAAAGGCCTGCCGTTCGGCAGGCCTTTTGCCAGCTTTTACGCCCTTAGGCGGTGGCGGCGGCTGGGCGTAGCGAATAGGTCTTGAGTTGCTCGGCGAATTCGCGCAGCGACTGGATGCCACTGGCTTCGGCGTCATGCACCCACTGCTTCATCGCTTCGAGCATGTCATGGCCGTTGCTGCTGGTTTTCACCCAGATCTGCTGCAGGGCCAGACGCTTCTCGTAAATCACCTTGAGTGCCTGGCTTTGCGCGAGCATGTCGGCGATGTGCGCATGATGCTGATCCTGCAGCAGGCTCGGCTCACGCGACAGCAGGCGCTTGGCGCGGCGGAAAAGGTGACGAACGGACTCGTCGGCCTTCGCCACTTCCTGCTTGACCAGCGGCGCGATGACCAGCTTGCGGTACTGCGCCATGATCTGGAAGCGGTTATTGAGGATGGCCATGGCGGTGTCCATGTCCAGGCTGCGCTTGCCTTCGACGCGATGAGCGATGGGCGCGACGCGCTGCACCTGCGCCAGGCCCAGGAAGCTGAACAGCTTGATCCAGGCCCAGCCCATATCGAACTCCCACTTCTTCACCGACAGTTTGGCGCTGTTGGGATAAGTGTGATGGTTGTTGTGCAACTCCTCGCCACCGATGATGATGCCCCAAGGCACCAGGTTGGTCGCGGCGTCGCGGCACTCGAAGTTGCGATAGCCGACGGCATGGCCCAGACCGTTGATCACCCCGGCAGCCCAGAATGGAATCCAGATCATCTGGATGGCCCAGACGGTCATGCCGAGTACGCCAAACAGCGCCAGGTCGATGATCGCCATGAGCGTGACACCGCCTATCGGAAAACGGCTATAGAGGTTGCGCTCGATCCAGTCATCCGGGCAATTCTTGCCGTAGATGCGCAGCGTTTCCTGGTTCTTGGCTTCGGCCTGGTAGAGTTCGGCGCCCTTGCGCATGACCGTGCCGAGCCCCTTGATCACCGGGCTGTGCGGATCGTCCTCGGTCTCGCACTTGGCGTGGTGCTTGCGATGGATCGCGGTCCATTCGCGGGTGTTCTGGCCCGTGGTCAGCCACAGCCAGAAACGGAAGAAATGTTTGAGCGCGGGGTGCAGTTCCAGTGCACGGTGCGCGGAGTAGCGGTGCAGATAGACCGTGACACTGACGATGGTCACGTGGGTCATCACCAGAGTCGCCACCACCAACTGCCAGACCGACAGGTCGAGTAAACCGTTGTACCACATGGGCGCTGTTGCCTCTTGAAGGGGGAACGCGGTTTGTCCTACAAGGACGAACCTCACTGCATTATCCCTGACGCAACTCAGAAAACCAGTTGGTCTTTTAGATAAGAATGTTTCAGCCTGGCCCGCCCATATAATGGCCAGCATTACTATAAGGAGCGTTACCGCTCAGCCATGCGTATCGATACCACTGCCTTGCGTTTAACTCTGGCTTACCTGCTGGCGGCTGCGCTGTGGGTGCTGCTCAGCGATCAGGCTCTGATCGCCCTGGGCCTGCCCGAAGACCTGCACACACGCCTGCAATCGCTCAAGGGCCTGCTGTTCGTCACGCTGACGGCAACCTTGCTCTACGCCATCCTCTACCGACATGCCGTCCGTTACCGTGAGAAGCAACGGGTAATAACCACCAGTGAAGAGCGCCTGCGCCTGGCACTGGAAGCCACCCACAACGGCCTGTGGGATCTGGACATGGCCAGCCAGCGCGTCTTCTTCTCGGACAGCTATGCCGCGCTGCTAGGCATCGACAGAGCGGCCCTCGGCGACACCCGCGAACAATGGATCGAGTACGTGCATCCCGAGGATCGCGAGCGCGTGCTGCAGAAGATCGAAGTCAACCTGCAACGCGCGGACTACCAGAACACCTACCGCATGCGTCATGCCGACGGCAGTTATCGCTGGATCCACTCGCGCGGCTCTCTGCTGTACAACGCCGCCGGCAAACCCATGCGCTTCATCGGCATCGCCAGTGATATCACCCAGCGTCGCGCCGACGAAGACAGCCTGCGTCAGGCCGCAGCGGTATTCGATGCCACCCAGGAAGGCGTGCTGGTGACCGACGCCGAGCAACGCATCGTGCACGTCAACCCGGCCTTCTCGCGCATCACCGGCTATGCCAGCGAAGAAATCCTCGGGCAGATGCCTACCCTGCTCAAATCAGGCCGGCATGACGAGGTCTTCTACCACAACATGTGGCAGGCCCTGCAGCAACGCGGCGCCTGGGCCGGCGAGGTGTGGAACCGGCGCAAGGGCGGCGAAATCTACCCGCAGTGGCAGTGCATCCGTGTCATCCATGACACGCAGGGACGCGTCAGCCATTACGTCGCGGTGTTCTCCGACATCACCGCGCTCAAGCGCTCGCAACGCGAGCTGGACTACCTGGCCCACCATGACCCGCTGAGCAATCTGCCCAATCGCCTGTTGTTCACCGAGCGCGTCGCCCATGCCCTGGAACGCAGCAGCGAAGAACAACCGGGGGCCGTGCTGCTGATCGACCTGGATCACTTCAAGCACATCAACGAAAGTCTCGGCCACAACGTCGGCGACCTGCTGCTCAAGGCCATCGGCGAGCGCCTGCAACAGGTGATACCCAGCGGCTGCACCCTGGCCCGCCTGGGCGGTGACGAGTTCGGCCTGCTCCATGATCAATGTGGCGAAGCAGCGCTGGCTGCCGAGCTGGCCCAACAACTGCTGCACAGCCTGGAAGCGCCCTTCCGCCTCGATGGCCACGAGCTGTACATCAGCGCCAGCATCGGCATCAGCCTGTTCCCGCACGATGCCGACAGCGTCGAGCAGGTGCTGCGCAACGCCGACTCCGCGTTGTTCAAGGCCAAGAGCAGCGGCCGCGAGAGTTTCGCCTTCTACGAACAGGAACTGACCGACTACGCCCGCCAGCGCGTGGAGCTGGCCAGCAGCCTGCGGCATGCCTTCGAGAACGAGGAGCTGCGCGTCTTCTACCAACCGCTGCATGACCTGCGCGATGGTAAGAAAGTCGGCCAGGAAGCGCTGGTGCGCTGGCAGCACCCCGAACGAGGCCTGCTGCCGCCGGCGGAGTTCATCCCGATCGCCGAAGATAACGGCATGATCGCCGCCATCGATCTCTGGGTGCTGGAGCAGGCCTGCCGCCAGATGGTGCGCTGGAATCAGGAGCAGGATGAGCCCGGTTTCGTTGCGGTGAACGTTTCCAGCCGCCTGTTTGGCCGTGGCGAACTGGATCTGCGGGTAGCCCAGGTGCTGGCTGAAACCGGCCTCGATCCCTCTCAGCTGGAACTCGAAGTCACGGAAAGCGCGGTGATGGAGGATCCGGCGGCTGCTCTTTCACTGCTCAAGCGCCTGCGCGCGCTGGGAGTGCGCCTGGCCATCGACGATTTCGGCACCGGCTACAGCTCGCTGGCGCGCCTCAAGCGCCTGCCGGTACACAAGCTCAAGCTCGACCAGAGCTTCGTACGAGGCCTGCCCAACGACGCGGAAGACGCCGCCATTGCCCGCGCCGTCATCGCCCTCGGCCACAACCTGGGGCTCAAGGTGCTGGCGGAAGGGATCGAGACCGCCGAGCAAGGGGACTTCCTGCGTAATCTCGATTGCGACTACGGCCAGGGCTACCACTTTGGCCGCCCGCAACCGGCAACCTCACCGGTATCGCCGAAGCCGGAAGCACAGCAGTTGCCTCTCTCGCCCGAAGATTGAACGTGGGTCAGGCCTCGGCGCGCTGCATCAGGCGGCGCTGGCGCCACTCCATGAAGGTCTTGAGGAACAGCGTGAGCAGCGCCATGCAGGCCAGCAGGCCGGCGGCAGTGAAGGCCGCTGCCGGCTTGTAGTCGTTATTGAGCTGATCGACCAGCAACGGCAGGGTCAGGGTCTGGTTGATGATGGTGCCGGACACCACCGACACCGCACCGAACTCACCAACCGCACGGGCGTTGGTCACCACCACGCCATACAGCAGCGCCCATTTGATCTTCGGCAGGCTGATGCGGCGGAAAATCTGCCAGCCGCTGGCGCCCAGGCACATGGCGGCGGTTTCCTCGTCCTGCCCCTGGGCCTGCATCACCGGAATCAGAATGCGCGCCACGTAAGGCGCGGTGACGAACACCGTGACCATGACGATGCCCGGCCAGGCGAACATCAGCTGCATGCCGTTATCGTAGAACCAGCGCCCGATAAAGCTTTCCAGGCCGTAGACCACCAGGTAGCAGAGACCGGCGACCACTGGCGACACCGCGTAAGGGATGTCGATCAGGGTGGTCAGCAGCTTGCGCCCACGGAAATCGTAGTGGGTCACGCACCAGGCCAGGCAGATGCCGAAGCACAGGTTCAGCGGCACGGTGATCGCCGCCACCAGCAGGGTCAGCCCAATGGCATGGAGCATGTAGTCCTCGCCGAGGTTACTCCACAGCAGGTCGAGCCCGCCGGCCAGCGCCTTGGTGAAGATCAGCGCCAGCGGCACCAATAGAATCAGCGCCACGAACAGGAGACCGAGGATTACCAGCGCCCACTGGCGCCAATCTTGGGGCTTTTTCATCGACCTTGCCGTTGCCATGCGAACAGACGTCCCTGCACGACCTGCAGGAGGAATAGAAGCGTCAGCGACGCGAGCAGAATCACCGAAGCGATGGCCGCTGCCGCCGGGTAATTGAATTCCTGCAGACGGACGAAAATCATCAGCGAGCTGACTTCCGTCTGGTAGGGAATGTTGCCGGCGATCATGATCACCGCACCGAACTCACCGAGGCTGCGGATGAACGCCTGCGAGCCACCGGTGACCAGTGCCGGCGCCAGGGTCGGCAGGATCACCTTGCGGAAGGTCTGTACGCGACTTGCGCCGAGGGTGCGCGCGGCTTCCTCGTATTCCGAGCCGAGATCCTGCAGCACCGGCTGCACGGTACGCACCACGAAGGGAATGCTGGTGAACACCATCGCCACCACGATACCGGCATAGGCGTAGGCCACCTTGAAGCCCAACCACTGGCCGATCCAGCCGTTGGGCACCAGCAGCGCAGCCAGGGTCAGACCAGCCACCGAGGTCGGCAGGGCAAAAGGCAGGTCGATCAGCGCATCGACGATGCGCCGACCAGGGAAGTCGTAGCGGGTGATGATCCAGGCCAGTAACAGGCCGATCAGCAGTACCGCTATCGTCGAGTAGAACGCCGCCGAGATCGTCACCCTGTAGGTCTGCACCACGCGCGGATCGCTGATGGCGAACCAGTACTGCGCCCAGGTCATGTCGCTGACGTACAGCAGCAGCGCCGACAACGGCAGCAAGATCACCAGCGACAGGTACAGCACGCTCACGCCAAAGCTCAGGCCGAAGCCGGGCAGCAGCGGGGTCTGTCGGAAGAACAGCGTCGGTTTACTCACGAAAAAGCTCGGCTCTACAAATGCAGTTGGCCGCCAATAAGGCGGCCAATTGACCATTACGATGCTCGCATTCAGGGCTGGCGGGTTGCACCCGCCCTACGCCAGACCGTCGCTGTCAGCGACCCTCTGCGAGAAGCTGGTCGAGGATACCACCGTTGTCGAAATGCTTGGCGGTGATCTCGTCCCAGCTGCCCAGCACCTCGGTCGGGTTGATCAGGCGTACCGGGGCGAACTGGGCCTTGGTCGCCTCGACCACTTCGGGGTTGTGCACGCGGTAGTTGTAGCGGGTCAGCAGTTGCTGGATGTCCTTGCTGTACTGGAAGTCGAGGAAAGCCTTGGCCTGCTCGCGGGTGCCGCGCTCGTCAGCCACCTTGTCAACGATGGCCACCGGGAATTCGGCCAGCACACTGACTTCCGGCACCACGACTTGCAGGTTGGCCGACTTGAACTCGTCACCCTTGGCGATGTTGATCACTTCCGACTCGAAGGTCAGCAGCACGTCGCCCTGGCCGTTCTGCGCGAAGGCCACGGTGGCGCCACGGCCGCCGGTGGGGAAGTTCTCGACGTTCTTCAGCAGCTTGCCGACGAAGGCTTTCACCTTCTCCTGGTCGCCATTGAATTTCTCGTTGGCGAACAGCCAGGCGCCCAGGTAGCTGTAGCGGGCGTTGCCGGAGGTTTTCGGGTTGGGGAATACCAGCTTCACGTCATCGCGAATCAGGTCGTCCCAGCCCTTGATGTTCTTCGGGTTGCCTTCGCGTACCAGGAAGGCAGTGGTGCTGTAGTAAGGCGAGGCGTTGTTGGGGAACTGCTTGGCCCAATCCTTGTTCAGCAGGCCACGCTTGGCCAGGATGTCCACGTCGGTTACCTGGTTGAAGGTGACCACGTCGACCTTCTTGCCCTGGATGATGTCCTGCGCCTGACGCGAGGTACCGGCGAACGACTGGATGATCTTCACTTCCTTGCCGCTTTGCTGTTTCCAGTGCTCGACGAACAGCGGGTTGATCTCGCCGAACAGTTCGCGAGCGATGTCGTAGGAGGCGTTGTGGAATGGCGTATCGGCCGCGGCATGGCTCAGCGAGCCAGTGAGCAGGGTGGCGCTGGCCACGGTGGCCAGAACGATCTTCTTCAGCATCTAGGGCGTCCTTCTTATCGAGAGAGGAGCCTGCAGGCAGGCTATTTGATGGCGCGATTCTGCAGAAAAATCATATAGCTGAAAAATATCTTTTTCTTTTCGCTTTATAACCAGTGTCTTTTTCCCTGCGAAAACGCCCTGCAACCCTCGTCGCCGAGGGCTGCTCAGGCACTCACTTCTTACAGCTTGGCGATGGACACTTCAGTGGATTTGACGAAGGCGATCACTTCGCTGCCCACCTGCAGTTCCAGCTCGCGCACGGAACGGGTGGTGATCACCGAGGTGACGATGCCGGCGGCGGTTTGTACGTCGATTTCCGACAGTACGTCGCCGATGACGATTTCCTTGATGCTGCCCTTGAACTGGTTACGTACGTTGATGGCTTTGATGGTCATGGTGTTTCTCCTCGGGTCGTTTTACAGGTAGCCCGGATGCAGTCCGGGGAAATTGCATAACCGCTCCCGGATTGCCTCCGGGCTACGGCGTCAAAGCGCCCAGCGCAATTGCGTGGGCAGGGGTGATACGGGCTCCGGCGGTGTCGGTAATTCCGGCTGCGCCAGTACCCGGTCGAGCACGCGCGCTTCCAGTGCCGCCAGCAGCGGCGAGCCATGCGGACGCGGGCGTACCAGTTGCACGTCGAGATCGAGGCCGATCTGGCCGTCCTCGATCAGGATCACCCGATCCGCCACGGCGACCGCTTCGGCCACGTCGTGGGTGACCAGCAGTACGGTGAAGCCATGCTGCTGCCACAGGCGTTCGATCAGGCGCTGCATCTCGATGCGTGTCAGTGCATCCAGCGCGCCCAGCGGCTCGTCGAGCAGCAGCAGGCGCGGACGATGGATCAATGCACGGGCCAGAGCCACGCGCTGCTTCTGCCCGCCGGACAGTGCTGCCGGCCACTCATGGGCGCGATCCGCCAGGCCAACTGCCGCCAATGCTTCCTCGGCCTGCGCTCGCCAGTTACCGGTCAGCCCCAGGCCAACGTTGTCGATCACCCGCTTCCAGGGCAGCAGACGCGAGTCCTGAAACATCAGGCGAATGTCTTCACGCACCGCGTTGAGCGAGCCGCTGCCGGCCAGCAACTGGCCGCCGCTGGGTTGATCCAACCCGGCCAGCAGACGCAGCAAGGTGCTCTTGCCGCAGCCACTGCGACCGACCACGGCCACGAACTGCCCGGCCGGGATATGCAGGTCGATACCCTTGAGCACCTGACGCTCACCGAAGGATTTCTCGATGTTCTCGATGGCCAACGGAACGCCGCCCGCAGGGACGTCCTGTCGAATGCTGTGCAGTGCGGTCATTGCTCACCTGCCTTGGCCTGATAGGCCGGGTGCCAGCGTAGCCACACGCGCTCAAGACCACGGGCGGCGACGTCGGCCAGCTTGCCGAGCACCGCGTAAAGCAGGATCGCCAGCACCACCACGTCGGTCTGCAGAAACTCGCGGGCGTTCATCGCCAGGTAGCCGATGCCGCTGCTGGCCGAGATGGTTTCCGCGACGATCAGCGTCAGCCACATGAAGCCGAGGGCGAAACGCACGCCGACCAGGATCGACGGCAACGCACCCGGCAGGATGACCTGACGGAACAGGGCGAAGCCGGACAGGCCATAACTGCGCGCCATCTCCACCAGCGCCGGATCGACGTTGCGGATGCCGTGGTAGGTGTTGAGGTAGATCGGGAACAGCGTGCCGAGCGCGACCAGGAACACCTTGGCTGCCTCGTCGATGCCGAACCACAGGATCACCAGCGGGATCAACGCCAGGTGCGGCACGTTGCGGATCATCTGCACCGAACTGTCGAGAAAGCGCTCGCCCCATTTCGACAGGCCGGTAATAAAGCCCAGCAGCAGGCCGATACCACCGCCGATGGCGAAGCCGATCCCGGCGCGCTGGCCACTGATCGCCAGGTGCTGCCAGATTTCGCCGGAGGCCAGCAGCTCCCAGCCAGCGGCGAGCACGGCGCTGGGCGCCGGCAGGATGCGGCTGGACAGCCAGCCACTCGCCACCGCCAGTTGCCAGGCGGCCAGCAGCCCCAGCGGCAAGGCCCAGGGCGCAGCGCGCAGGGCCAGTTTGTGAAGGGTCGTGTTGCTCATGGTTGCCTCGAAAAATTCTGTATCTCTGTCCCCGGATTGCATCCGGGCTACTGGCTGAGAAAGCCCTCGGCCCCAGCACCTTCCTCATCAATGGGAGAGCCGCAGGAACATTGATTCGTAGGGTGCGCCATGCGCACCAATGGGTGCCGCAAGCAATCGCGGTGCGCGCAGCGCGCCCTACGCTTCAGTCCGTAGCCAGGATGCAATCCGGGAAAACCCGTACCCGCGCTACCCTCAACTCGCCGAAGCCGCCTTCGGCAGGATGTCGCTGGAGATCATTTCGCCAAACGGACTGACATACCCCCGGCTCTCCGGGCGCTGCGGCTGGGCCACGTCCAGGTGCGGGAACAGCAGTTCGGCGACCCGGTACGACTCCTCCAGGTGCGGGTAGCCGGAGAAGATGAAGGTATCGATGCCGAGGTCGGCGTATTCCTTGACCCGCGCTGCCACGGTCGGGCCATCGCCGACCAGCGCAGTACCGGCGCCGCCGCGCACCAGACCGACACCGGCCCAGAGGTTCGGCGACACTTCCAGGTTGTCGGTCTTGCCGCCGTGCAGTGCAGCCATGCGCTGCTGACCCACCGAGTCGAAGCGCGCCAGCGACGCCTGGGCGCGGTCGATGGTGTCCTGATCCAGGTGGCTGATCAGGCGATCTGCCGCCGCCCAGGCTTCCTCATTGGTCTCGCGCACGATCACGTGCAGGCGAATACCGAAGCGCACCTCACGGCCCTGCACTGCAGCCTTCTCGCGCACCTGAGCGATCTTCTCGGCAACAGCGGCCGGCGGCTCGCCCCAGGTCAGGTACAGCTCGACCTGCTCGGCGGCCAAGTCTTGCGCGGCGTCGGAGGAACCACCGAAATACAGTGGCGGACGCGGCTGCTGGATCGGCGGGTAGAGCAGCTTGGCGCCCTTCACCTGGATGTGCTTGCCGTCGTAGTCGACGGTTTCGCCTTCCAGCACGCGGCGCCAGATGCGGGTGAATTCGACGGATGCCTCATAACGCTCGGCATGCGACAGGTGCAGGCCATCACCGGCCAGTTCGTCCGGGTCGCCACCGGTCACCAGGTTGAACAGCGCACGGCCGTTCGACAGGCGATCCAGGGTCGCCGCCTGGCGCGCGGCCACGGTCGGCGAAATGATCCCCGGACGCAGGGCGACGAGGAACTTCAGGTTCTGCGTAAGCGGGATCAGCGAGGCTGCCACCAGCCAGGAGTCCTCGCAGGAACGCCCGGTGGGAATCAGCACGCCGCCGAAACCGAGGCGATCAGCCGCCTGGGCAATCTGCGCCAGATAACCGTGGTCGACGGCGCGCGCGCCTTCGGCTGTGCCGAGGTACTTGCCATCACCATGGGTAGGTAGGAACCAGAAGATATTGAGGCTCATGGAGTTGTCTCCTTTCAGGAAATCGTCGGTATGGCCCGGACGCATCCGGGCCGGGGAATTACTGGTCCTGCGCGACCTTGGCCGGCGGATTCCAGATCACATCCTTGATGGTCAGTTGCTTGGGGATCAGCTTCAGCTCGGTGAAGGTGTCGGCGATCTTCTGCTGCGCCTCGACCACCTCCGGGGTGATGAACTGCGCGCCGTAACCCTGACGTTCCACGGCCTGGCGAGTGATCTCCGGGGACAGGCCGATCAGCGGCGCGACCTGGCGGGTGGCTTCGTCGAGGTTGCCCTTGACCCACTCGCCAACGCCGCGAATTTCCTCGACCAGCGTGCCGATCACCTGCGGGTTCTTCTCGGCATAGGTGCGGGTCGCCAGGTAGAACTGGTGGTTGTCGACCAGACCGCTTCCGTCACGCAGGGTGCGCGCTTGCAGTTGCTTCTCGGCGGCGGACTGGAACGGGTCCCAGATCACCCAGGCATCGACGCTGCCACGCTCGAAGGCGGCGCGAGCATCGGCCGGCGGCAGGTAAACCGGAGTGATGTCGCCGTATTTGAGGCCGGCGTCTTCCAGCGCACGCACCAACAGGTAATGCACGTTGGAACCCTTGTTCAGGGCGACTTTCTTGCCCTTGAGCTCGGCTACCGATTTGATCGACGAATCTTTCGGCACGAGGATCGCCTCGCCCGTCGGAGCCGGCGGCTCATGGGCGACGTAGAGCAGGTCGGCGCCAGCCGCCTGAGCGAATACCGGCGGGGTTTCCCCGGTAACGCCGAAGTCCACGGAGCCGACGTTGAGGCCTTCGAGCAGTTGCGGGCCGCCGGGGAACTCCGTCCACTTGACCTCAACGCCCTGCTCGGCCAGGCGCTTTTCCAGGGTGCCCTTGGCCTTGAGCAGCACCAGGGTGCCGTACTTCTGATAGCCGATACGCAGTGTCTCGGCTTGTGCGTGTGTGATGGCGCCGAAGGAAATGGCCGCGGCAAACAGGGCGACCAGGCTTCGACGCAAAGTAATGGTGCGCATGGCGCTCTCCCTTTGCGGTGATGTCTTGGTTGGCTACCTGCTTGCCCGTTGGCGGGCGAGTAAGGCGGGGTATTACGGGGTGAATCAAATACTCCAGCGGGCGTTTACCAGCCGGTCGTTCAGTACGTTCGGATCGATCGGCTTCGGCCGTCGCGCCAGGGCTGCGCCCAGTTGTTCCAGTGCCTCGTCGAGGCGTTCGCGCAACTCGTCGTCGATCTTCGCAGGCCTGTCCCCTTCCGGGTAGGCAATCTGTTTGTCCACGGCGAACACACCGGAGAGCATCTCCTGCGCCTTCAGCGCGGCCAGCACCGGCTTGAGCGCGTAGTCCACCGCCAGCAGATGCGCCGGGCTGCCGCCACTGGCCAGGGGCAGTACCACCTTGTGCGCCAGAGCGCGCTCGGGCAGCAGATCCAGCAGCACCTTCAGCGCGCCGGTGAACGACGCCTTGTAAACCGGCGTACCCACCACCAGGCCATCAGCGCTGGCCACCACCGCCTGCAGTTGCTGGACAGCCGGGCTGTCGAAGCGCGCATGCAGCAGATCCTCGGCGGGGAAATCCCGAACCCGCAGCAGGCTCACCTCCACCTGCTGCGCCTCCAGGCGTTGGCGTACGTAATCCAGCAGCAGCTCGGTGCGCGAACGCGCTGCGGGGCTGCCGGAGAGCAACACGACGTGCATGCTGGTTCCTTATTTATTCGGTTGCGGAGTCAGACGCAGATAGGGTTTGACCGCGCGATAACCTTTCGGGAAGCGCTGGGCGATTTCGGCTTCGTCCTTGAGCGACGGCACGATCACCACCTCTTCACCGTCCTGCCAGTTGGCCGGCGTGGCCACCTTGTAGTTGTCGGTCAATTGCAGCGAGTCGATGACGCGCAGGATTTCGTTGAAGTTGCGCCCGGTACTGGCCGGATAGGTGATGGTCAGGCGCACCTTCTTGTTCGGGTCGATGACGAACAGCGAACGCACGGTCAGGGTATCGTTGGCGTTCGGGTGGATCAGATCGTAGAGGTCGGACACCTTGCGGTCGGCATCGGCGATGATCGGGAAATTGACCGAGGTGTTCTGCGTCTCGTTGATGTCGTCGATCCACTTGATGTGCGAATCCACCGGGTCGACAGACAGGGCGATGGCCTTGACGCCGCGCTTGGCGAATTCATCCTTGAGCTTGGCAGTGAAGCCCAGTTCGGTGGTGCACACCGGCGTGAAGTCAGCCGGGTGAGAGAAGAGGATGCCCCAGCTGTCGCCCAGCCACTCGTGGAAACGAATGCGGCCTTCGCTGGAATCCTGTTCGAAGTCAGGGGCGATGTCGCCCAGGCGGATGGTCATGATCGTGCTCCTTGGCAGTGGCTTGCGTGGTGCTCACTATGCTCAGGAACGAAACGAAACAAAAAGAATAAATAATGATTTATTTATAACCAAAATAACTAACTGGATTCCGCACGCAGGCGATAACCGACACCCGCCTCGGTGATCAGATAGCGCGGCGCAGCCGGGTCGTCGCCGAGTTTCTGCCGCAGGTGGCCAACCACTACGCGCAGGTAATGGCTATCGCCGACATGGCTCGGCCCCCAGATATCACGCAGCAACTGTTGCTGGGTGACCACCCGCCCGAGATGCTGGGCGAGTAGCGCCAGCACGGCGTATTCCTTGGGGGTCAGGGCGATTTCGGCGCCATCGAGGCTGACCCGGCGGTAGGCCAGGTCGATGCTCAGCGCGCCACAGGCGATGCTCGCAGGCAGCGCCTCGCGACCCTGGCCCTGACGCAGCAGCACGCGCACCCGGGCGAGGAACTCCTGAATGCCGAAGGGCTTGGTCACGTAGTCATTGGCGCCGCCATCCAACGCCAGCACCTTCTCGCCCTCGCTGGCACGCACCGAGAGCACCAGCACCGGCACCTGGCTCCACTCGCGCAGGCCGCGCAGCACCTGCTGGCCGTCGAGGTCGGGCAGGCCGAGGTCGAGCACGACGAGATCGGGGTTGTGCAACGCCGCCTGAGCCAGGCCGTCTTCGCCGTTCGCCGCCTCCAGCACCCGGTAGCCCTGGGCGCTGAGGGCGATGCGCAGGAACTTGCGGATCTGCGCTTCGTCGTCGATCAGCAGAATGCTCGGCCCCTGGCTCATCAGTCTTCCTCGGCGGCTTGCGGTTGCGTGGTCAGCGGCAGGTGCAGGGTCAGGCTGGCGCCACGGCCATCGAGGCCCTCGCCAACCGTGACGCGGCCGCCGTGGGCGCCGACCATGCCCTGGCAGATCGCCAGGCCCAGGCCGGTGCCCTGGCCGCCGCGATCCCCGCGCGCTGCGGTATAGAACATGTCGAAGATCTTCGCCCGTTCCGCCTCGGGAATGCCAGGGCCCTGATCGGCGACGACGAAGCGCAGTTCCTGTTCGTCGTATTCCAGCGCCACCCGCAGGCGCCCGGCTGGCGGCGAGAAGCGCGCGGCGTTTTCCAGCACATTGACCAGCGCCTGCTCGATCAGCGCCGCATGCACCCGCAGCAGCGGTGGCTCCGGCGGCAGCAAACACTCAACCTGCAGCGGCGCGAGCACCGCGCGCAGTCGTTGCAGGGCGCTGGCGACGATGTCGCTGGGCGCTACCCAGTCGCGCGCCAGCTTGAGCCCGCCGTGGCCGAGGCGGGTCATGTCGAGCAGGTTCTGGATATAGCGGTCGAGGCGTTCGGCCTCGTCGCGGGTGCCCTCCAGCAGCTCGGTGCGATCCGCTGCGGGAATCGCCTCACCCAGCGCCAGCAAGCTGTCGATGGCGCCGCGCATGGCGGTCAGCGGCGTGCGCAGATCGTGCGACACCGAGGCCAGCAGCGCGCTGCGCAGCTCCTCGGTCTGCCCGTGCAGGCGCGCCGCCTCCAGCTCCTCGGCCAGTTGCGCGCGGGCCAGGGCCTGCGCCAGCGGCTGGCCCAGTGCGGCGACCAGGCGCCGGCGCTCGTCGGCCAATGGCGCGCCGTCGACATGCTGCAAGCCGATCAGCAGCAACGCGCCCTCCTCCCCGCACAGCGGCCACCACCACCAGCGACTGTTGGGCAGCGTATCGGTACCGCGCCCGGCGGACTGCTCATGCTGCCAGGCCCAGTCGGCGGCGGCGCGCTCGACATCGAGCAATTCGGCGTGCAGACCGCCCTCGTGCTGCCACTGACCATCTGCATCACGCGACAGCAGGGTCAGTTGCATATCGACCCGGCTACCCAGCTGCTGCTCGGCCACCGCCAGCACGGCCTGGCGGTCGGCGGCGACGGTAAGCCTGCGTGACAGCTCCAGCAGCGCCGTGGTCTCGCCCTGCGCCTGACGCAGCGCCTGCACCTGGCGGCGCTGACGGCTGGCCAGGTTGCCGGTCAGCCCGGCCATGAGCAGGAAGAACAGCAGGGTCAGTACGTCTTCCTGACGCTGAATGCGCAGGGTCAGGGTCGGGGGAATGAACAGGAAGTTGTAGGCCAGGAACGACAACCCCGAACAGGCCAGCGCCGGGCCCAGGCTGCTGCGCACCGCCACCAGCAACACGGCGGCGAGGAACACCAGGGAGATGTTCGGCAGCTCCAGCACCTGCGCCAGGCCGAGGGAGATCAGCGTGGCGCAGGCGGCAGCCAGGGTAGCCAGCAGGTAGTCACGCCAGCGCGGGGCAATGCGCGTGCGCCGGCCAGCCCGCGGCTGATCACCCGCCGCATCCAGCACGCTCACCTCCAGCCTGGCACCGGCGGCCAGAAGGCGCTCGCCGAGGCCGCGCCCGAACCAGCGCCGACGCAGGCGGCGCGTGCTGCTGCCGACCAGGATCAGGCTGGCGCGGCGCTCGCGGGCGTGGTCGAGCAGCGTGCGCGCCACCGAGTCGCCGTGCAGCGTCACCACTTCGCCACCGAGGCGCTCGGCCAGGCGCTGCGCCGCTTGTAGCCGCGCCCGTTGCTCTTCGTCCATGGCTGCGCGGCTGTCCACATGCACCACCGACCAGGGCAAATGACGCCGCTCGGCCACCGCGCAGGCGTGACGCACCAGGCGCTCGGCCTCGCCGTCGCCGTCCACCCCCACCAGCAGGCGTCCGAGCAGGCTGGGCGCGGCCTGGCCGAGCTGGCGGTAGCGCTGGTCGAGGTCGGCATCGACCCGCGCGGCGGCAGTCTGCATGGCCAGTTCGCGCAGCGCAGTCAGGTTGGTCGGCGAGAAGAAGGCGTCGATGGCCGCGCGAGCCTGCTCGGGCATGTACACCTTGCCGTCGCGCAGGCGTTCGAGCAGCTCGCGCGGCGGCAGGTCGACCAGCTGGATCTCGTCGGCCTCCTGCAGCACCCAATCGGGCACGGTTTCGCGCACCTGCACGCCGGTGATATCGCGGACGCGGTCGTTGAGGCTTTCCAGGTGCTGGACGTTGACCGTGGTGTAGACGTCGATACCGGCGGCGAGCAGTTCCTGCACGTCCTGCCAGCGCTTGGCGTGGCGGCTGCCGGGGGCGTTGCTGTGCGCCAGCTCGTCCACCAGCGCCAGCTTCGGCGGGTCGGCGAGCAGGCCGTCGAGATCCATCTCGCTCAGTTCCAGACCACGGTACGGCAGGCGCAGTGGCGGTTGCTGCGGCAGCCCCACCAGCAGCGCCTCGGTCTCGCTGCGACCATGGCTTTCCACCACCCCGGCGCGCAGCGCCACGCCCTGGCGCAATTGCGCATGGGCCGCCTGGAGCATGGCGTAGGTCTTGCCCACGCCCGGTGCAGCGCCGAGAAACACCTTGAGCCGGCCACGCCCTTCGCGGGGCAGGTCGGCGAGCAACGCTTCGGCGCGCAGGCTGTCGTTCATCGAGCACTCGTCACTGGGAAGAAGTGGAGGGATTGTCGGCCAGCGCCAGGTTCAGAGCCAGCACATTGACCACCGCTGGGCCGAACAACGGGCGCTCGGTATGCGCCTCGACCAGGCGCAGCAACTCGGCCTCGTTCAGGCCACGGGCCTGGGCGATGCGCGGGATCTGCCAGGCAGCGGCCTCAGGCGAGAGGTGCGGGTCGAGGCCGCTGCCCGAGGTAGTGACCAGTTGCATCGGCACCGGCGCCTGGCCAGCTAGACCAGCGCTGGCCTGCTCGATGCGCTCGCGCAGTTTGGGATTGCTCGGCGCCAGATTGCTGGCGGCGCTGGCCACGGTGGCGTAGCTGCCTGCCGAGGGGCGCGGCTGGAACCACTGATCGCCGTCGAAAGCCTGGGCGATCAGGCGGCTGCCGCGCACCTGGCCCGCGTCGTCACGCACCAGGCTGCCGGCGGCCTGATCAGGGAAGGCCACCTGGGCCACGCCGGTGACGGCCAGCGGGTAAGCCACGCCGGTGAGCAACGTCATCAGCGCCAGGGTGGCGATGGCGGGGCGAATTGAGTTGAGCATGATGAGTCTCCGATATCGATTCTTTGCTTGTCTCCCCTCTCCCGCTTGCGGGAGAGGGGCCGGGGGAGAGGGTCTATCCGGTAATACCGAGTGGCCTGCCCTACCCTCTCCCCAGCCCTCTCCCATGAATGGGAGAGGGAGCAGACCGTGCGTGAACTACACCCAGCCCAACCCCACCAGCAGCAGGTCGAGCAGCTTGATGCCGACGAAGGGCGCCACCAGCCCGCCGAGGCCGTAGATCAGCAGGTTGCGCCGCAACAGTTGGCCGGCGTCCAGCGCCTGAACGCGCACGCCGCGCAGCGCCAGCGGAATCAGCGCGACGATGATCAGCGCGTTGAACACGATGGCCGAGAGGATCGCGCTCTGCGGGCTGTGCAACTGCATCAGGTTGAGCGTGCCAAGCTGCGGGTAGATGCCAGCGAACAGCGCCGGGAGGATGGCGAAATACTTGGCCACGTCGTTGGCCACCGAGAAGGTGGTCAGCGCGCCGCGCGTCACCAGCAACTCCTTGCCCACCTGCACCACGTCGATCAGCTTGGTCGGGTCGCTGTCCAGATCCACCAGGTTGGCGGCCTCGCGCGCGGCCTGGGTGCCGTCGTTCATGGCCAGGCCGACGTCGGCCTGGGCCAGCGCCGGGGCATCATTGGCACCGTCGCCACACATCGCCACCAGCTTGCCTTCGGCCTGCTCGGCGCGAATGCGCGACAGCTTCTTCTCCGGCGTGGCCTCGGCGATCACGTCGTCCACACCCGCCTCGGCGGCGATGGCGGCGGCGGTCAGCGGGTTATCGCCGGTCACCATGACGGTGCGGATGCCCATGGCGCGCAGCTCGGCGAAGCGCTCGCGGATGCCCGGCTTGACCACGTCCTTGAGGTGGATGGCGCCGAGCAAGCGTCCATTGCCGGCCACCAGCAGCGGCGTACCGCCACTCTGGGCGATCGTCTCCACCTCGCGCGCCAGCGGCGCCGGCAGTTCGTCACGGCCCAGGCCGAGATAGGCCAGCACGGCGTCCACCGCGCCCTTGCGATAGGCCACGCCGTTCACATCGGCACCGGACAGGCGTGTCTCGGCGCTGAAGGCGATCAGCGTCATGCCGCTGCGATCGGGCACCTCCATCGGGTGCAACGCCGCCAGGTATTCGACGATGGACTTGCCCTCCGGCGTGTCGTCGCCCTGCGAGGCCAGCAGCGCCGCCTCGGCCAGCTCCGGCGTGGACACGCCCGGCGCCTTGACCATGGCGCTGCAGCGACGGTTGCCGAAGGTGATGGTGCCGGTCTTGTCCAGCAGCAGGGTGTGCACGTCACCCGCCGCCTCCACGGCACGGCCGGACTTGGCGATGACGTTGAGGCGCACCAGGCGATCCATGCCGGCGATGCCGATGGCCGAGAGCAGGCCGCCGATGGTGGTGGGGATCAGCGTCACCAGCAGCGCCGCCAGGTAGATCAGCGGCAGGTCGCCACCGGCGAAGCGGGCGAACGGCTGCAGCGTGGCCACCACCAGCAGGAAGATCAGGGTCAGGCCGATCAGCAGGATATCCAGCGCCACTTCGTTGGGCGTCTTCTGCCGGCGCGCGCCTTCGACCAGGGCGATCATGCGGTCGAGGGTGGACTCGCCGGGGTTGGCGCTAATCCTCACCAGCAGCCAGTCCGACACCAGCCGGGTGTTGCCGGTGACCGCCGAGCGGTCGCCGCCGGACTCGCGGATCACTGGCGCGGACTCGCCGGTAATCGCCGCCTCGTTGACCGCCGCCACCCCTTCGATCACCTCGCCGTCGCCGGGGATCAGCTCACCTGCCTCGACTCGTACCACATCGCCCTTGCGCAGGCTGCTGGCCGGCACGGACTGGAACTGCGCGCCGACCTGCTTGCGCGCCATCAGGCCCTGACTGCCGGACTTCAGGCTGTCGGCGCGGGCCTTGCCACGGCCCTCGGCCAAGGCTTCGGCGAAGTTGGCGAAGAGCACGGTGAACCACAGCCACAGGGCGATCTGCACGCCTAAGGCAGTGCTTACTGCAGAGTTGGGGACAAAGCACAGCACGCTGGTTACCAGCGCCGTCAGCTCCACCACCAGCATCACCGGCGAACGCACCAGCTGGCGCGGGTCGAGCTTGACGAAGGCCTGCTTGAGGGCCGGGCGCCACAGCGCGCCGAGGCCGGTCTGCGGCTGGCTGCTGGACGATTGGGCGCTACGTTGCGCCGTTACGGGGGCATTCATCACGGTTTCTCCTTCAGAACGCCAGGTGTTCGGCCAGCGGGCCCAGGGCCAGCGCCGGCATGAAGGTCAGGCCACCCACCAGGAGGATGGTCAGGGTCAGCAGCACGACGAACAGCGGCCCATGGGTGGGGAAGCTGTTCTGCCCCTGCGGCGCAGCGCGCTTGGCCGCCAGGCTGCCGGCAATCGCCAGCACCGGCAGGATGTAGCCGAAGCGTCCGAGCAGCATGGCCAGGCCGAGCATCAGGTTGTGGTAGGGGGTGTCGGCGGTGAAGCCGGCGAAAGCCGAGCCGTTGTTGCCGGTGGCCGAGCCGTAGGCATACAGCGCCTGGCTGAAGCCGTGCGGGCCGGGGTTGCCGATGGAGGCTGCCGGCCCGGCGAAACTCACCGCCAGGGCGCCGAATATCAGCACGCCGACCGGCATCACCAGCAGCGTGGCGACCATCAGGCGCACCTCGCGCGCCTCCAGCTTCTTGCCCAGGTAGGCCGGGGTGCGGCCGATCATCAGGCCGGCTAGGAACACCGCGATCAGCACGAACAGCAGCATGCCGTAGAGGCCCGCGCCGACGCCGCCGAAGACGATCTCGCCGAGCAGCATGTTGACCAGCGGCACCAGCCCGCCGAGGGCGCTGAAGCTGTCGTGCATGGCGTTGACCGAACCATTGGACGCCGCCGTGGTGGTAGTCGCCCAGAGCGCCGAGCCGAAGCTGCCGAAGCGCGCCTCCTTGCCCTCCAGCGAGCCGACCTGCTCGATGGGCAACCCCGCCAGCACCGGGTTCGGTTGCAGCTCCGCCCAGGCGCACACACCCAGGCCGATGATGAACAGCACCAGCATGCTGGCCAGGATCGCCCGGCTCTGGCGCAGGTCACGCACGTAATGGCCGAAGCTGAACACCAGCGCCGCCGGGATCAGCAGGATCGACACCAGCTCCAGCAGGTTGCTCAGCGCCGTGGGGTTCTCGAACGGGTGCGCCGAGTTAACGCCGAAAAAGCCGCCGCCATTGGTACCCAGTTGCTTGATAGCGATCTGGCTGGCCGCCGGCCCCATCGGCAGGGTCTGCTCGCTGCCCTGCAGAGTGGTGGCCGAGACGTAGTCGCTGAAGTTCTGCGGCACGCCCTGCCATACCAGCAGCACGGCCAGCACCAGGCACAGCGGCAACAGGCCGTAGAGCACGGCGCGGGTGATATCCACCCAGAAGTTGCCCAGGCGGTCGCTGGACTGCCGCGCCAAACCCCGGCACAGCACCACCAGCACCGCCAGGCCCACCGCCGGGCTGACGAAATTCTGCACGCCGAGGCCGAGCATCTGGCTGAAATAACTGAGCTGCGCCTCACCGCTGTAGGCCTGCCAGTTGGTGTTGGTGACGAAGCTCACCGCCGTGTTGAACGCCAGCGGCAGGCTCATCCCCGCCACCTGCTGCGGGTTGAGCGGCAAGCCGCCCTGCAGCAGCAGAATGCTCATCAGCGCCAGCAGGCAGACCAGGGTGAAGGCCAACAGCGCCAGGGCATAGCCGCGCCAGCTTTGCTCACGCTCCGGGTCGACACTGGCCACGCGATAGCACAGGCGCTCCACCGGCAGCAGCACCGGGCTAAGCCAGGTGCGCTGGCCCTCCATCACGCGGTAGAAGTAGCGCCCGAGAAAAGGTGCCGGTGCCAGCACCAGCAGAGAAAAGGCCGCCAGCAGCAGCCAGTCGTAGTCATGCATGGCCGTCTCCTCAACCACGCCCTGCGGTGAGCAGCGCCACCAGCAGATAGGCGAAGAGGCCGACCACCAGGATCAGCGACACACCATCGATTGCGTTCATGTGCAAAGCTCCACGATGCGGGGAATCCGCTCGCGAGCATTGTCGAAAGGCTGGCCGTAAAAATTCGATTGGCGCCCCACTGCCAGGGCGTAAAGAAATCGTATGGATGCAGCAGGATCAGCCCTGTGGGAGGCGCTTCAGCGGCGACTTATTCATGCGTCGCGGCTAAAGCCCCTCCCACAAAAGCCCCGGCAGCGTGCACCCGTAGATACTGTTATTTGACGCAAGCGACATGGAGTTCGGGGTCGAACTTTCGC
>NZ_JBMDJU010000002.1:0-419431 GCF_057809355.1 Pseudomonas sp. FG29 | reverse complement strand
GGGCGAAAGTTCGACCCCGAACTCCATGTCGCTTGCGTCAAATAACAGTATCTACGGCTCCTTATTGGCTTAGGCGAGCACGGGCGACCCGCGAGCCGTTGGTCTTGCCGAGTACCTCGCAGATGCGCTGGCCGGCAGCGATCAGCTTGTCCATATCCACGCCAGTTTCGATACCCAGGCCTTGCAGCAGGTACAGCACATCCTCGGTGGCGATGTTGCCGGCGGCACCCTTGGCATAGGGGCAGCCGCCTAAACCCGCGACCGAACTGTCGAACACGCTGATGCCTTCGAGCAGGCTGGCGTAGATATTGGGCAGGGCCTGGCCGTAGGTGTCATGGAAATGTCCAGCGAGCTTGTCGCGTGGGATATCGCGGCCAACCACTTCGAGCATCGCGCGCGTCTTGCCGGCGGTACCGGTGCCGATGGTGTCGCCCAGCGACACCTCATAGCAGCCCATGGCATATAGCTCGCGAGCGACACTGGCGACCTGGGCCGGATCGATTTCGCCGTCGTAGGGGCAGCCCAGCACGCAGGAGACGTAGCCGCGCACACGCATCTTCGCGGCCTTGGCCGCCTCCATCAGCGGTACGAAGCGCGCCAGACTCTCGGCAATGGAGCAGTTGATATTCCTCTGCGAGAAGGCCTCGCTGGCGGCGGCGAACACCGCCACTTCCTCGACCTTGGCTTCCAGTGCGGCCTCGAAGCCTTTCAGGTTGGGGGTCAGGGCGGCGTAGGTGACGCCCGGCTTACGCTCGATGCCGGCGAAGACTTCGGCGCTGCCGGCCATCTGCGGCACCCACTTGGGCGACACGAAACTGCCCACTTCCACATAGCTCAGGCCGGCGGCGGTGAGGTCGTCGACCAGACGCACCTTGTCGGCGACGCTGATCGGTTGTTTCTCGTTCTGCAGGCCATCGCGCGGGCCGACCTCGACCAGGCGTACGGATGTGGGCAGGTTCATCGGTTGTCCTCTTATTCATCGTAGGGTGCGCCGTCTGCGGCACGGCGTCGTAGGGCGGGTGCAACCCGCCAACACGATCTGGCGGGTTGCACCCGCCCTACGGTTCTAACTCCACCAGCACCGTGCCTTCGCTGACCATTTCCCCTTCGCGGCAATACAGCGCCTTGACCGTACCTGCCTCGGGCGCGCGGATGCTGTGCTCCATCTTCATCGCCTCCAGCACCACCAGCGCGGTGCCGGCCTCGACCGTCTGACCTGCTTCGACCAGCACACGGACGATGCTGCCGTTCATGGGGGCGCTCAGGCCGCCATGCTCGCCATGGCTGGCTTCTACGGCGGCAATGGGGTCGAAACGGGTAATCGCGTGCAGCTCTCCTTGCCACTGCAGGTAGAGGGTGTCGCCACGGCGAGTGGCGATCAGACGCTGGCGCGTGCCGTCGATCTCTGCCAACAGCGCTTCGCCCTGCAAGCACGCCCGGTTGCTCGCTCGCACCTTGCGGTTCTCGCCCTGGCAGCTCAGGTGCAGGTCGATTTCTGCAGCACCGCCGGAGCGCCAACCACTGCGGGTTGACCAGGGCGAATGCGGGTCGTCGTCGCGCTCTAGCGGCGTCTCGCTCTGTACCCAGGCATCGGCTGCCAGTTGCCAGAAGGCCTGCGGCAACTCGCTTGGTGCGGGCAGCAACTGCTGCTGATGACGCGGGATAAAGCCGGTATCCAGTTCGCAGGCGGCGAATGCCGGGTGGGCGAGGATGCGGCGTAGGAAGGCCAGGTTGGTCTTCACGCCGCCGACCAGGGTGTCGTCGAGCATGGCCAGCAGGCGCAGGCGCGCCTGTTCACGGTCATCGCCCCAGGCGATCAGCTTGCCCAGCATCGGGTCGTAGAAGGGCGATACGCTGTCGCCCTCGGTCACGCCGCTGTCGACACGGCGGCCGTCGCCGCTGGCTGATTCGCGATAGAGGGCCAGCGTACCGGTGGCGGGGAGGAAATCGTGATCCGGGTCTTCGGCGTACAGCCGTACCTCGATGGCGTGTCCGTTGAGCGGAATCTGCTGTTGAGTCAGCGGCAGCGGCTCGCCACGGGCGACGCGAATCTGCCAAGCCACCAGATCGAGCCCGGTGATGGCCTCGGTGACCGGATGCTCGACCTGCAGACGGGTGTTCATCTCCATGAAGAAGAAGTCGCCACGCTCGTCGAGCAGAAACTCCACCGTGCCGGCGCCTACATAGCCGATGGCCTGCGCCGACTTGACCGCTGCTTCACCCATGGCGCGGCGCAGCTCGGGGCTCAGGCCCGGTGCTGGCGCTTCTTCGACCACCTTCTGGTGGCGACGCTGGATCGAGCAGTCGCGCTCGTTGAGATACAGGCAGTTGCCGTGCTGGTCGGCGAATACCTGGATCTCTACGTGGCGTGGCTTGAGCACGTACTTTTCCACCAGCATGCGCGAGTCGCCGAAGGCCGACTGCGCTTCGCGCTGCGCCGATTCCAGCGTCTCGGCGAGCTGCGTTTCCGATTCGGCGACCTTCATGCCCTTGCCACCGCCGCCAGCGGCAGCCTTGAGCAGCACTGGATAGCCGATGCGCGCGGCGGCTTCGCGGAAGGTGTCGAGATCCTGCGCTTCGCCGTGATAGCCGGGCACCAGCGGTACGCCGGCTGCCTCCATCAGCGACTTGGCTGCTGACTTGCTGCCCATGGCCTCGATGGCCGAGGCGGGTGGGCCGAGGAAGATCAATCCGGCCTGCTCGATGGCGCGGGCGAAACCGGCGTTTTCCGAGAGAAAACCGTAGCCGGGGTGAATGGCCTGCGCGCCGCTGGCCTTGGCGGCGGCGATGATCTTGTCGATCAGCAGGTAGCTTTCGCCAGGTTTGGCGCCGCCGAGGTTCACCGCGATGTCGGCTTCGCGCACATGCCGTGCATGGGCATCGATGGCGCTGTGCACGGCGACAGTGCGAATGCCCATGGCCTTGGCCGTGCGCATCACACGGCAGGCGATTTCGCCACGGTTGGCGACCAGCAGGGTGTCGATCATGCGAATGGCTCCTGCCAGGTGGGTTGGCGTTTTTCCAGGAATGCGCGCAGGCCTTCCTGGCCCTCGGCGCTGACGCGCAGACGGGCGATGGCGTTCTCGGTGTAGCGGCGCAGGGCTGGGGTCAGCTCGCCGCTGCCGACTTCGCGCAGCAGATCCTTGCTGGCGCGCATGGCCTGCGGGCTGTTTTGCAACAGGTTGGCCACCCAGGCTTCGACCTGAACGTCCAGCTCATCAGATGGGAAGCATTCGGCGAGCAGGCCCAGCTCGCGGGCGCGCTTGCCGTCGAAACGCTCGGCAGTCAGCGCGTAGCGCTTGGCGGCGCGCTCGCCGATGGCTTGCACGACGAAGGGGCTGATCACCGCTGGCGCCAGGCCGATACGCACCTCGGACAGCGAGAACAGTGCGTCTTCGGCGCCAATGGCCATGTCGCAGCAACTGGCCAGGCCCACCGCGCCACCGAAGGCGGCGCCTTGCACCACGGCCAGTGTGGGGATCTTCAGGCCGTGCAGGTTGTACATCAGCTCGGCCAGTTCGCGGGCGTCATTCAGGTTGGCGTTGTAATCCAGGGTGGCCGCGTGCTGCATCCAGGCCAGGTCGGCGCCGGCGGAGAAGTGCTTGCCACGGCCACGCAGCAGGAGAAAACGCAGGCTCTTGTCTTCACCGACGGCGTCGAGGGCGAGGATCAGCTCGCGGATCATCTCGGCGTTGAAGGCGTTGTTCTTTTCCGGGCGGTTCAGCCACAGAGTGGCGAAGCCGCGCGGGTCTTTCTCAAGCTGTACGGTGGTGAAGTCGGTCATGGTGTCAGGCTCGAAAGGCTGGGTAGGAGCGGCTTGAGCCGCGATCAGCGTGCCAGGATTCGCGGCTGAAGCCGCTCCTACAGGGGATCACATACGGAACACCCCGAAACGGGTCGGCTCGATGGGGGCGTTGAGGCTGGCGGACAGGGCCAGGGCCAGCACCTCGCGGGTCTGCGCCGGGTCGATCACGCCGTCGTCCCACAGCCGGGCGCTGGAGTAGAAGGCGTGTGCCTGTTGCTCGTATTGCTCGACGATGGGTTGCTTCAAGCGCTGTTCGTCCTCGTCGGAGTAGGGCTGACCGGCGCGTTGCGCCTGTTCGCGCTTGACCTGCACCAGTACGCCGGCGGCCTGTTGCGCGCCCATCACGCCGATGCGCGCGTTGGGCCACATCCACAGAAAGCGTGGATCATAGGCTCGACCACACATGCCGTAGTTGCCGGCGCCGAAGCTGCCGCCGATGATTACGGTGAATTTCGGCACCTGGGCACAGGCCACGGCGGTGACCAGCTTGGCGCCGTGCTTGGCGATGCCGGCTTCCTCGTACTTCTTGCCGACCATGAAACCGGTGATGTTCTGCAAAAACAGCAGCGGAATGCCGCGCTGGCAGGTCAGCTCAACGAAGTGCGCACCTTTCTGTGCGGCTTCGGCGAACAGAATGCCGTTGTTCGCCAGGATCGCCACCGGATAGCCGTTGATGCGGGCGAAACCGCAGACCAGGGTGGTGCCGAACAGCGCCTTGAATTCATCCAGTTGCGAGTCGTCGACGATCCGCGCGATCACCTCGCGCACATCGAACGGCTGCTTGGCGTCAGCCGGGATCACCCCGTACAGCTCCTCGGCGGGGTAGCGCGGTGCGATGGGGGCGCGGCTGTCGAGCTGGCCGAGCTTGCGCCAGTTGAGGTTGGCAATGCAGCGCCGAGCCAGGGCCAGGGCATGTTCGTCGTCCTCGGCATAGTGGTCGGCCACGCCGCTGGTCTTGCAGTGCACGTCGGCGCCGCCCAGTTCTTCGGCGGTCACCACTTCGCCGGTGGCGGCCTTCACCAGCGGCGGGCCGGCGAGGAAGATGGTGGCCTGTTCGCGCACCATGATGGTTTCATCGCTCATAGCCGGCACGTAGGCGCCGCCCGCGGTGCAGGAGCCCATCACCACAGCGATCTGCGGAATGCCCAGCGCGCTCATATTGGCCTGGTTGAAGAAGATGCGGCCGAAGTGCTCGCGATCCGGGAAGACCTCGTCCTGGCGCGGCAGGTTGGCGCCACCGGAGTCCACCAGATAGATGCACGGCAGGCGGTTTTCGCGGGCGATGGCCTGGGCGCGCAGGTGCTTCTTCACCGTCAGCGGGTAGTAGCTGCCGCCTTTTACCGTGGCGTCGTTGGCCACGATCATGCACTCGACGCCTTCGACGCGGCCGATACCGGCGATCACTCCGGCTGCCGGTACGTCTTCGCCGTACACCTCATGGGCGGCGAGCTGGCCGATTTCGAGAAAGGGCGAGCCAGCATCGAGCAGGCGGTTGAGGCGCTCACGTGGCAGCAGCTTGCCGCGCGAGGTGTGGCGCTCCTGCGCCTTGGCGCCACCGCCTTCATGGATGCGGGCGAGCAGGGCGCGCAGTTCGTCCACCTGGGCGAGCATGACCGCCTGGTTGGCGGCGAACTCCGGCGAGCGGGTGTTGATCTGGGTGTGCAGGATGGCCATTAGGCGCGCTCCGATTTTGATTTATCTCCCCTCTGCCCGCTTGCGGGAGAGGGGCCGGGGGAGAGGGCGGTGCAGGCGACTCAGAGCCCCTCTCCCTAACCTCTCCCACAAGTGGGAGAGGGGACTGTCCGTGCGTTATTTGGTCTCATTGAACAGCTCGCGGCCGATCAGCATGCGGCGGATTTCGCTGGTGCCGGCGCCGATCTCGTAGAGCTTGGCGTCACGCAGCAGGCGCCCGGCCGGGTATTCATTGGTGTAGCCGTTGCCACCGAGCAACTGGATGGTATCCAGGGCCATCTTGGTGGCCATCTCGGCGGTGTAGAGAATCACCGCGGCCGCGTCCTTGCGTGATTCCTCGCCGCGGTCGCAGGCCTTGGCGACGTTGTACAGGTAGGACTTGGAGGCGTTCATGCCGGCGTACATGTCGGCCAGCTTGCCCTGTACCAGCTGGAATTCGCCGATGGACTGCTTGAACTGCTGGCGCTCGTGCACGTAGGGCAGCACCACGTCCATGCAGGCGCTCATGATCCCGGTGGGGCCGCCGGAGAGCACAGTGCGCTCGTAGTCCAGGCCGCTCATCAGCACGCGCACGCCACCGCCCTCGACGCCTAAGATATTCTCTTCCGGCACTTCGCAGTCTTCGAACAGCAGTTCGCAGGTGTTGGAGCCGCGCATGCCCAGCTTGTCCAGCTTCTGGTGGCGGGAGAAACCCTTGAAGTCGCGCTCGACGATAAAGGCGGTCATGCCGCGCGAGCCGGCGTTGATGTCGGTCTTGGCGTAGATCACGTAGGTGTGGGCGTCCGGGCCGTTGGTGATCCACATCTTGTTGCCGTTGAGCACGTAGCGGTCGCCGCGCTTTTCCGCACGCAGCTTCATCGACACCACGTCGGAGCCAGCGTTGGGCTCGCTCATGGCCAGAGCGCCGATATGCTCGCCGGAACACAGCTTGGGCAAATATTTCTGCTTCTGCGCCTCGCTGCCGTTCTTGTGGATCTGGTTGACGCAGAGGTTGGAGTGCGCACCGTAGGACAGGCCCACCGAGGCCGAGGCGCGGCTGATTTCCTCCATGGCCAGCACATGCGCCAGATAGCCCATGTCGGTGCCGCCGTACTCTTCCTTGACCGTTATGCCGAGCAGGCCCATGTCGCCGAACTTGCGCCACATGTCCATGGGGAACTCGTTGTCGCGGTCGATCTGCGCGGCGCGCGGCGCCAGCTCGTTCTGGGCGAACTGGTGCACCGCGTCGCGCAGCATGTCGAGGGTTTCGCCGAGGCCGAAGTTGAGGGTGGGGTAGCTCATGGGTCACCTGCGATTGTTCTTGTAGTGGGGCGATTAGGCGGTGGTTTCGGCGAGGGCTGCGAGGCAGCGTTCCTCGGCGGTATCCAGTTCCAGTTGCATCTGCTGGATGTCCAGCAACTGTTGTTCAAGTTGCTGGCGGCGTTCGGCGATCTTGGTGAGGAAGGTATTGAGCTGCTTGTGATTGCCGCTGCTGGGGTCGTAGAGATCGATCAGCTCCTTGCATTCGGCCAGGGAGAAGCCGATGCGCTTGCCGCGCAGGATGAGTTTCAGGGTCACCAGATCCTTGGGGTGATAGATGCGTTCCTGGCCGCGTCGCTCGGGGGCGAGCATGCCTTGTTCCTCGTAGAAGCGGATGGCGCGAGGGGTCACGTCCAGTTCACGAGCCAGGTCGGAGATGCTGTAGGTGGTGGGCATGGCGATGTTCTTGTTGTTTACCTTTACGTAAACGTTAAGTTGGCTTTTGCAGGCTGTCAACGTCGCTGCCGCCGGCAGCGAGCAGCTCGGCTGGACAAGCGCTACGGCAAAGCCTCTAGAATGCCGCTCTTGTCGGCAGCCACGAACAAGGGAACTCATGGCAGGCGCGTCCGCTGAAAAAGGCACGATTTCCATACGCCTGGTGCTCGAGGCGCTTTGCGAGCTGCGCCGACAAGGCGTCGACGAGTCGGCATTGCTGGCCGAGGCCGGCATTGACGCCGACCTGCTGAGCCAGCCCGACGCCAGGGTGTCGTCCGAGGCTTATGGTCAGCTCTGGCTGGCCATCGCCCGGCTGATGGACGATGAATTCTTCGGCATGAACCGGCGGCGGATGAAGGTGGGCAGCTTCGCCTATATGGCCCGCGCTGCAGCGAAGGAGCCCACCCTGGGCGCCGCCTTGCAAGGGGCGCTGCGCTTCCTGCACCTGGTCTTCGATGATTTCAGTCCGAGGCTGGAGGTGCGCGATGGCCTGGCCGCCATCGTCATCGACGAGGCGCCAGGGCAGGCCTGCCGCGCCTTCGGCTATTTCACCCTGTGGCTGATCATCCATGGTTTGAGCTGCTGGCTGGCCGGGCGGCGCATCGATGTGCTGGGCATACAGCTACGTTGCCCGCAACCGGATTACATCGAGGACTATCAGGTGATGTTCACCCGCAACCTGCAGTTCGCCCGCGGGCAGAGCCGTCTGTTGTTCAATGCCGACAGCCTGCAGGTGCCGATCCGGCGCAGCCCGCATGAGCTCAAGCGCTTTCTTGCCGGGGCGCCGGGCAATATCCTGGTGCGCTATCGCGACCCGCAAAGCCTGGGCGCACGCGTCAAGGCGCATTTGCGCGGCCTCAGTCCTGCGCAGTGGCCGGATGTGGAAGCGCTGGCCGCGCATTTCCACATCGCGCCCTCGACCCTGCGGCGCAAGCTGTCGCTGCACGGGCAGTCCTACCAGGGGCTCAAGGATCAGGTGCGGCGTGATCTGGCCATTGCCAGCCTGAACAATGACGAGAGCAATTTCACTGACCTGGCTTGCGAGCTGGGCTTTGCCGACAGCAGTGCCTTCTACAAGGCCTTCAAGAAGTGGACAGGCTCGACGCCGGGCCAGTACCGCGCCTTGATCCACGCCGAGCACGCCTGACCGAGGGGATTTGTCATTTCCGCTCAGGCAGGTTGAAACCTTTCGACATTGCCGACGGGTTGGCTCGGGGTAACTATCTGCGCATCCAATAAGAACAATCCGGGAGATCACCCCGATGCGCGATTACTTCACCGCTGCCCGCGAGTTCGATTTCGACGTGGCCGTCGCCAATACCCTGGCCGGCCGTCTCGATGCCCTCAACGCCTGTGTCGAATGCTGCGACCGCCATGTCGGCAATAGCCGTACGGCGCTGATCTGGGAGGGGCGCAATGGCGAGCGTGCCACCTGGACATTCGAGCAATTACAGGCTGCCTCGGCGCGCTTCGCCAACCTGCTGGCCAGCCGGGGCATCGGCGCTGGCGATTGTGTGTCGGGCATCCTGCCGCGTACCCCGGAGCTGCTGATCACCATTCTCGGTACCTGGCGGGCCGGGGCCATTTATCAGCCACTGTTCACTGCCTTCGGCCCCAAGGCCATCGAGCATCGGGTGCACACGGCTGGCTCGAAGCTGGTGGTCACCGACCTGCTCAACCGCGTCAAGCTGGATGAGGTGGAGCAGGCACCGCCGGCGCTGGTGGTGGGTGAAGACTTCTGGGCTGAGCTGGAGCGGCAGTCGGATGGCTTCGAGCCGGTGATGCGCCGGGCCGACGATCCCTTCCTGTTGATGTTCACCTCCGGCACCACCGGGCTGGCCAAGCCGCTGCAAGTACCGCTCAGGGCCATCGTCGCCTTCGTCAGTTACATGCGTGAAGCGGTGGATCTGCGCCCGCAGGATCGCTTCTGGAACCTGGCCGATCCCGGCTGGGCCTATGGGCTGTACTACGCTGTCACCGGCCCGCTGGCGCTGGGGCATGCCACCACCTTTTATGAGGGGGCGTTCAGTGTGGAGAGCACCTGCCGGGTGATCCGTGAATACGGCATCACCAACCTGGCCGGCTCACCCACGGCCTTCCGCCTGCTGCTGGCCGCGCGTGACGAGGTGGAGGCGGCTATCAAGGGGCGTTTGCGCGCGGTGAGCAGTGCCGGCGAGCCGCTGACGCCGGAGGTGATCCGCTGGTTTGCCGAGGGCCTTGGCTGCACCATCCATGACCATTATGGGCAGACCGAGCTGGGCATGGTGCTGTGCAACCACCATGCGCTGCAGCACCCGGTGCGCCTGGGCGCTGCTGGTTTCGCCATGCCTGGTCATCGCGTGGTGGTGCTGGATGAGCAGCAGCGTGAGTTGCCTGCTGGGCAACCCGGCATCCTGGCGTTGGATCGGTCGCGCTCGCCGCTTTTCTGGTTTCCCGGCTATCGCGGCATGGCGACCAAAGCCTTCGTCGGCGACTACTACCTGAGTGGCGATACGGTGGAGCTCAACGAGGACGGCAGCATCAGCTTCGTCGGTCGTGCCGATGACGTGATCACCACCTCCGGCTACCGCGTCGGCCCCTTCGACGTGGAGAGCGCATTGATCGAGCATCCGGCGGTCGTCGAGGCGGCGGTGATTGGCAAGCCCGACCCGGAGCGTACCGAGCGGGTCAAGGCCTTTGTCGTGCTGCACGCCGGCCATGCGGCCGACGATGCTCTGGCCGAGGCGCTGCAGCAGTACGTGCGCAAGCGCCTGTCGGCCCATGCCTATCCGCGCGAGATCGAGTTCGTCAGCGAACTGCCCAAGACCCCGAGCGGCAAGATCCAGCGCTTCCTCCTGCGCAATCAGGAAGTCGCCAAGGCCCAGGCGGCCGCCAGTCACTGATCGAGGAGTTTTCATCATGCACATCGAACACAGCGTATTCCTGATCAGCGGTGGCGCCTCCGGCCTGGGGCTGGCCACGGCCCGTGAACTGGTCGGGCAGGGCGGCCAGGTGGTGCTGCTGGATATCAACGATCAGGCCGGTCAGCAGGCCGTTGCAGAACTGGGCGATGCCGCGCGCTTCGTACGCGCTGATATCACCCGTGAAGAAGACGGCCGGGTAGCCGTGGCGCAGGTGTTGGAGGCATTCGGCGCCCTGCATGGGTTGGTCAATTGCGCCGGGATCGCGCCGGCCGAGAAGGTGCTGGGGCGCAACGGCGCTCATGGCCTGGATAGCTTCCGGCGTACGGTCGAAGTCAACCTGATCGGCAGCTTCAACCTGCTGCGTCTGGCCGCCGAGGCCATGGCACAGAACACGCCGAACGCTGGCGGTGAGCGCGGGGTCATTATCAATACCGCCTCGGTAGCAGCGTTCGACGGACAGATGGGCCAGGCCGCCTATGCCGCGTCCAAGGGCGGAGTGGCGGCACTGACGCTGCCGGCGGCGCGTGATCTGGCACGTTCCGGTATCCGCGTGATGTGCGTTGCCCCCGGCGTGTTCGAGACGCCGATGATGGCCGGCATGCCGCAGGAAGTGCGTGATTCTCTCGCGGCTAACGTGCCGTTCCCGCCGCGCCTGGGGCGACCCGACGAATACGCCGCGCTGGTGCGGCATATCGTCGAGAACGCGATGCTCAACGGCGAGGTGATCCGCCTCGATGGCGCGCTGCGTATGGCGGCGAAGTAACGGTAGCCCGGATGTAATTCGGGAAGCACTCATACAGATTTCCCGGATTGCATCCGGGCTACGAAATTGAAGGTGAAACACATGAATCAACAACTCGATCCCGTCGTCATCGTCAGTGCCGCGCGCACGCCCATGGGCGGTTTTCTCGGTGATCTGGCCGGCCTTACGGCGGCTGAGCTGGGCGCCGCAGCGATTCGCGCGACTCTGGAGCGTGCCGGCCTTGCTGCCGAGGCGGTGGATACCGTGCTGATGGGCTGCGTGCTGCAGGCCGGCCAGGGCCAGGCGCCGGCGCGTCAGGCTGCTTTGGGGGCAGGCCTGAGCCAGGCGGTGCAGTGCACCACGCTGAACAAGATGTGCGGCTCGGGCATGCAGGCGCTGATGCTCGGTCATGACCAGTTGCTCGCCGGCAGTGCCGATGTGTTGGTGGCCGGTGGTATGGAGAGCATGTCCAACGCGCCGTATCTGCTGGCCCGTGCCCGCAGCGGCTATCGCATGGGCCATGGCCAGGTGCTCGATCACATGTTCCTCGACGGCCTGGAGGACGCCTACGAGCGTGGCCGGCTGATGGGCACATTCGCCGAGGACTGCGCGCAGCAGTATCGCTTCAGCCGCGAGGAGCAGGATGCCTACGCCTTGGAGTCGCTGCGTCGTGCTCAGCAGGCGATTGCGGATGGCAGCTTCGCCAGCGAGATCGTCGCCGTGGAAGCACCGCAGGGGCGTGATCGGCGCCTGGTGGATAACGACGAGCAGCCGCCCAAGGCCCGTCCGGACAAGATTCCAGGCCTGAAGCCGGCGTTCCGCGAGGGCGGTACGGTGACGGCGGCCAATGCCAGCTCCATTTCCGATGGAGCCGCAGCGCTGCTGTTGATGCGTCTGTCTCAGGCTCAGCAACGCGGCCTTGCGCCGCTGGCACGCATCGTCGGCCATGCCGGCCACGCGCATGCGCCCAATCTGTTCACCACCGCGCCGGTGGCAGCGATCCAGCGCTTGCTGGCGCGTACCGAGTGGGCCCTGGAAGCGGTCGATCTGTTCGAGATCAACGAGGCGTTCGCCGTGGTGCCGATGGTGGCCATGCGTGAATTGGGCATCGCTCACGACAAGCTCAATGTGCATGGCGGTGCCTGTGCCCTGGGGCATCCCATCGGCGCGTCCGGTGCGCGCATTCTGGTGACCCTGCTGGCGGCGCTGAAACAGCGTGGGCTCAAGCGTGGGGTTGCTTCCGTGTGCATCGGCGGCGGTGAGGCTACTGCCGTGGCCATCGAGTTGTACTGACTATCTACGTACCTGACCTGTGGGAGGGGCTTGAGCCGCGACTGTCGCCGCTGAAGCGCCTCCCACGGATTGATCGAACCGCATCACCGGAGCCAGCCATGCTGCCCACTGAAGAAGAAATCCTTATCCGCGACATGGCTCGCCAGTTCGCTCAGGAACGGCTGAAACCGTTCGCCGCCGACTGGGATCGCGAACATCGTTTCCCGGCCGAGGCCATCGCCGAGATGGGCTCGCTTGGTTTTATGGGCATGCTGGTGCCGCAGCAATGGGGCGGCGCCGAGACCAGTAACCTGGCCTATGCCATGGCACTTGAGGAGATCGCCGCGGGCGATGGCGCCTGTTCCACCATCATGAGCGTGCACAACTCGGTGGGCTGCATGCCGATTCTGAAGTACGGCAGCGAGGCGCAGAAACAGCGCTTTCTCCGCCCGCTGGCCGAGGGCAGCATGCTGGGTGCCTTCGCCCTGACCGAGCCGCAGGCCGGCTCCGATGCCAGCGACCTGCGCACTCGTGCGCGGCGTGATGGCGATCACTATGTGCTCGATGGCGCCAAGCAGTTCATCACGTCCGGCAACCATGCCGGCATGGTCATCGTCTTTGCCGTCACCGACCCGCAGGCAGGCAAGAAGGGCATCAGTGCCTTTATCGTGCCGACCGATACGCCGGGTTTCTCAGTGGTACGGGTGGAGGACAAGCTGGGCCAGCATGCCTCCGACACCTGCCAGATCCAGCTCGACGGCGTGCGTATCCCGGCCGATCTGCGCCTGGGTGAGGAGGGCGAGGGCTATCGTATCGCCCTGGCCAACCTCGAAGGCGGGCGCATCGGCATCGCCGCACAAGCGGTGGGCATGGCCCGCGCCGCGTTCGAGGCGGCGCGTGATTACGCCCATGAGCGGGTGACCTTCGGCAAACCGATCATCGAGCACCAGGCAGTAGCCTTTCGCCTGGCCGATATGGCCACACAGATTGCCGTGGCGCGGCAGATGGTGCATCACGCCGCCAACCTGCGCGAAGCGGGTCAGCCCTGTTTGACCGAAGCGTCGATGGCCAAGCTGTTCGCCTCGGAGATGGCCGAGCGGGTGTGCTCGGCAGCGATCCAGACCCTCGGTGGTTACGGCTACCTCAAGGACTTCCCGGTCGAGCGCATCTACCGTGACGTGCGTGTGTGCCAGATCTACGAAGGCACCAGCGATGTGCAGCGGATGGTGATTGCGCGGAGCTTGTGATGGGGCGCGTGGGAGGTGCCCAAGGCGAGGCAAAAGCTCGCCGCTGAAGCTCCTACAACAGCGTGTCCCTTAATCAAACTGGTACTGCACGCCTGCGCCGACGTACCAGGCGCGTTCCGGGCCAGGTTCGTAATAGCGGCCGTTGCCATCGCCCACGATCACCGAGCCGATGTATTCACGATCCAGCAGGTTGTCGATACGCAGCACCTGATTGAAGGTCAGTGCGCCGGCCTTCTGCTCGAAGCGTGCCTGCCAGTTGAACAGGGCGTAGCTGGGCGCCGCCTTGGCGGTGTTGCTGTCCTCGACGTAGAGCTGGCTGCGGTACAGGCCTTCGATGGTGGTGCTGAACCAGCCCAGCGGTTGCCAGGCCAGTTCGCCATACAGTGTGCGCGCTGGAATGCCCGGCAGCTTGTTGCCCGATTCGATCAGGCGGCCGTTGCTGGTGAAGTCCTTGCTGTAGGTGGCCTCGATCTGCGTATAGGCGAGGCTGGCGCGCAGGGTTTCGCTCAGGTGGCTTTCCAACGCCAGCTCGACGCCGCGACGGCGCGTTTGTGCAGCGTTCTGGAAGCGTGAACGGCCGCCGCTGGCGGATTCGACCACCAGCTCGTCTTCGGTATCGATCTGGAACAGCGCCAATTGCAGGCGGGTCGCCTCGGCCAGGCGCGCCTTGAGGCCCACTTCAATCTGTTCGCTGCTGGCCGGTTTCAGGTCGAAGCCGAAGCTGTTGTCGGGGCCGGAGTAGGACAGCTCGTTGAGCGTCGGCGTCTCCACGCCCTTGCCCCAGCTGGCGTAGAGGTTGAGATCGGGCAGCAGGGCGTAACTGGCGCCCAGGGTCGGCGTCAGTTCGCGGTAGGTGACCGAGCCGCTGTCGTCGCCATTGCTCAGAAAACGGTCGTCCACCTCGAACGCCACCTGGCTGTGGCGCAGGCCGGCCTGAAGATCGAGCTTGCCCAATTGCCAGGCGGCCTGGACGTAGGGTGACAGACTGGTGACCTCGTTGCGTTCGTCACGGCGCAGGTTGCCTTTCACGCCGAGCGTGGTGCCGACGAAGTTTTCGAAGCCCTGCCGATCGTCACGTGAATAGTCGTAATCCAGCCCTGTCGTAACCGTCAGCAGGCTACTGCCCAGGTCGAAGGATTGAATCCAGCGGTTGCCGATGCCGTGGAAGCGGCGCTCGAAATCGATCACGCCGCCTGATTGCGAAGCCGGATTCTGCACGACCACGGGGATCGACTGGTACTGAATCACCCGTCGCGTGCCGCTGTAGAGCGTGCTTTGCCAGGTGCCGGCGGCGAAGCTGCGTTCGTAGTTGAGTGCTAACTGGCGATGATCGATGGTCTTGCGCGTATCGAACTGCAAGGCGCTGGGCGCCGCCGCGCGGCGGTCGCTCTGCACCTGAGCCCAGGTCAGGCCTTGCGGATCCTGGGTGTCATTCTGATCCAGCTCGCTGACGCTCAGGCTCAGCTTGCTGACATCGTCCGGGTACAGCGTCAACTTGGCGAAGGTCTTGTCGAGAATGGCGCCGCTGTGGTCGCGGTAGCCGTCGGTCTCGAAGTGCGAGCGGTTGATGATGAAGCCGGCCTTGTCGTTGCCGCCCTCGGCCGCGATGCGGGTACGGCTGGTGCCGTAGGCGGCCTGTGAGCTGTCGACCGATACCTTGGGCGCGCCTTCGCCATCACGCGAGAACAGCTGGATCACTCCGCCGGAATTGCTGCCGTAAACGCTGGCGAACGGCCCGCGCAGCACCTCGATGCGCTCCAGGGTGTCGATGTCGAAGGTCGCTGCCTGGCCCTGGCCGTCAGGGTTGGACAGCGGCACGCCATCGGCTAGCAACTTGATGCCGCGAATGCCGAAGGCCGAACGGGCACCGAAACCGCGTGAGGAGATCTGCAGGTCTTGCGCGTAGTTCTGACGGTTCTGCACCACCAGCCCGGGCACGCTGCCGAGCGCCTCGGACAGGTTGACACCGGGCTTGCCCAGTGTGGCCTGTTCGGCATCGATACGGTTGACGGAAAAGGGCAGTTGCCAGCCGGTGGCTTCGTATCGGCTGCCGGTGATCACCAGTTCGTCGATCTGATAAGGCGTCTGTTCGGCTAGTGTCAGGCCCGGCAGCAGGGCGATGTAGGTCAGCTTGAAACGCATGGCACCAATCCTTTTCAGCTTCTTCTTGTTGGTTGCGGCCGCAAGAATGGCCGCTTGCTGGCGCGCGAATACTCGCCAGACTCACTCATATCCATAGGTCGTGCCAGGTTTGCTTGAAACTTGCGGGGCAATAAGCACAGTGCCGAAAGTTGTGCAGTAAATATTGCCAGACGGCCATGCTTATAAGGTTTCCTGCGTCTTGTACTTTGGTGCCGGTTTTTGGGGCGCCGGCCTTTGCCTGTGCCCTTCTGAAGGTTTCGAGCCCTCTGTCTTGAGGCTCGCAGGTTAGCAGGCAAGCGCTTTGCGGCTATTGCGCAAACGGATGAATTTATTTGCAGACTGTTGCGCAAAGTGTGTGACGAAGTTGTAGCGCCAGTGCAACAGTTGTTTCGGAAAACGCTACAGGTGTTGCATTGCATCCGCACGCTAGATTAAGCGGTGAATAACGGCAAGGCCCGCAAGTTCAGGGCTCTGGCTGTTCTCGTTATCACTGGCACAGGCGTTGCTCCAGCAGTTGCAAGCCGCGATATCAAGTTCGCGGTCACAACAAGAACTGGAGAAAAACCATGAGTTCGATTGGCCTGAACATGCCTATCGCCCGCTCGACTCTCGACTGGCAACCCACCCTGCGTCTTCCCCGTACCGCTATGCTCGCCGCGCTACTGCTGGCCAGTGCTGCTCAGGCTGCGGATGTTGATGGCAAGCGCATCATCGCCGCCGACCAGGAACCCGGTAACTGGATGAGCCACGGGCGTACCTATGACGAACAGCGCTACAGCCCGCTGGAGCAGATCACCCAGCAGAACGTCGAGCAGCTCGGCCTGGCCTGGAGCTACAAGCTGGACATCGACCGCGGCGTGGAAGCCACGCCCATCGTCGTCGATGGTGTGATGTACACCACCGGGCCGTTCTCGGTGGTCTACGCGCTGGATGCGCGCAACGGCAAGCTGCTGTGGAAATACGACCCGAAATCCGATCGCAACCGCGCTGGTGAGGCCTGCTGCGACGCGGTCAACCGTGGCGTGGCGGTGTGGAAGGGCAAGGTCTACGTTGGCGTGCTAGACGGCCGACTGGAGGCTATCGATGCCAAGACAGGCCAACTTGCCTGGTCGGTCGACACCCGTGCCGATCACAAGCGCAGCTACACCATCACTGGCGCGCCGCGCGTGGTCAATGGCAAGGTCATCATCGGCAACGGCGGCGCCGAGTTCGGCGTGCGCGGTTACGTCACCGCCTATGATGCCGAGAGTGGCAAGCAGGCCTGGCGCTTCTACACCGTGCCGGGTGATCCCAAACTGCCGCCGGAAGACAAGGCCATGGAGATCGCCGCCAAGACCTGGTACGGCGATGCCTTCGCCGAGCAGGGCGGTGGCGGTACCGCGTGGGACTCCTTCGCCTTCGACCCGGAGCTGAACCTGCTCTATATCGGCGTCGGCAACGGCTCGCTGTGGGATCCGAAATGGCGCAGCCAGGCCAAGGGCGACAACTTGTTCCTGTCGTCCATCGTCGCCATCGATGCCGACACCGGCGAGTACGCCTGGCACTACCAGACCACACCGGGCGACGCCTGGGACTTCACTGCCACGCAGCACATGATCCTTGCCGAGCTGGAAATCGACGGCAAGCAGCGCAAGGTGCTGATGCAGGCACCGAAGAACGGCTTCTTCTACGTCATCGACCGCGCCACCGGCGAGCTGCTGTCGGCCGAGAACATCGTGCCGGTGAACTGGGCCAGGGGCATCGACATGAAGACCGGCCGGCCCATCGTCGACGACGAGGCCGCCGCCTACTGGAAGGACGGCAAGCGCAAGCTGGTCACCCCGGCGTTCTGGGGCGCACATGACTGGCACCCGATGTCGTTCAACCCCAAGACTGGCCTGGTCTACATTCCGGCGCACATCATGTCCGCCTACTACGAGCACATCCCGGAGGCGCCGGCGCGTAACCCGTTCAAGAGCATGTACCAGCTCGGCCTGCGCACCGGCATGATGCCGGAAGGCCCGGACGGCCTGCTGGAGATGGCCAAGACCTGGTCCGGCAAGCTGATCGCCTGGGATCCGGTGAAGCAGAAAGCTGCTTGGGAAGTGCCCTACATCACCATCTTCAACGGCGGCACGCTGAGTACCGCCGGCAACCTGGTGTTCGAGGGTAGCGCCGATGGCCGGGTGATCGCCTACGCCGCCGAGGATGGCAAGAAGCTCTGGGAGCAACCCGCCGCCAGTGGCGTGATGGCCGCGCCGATCACCTACTCAGTGGACGGTGAGCAATACGTGACCTTCATGGCCGGTTGGGGCGGGGCCTTTTCCACCTTCGCCGGTGCCCTGTCGCTGCGTGCCGGGGTACAGCCTTACGCCCAGGTGCTGACCTACAAGCTCGGAGGCACCGCCAAGCTGCAGGAGCCGGCACCGCTGGCCGACGCACCGAAGCCACCGGCGCTGACCGGCGATGCCGCCACCGTAGAGGCCGGCGGCAAGCTGTACGACAGCTACTGCTCGCAGTGTCACGGTATCCACGCCGTCAGCGGTGGCGTGCTGCCTGACCTGCGCAAGCTGGCGCCGGAGCAGCACCAGATGTTCCTCGGCATCCTCTATGGCGGCCGCGTGCCGGACGGCATGCCGTCGTTCGCCGAGGCCTTCGATGCCAAGCAGGTCGATCAGATCCACCAGTACCTGATCAAGCGTGCCCACGACCTTCAGGAAGAAGGCGACGCATGGAAAAAATTCAGCGCCAACTGACCCATGCGAGCGCATGCCGGTTTGGCATGCGCTCGTCCGCCCACTCCGCATAGCGAGAGCGACCATGAGCGACACCATTTATCAGAACTACATCGACAACGCCTTCTTCGGCAGCGACAAGCTGATCGAAGTGCGCAACCCGGCTACCGCCGAACTGCTGGCACGTATCCCCGAGGCCAGCAACGAACAGGTCGACCGCGCCATCGCCGCCGCGCGCAAGGCGCAGAAAGGCTGGGCTGCCAAACCGGCCATCGAGCGCGCCGGCTATCTGCGCCGTATCGCCGAGAAGGTGCGGGCCAATGCGCCGCGCCTGGCGCAGATCATCACCCGCGAAGGCGGCAAGGTACCGGCGCTGGCTGAGGTGGAAGTTAACTTCACCGCCGATTACCTCGACTACATGGCCGAATGGGCGCGTCGTCTGGAAGGCGAGGTGCTGACCAGCGACCGCGCCGGCGAGCACATCTTCCTGCTGCGCAAGCCGTTGGGCGTGGTGGCCGGCATCCTGCCGTGGAACTTCCCGTTCTTCCTCATCGCCCGCAAGATGGCGCCGGCGCTGCTGACCGGCAACACCATCGTCATCAAACCCAGCGAAGAAACCCCGATCAACTGCTTCGAGTTCGCCAAGCTGGTGGCGGAAGTTGGCCTGCCTACTGGTGTGTTCAACGTCGTTGGCGGCACGGGTGCAGGTGCGGGTAGCGCGCTGACCAGCCATGCCGGTGTCGACCTGATCAGCTTCACCGGTAGCGTCGGTACCGGCTCGCGGATCATGGCTGCTGCCGCTCCGCACATCACCAAGCTCAACCTGGAGCTGGGCGGCAAGGCGCCGGCCATCGTCCTGGCCGACGCTGACCTGGAACTGGCAGTCAACGCCATCAAGGCCTCGCGGGTGATCAACACCGGGCAGGTATGCAACTGCGCCGAGCGCGTCTACGTCGAACGCAAGGTGGCTGATCAGTTCATCGACAAGATCGCCTCGGCGATGGCCGAGACCCGCTACGGCGACCCGTCCGCTCAGGCCGATCTGGACATGGGCCCGCTGATCAATCAGGCCGGTCTGGACAAGGTGGCGCAGATGGTGCGCACGGCGGTCGGGCAGGGCGCGCAGGTGATCACCGGCGGCAACGTTGCCGATCTGGGCCAGGGCTTTCACTACCAGCCGACCGTGCTGGCCGGCTGCGCCACCGACATGGAGATCATGCGCAAGGAAATCTTCGGTCCGGTGTTGCCGATCCAGATCGTCGATGACCTCGACGAGGCCATCGTGCGCGCCAACGACAGCGAGTATGGCCTGACTTCGTCGATCTACACCCGTAACCTCAGTGCTGCGCTCAAGGCCAGCCGTGAGCTGGATTTCGGCGAGACCTACATCAACCGCGAGAACTTTGAAGCGATGCAGGGCTTCCATGCCGGTACGCGCAAGTCCGGCATCGGTGGCGCGGATGGCAAGCATGGGCTGTACGAATATACCCATACCCATGTGATCTACGCGCAGGAGTAACCAGAGACGCTTGAGCGGGCCGGTGCTGTAGCGTCGGCCCGCTCTTTTTTGTAGGAATGGGGGGACGAGTTTTCGCGGACAAGTCCGCCCCCACAAGTTGCCCCTGGCAGCTCAGTTTCCCGGTGGGAGAGGACTTGTCCGCGAACCTCTTTGTTTCGACGGCAGCGCACCGGTGACGGATGGACGCCAGGTGCAGCGCCGTTCCGAGGCGCGGACATCCGTAGGAGGCACTTTAGCGGCGACAATCGCGGCTGAAGCCGCTCCTACGGCACTACATGCAAGCTAGTGCGCTTGTAGAGGCGTCAGCCATGCACGCGCTCAGAACAGATCGTTGGGCTGCACGACCCCGTACTTCTTCATCCTGCGGTACAGGGTCGAGCGCGCCACGCCGAAAGCATCGGCCACCGCGCTGATGTTCCAGCGATGCTCGCGCAGTGCAGCGTGCAAATGACGGGCTTCGTCGTTCTCCACACGGCTGGCCAACTGGTTGGCGGGCAGCAGCGCCGGCGCGCCGCTGCGGCTGACCTGCTGCAGTTCTGCCGGCAGGCAGTCCACATTGATGCTGCCATTCTCGGCCAGCGCCGCCGCATAGCGCAGACAGCTGGACAACTGACGGATATTGCCGGGCCAGGGGTGGGCGAGCAGGCATTGACGTGCGGTCTCGCTGAGGCGAAAACGACCATGGCGGGCCAGCAAGTCATCGATCAGCTCCATGCGGTCGGTGCGCTCGCGTAGCGCCGGCAGCGCCAGCGGCATGCCATTCAGGCGATAGAACAGGTCCTCCCGAAACGCCTTGCTGGCGATCATCTGCGTCAGATCCTGGTGGGTTGCCGAAACCACCTGTACATCTAGCGGTACCGGCGTTTCGGCACCCAGTGGGAAGATTTCGCGCTCGGCCAGTACGCGCAGCAGGCGGGTCTGCAGATGCGCTGGCATATCGCCGATCTCGTCGAGGAACAGCGTGCCGCCGTTGGCCAACTCCAGCTTGCCCTTCATGCCCTTCTTGTTGGCGCCGGTGAAACTGCCGCCGCGATAGCCGAACAGCTCACTCTCGATCAGGCTTTCCGGAATCGCCGCACAGTTCAGCGCCACGAATGGGCCGCGAGCGCGTGCGCTGGCCTGGTGAATGGCGCGGGCGAAGGCTTCTTTGCCGGTGCCGGTTTCACCAGTGATGAGGATCGGAATGTCCTTGTCGAGTACCTTGCGCAGGCGACGCACGCCTTCCTGCAGGCGTGAATCGCTGCCGCCCAGGCGCTGCAGATCCGGATGTTCGCTGTTGCCGGCAGGTGCCGTGCGGGGGCGCGTCTGTGGCTGCAAGGCCGGGATACGCAGGCTGACGCCGACTGGCGCGTCGCCCTGCAGCGTGCGCAGGTTGAGGCTGCGGGCGCCGCCATTGCTCTGGCTCAGCAGTTCGTCAACGCTGGCCGGCAACAACTGGTCGATGCGGCTGCCGAGCAGGTCAATCTGGCGTTCCTGCTGGTAGCTGACGAAGGCCGCATGGTTGGCGCCGATGATCCGGCCCTGTTCGTCCAGGGCCAGCAACTGTTCATTGGCCAGGTCGCTGATGTCGTCGTGGGATTTCACCGAGAGCGTCATGCGGTCGCGATAACGCTGGCGGAAGCTGGCGTTCTCGATCATCCGTGCGTACATGAGTACCAGTTGCAGGGTGAGGTATTGCGTTTCCTTCGGCCCTGCACTGTTCAGGCAGGTGGCATTGAGGCAGCCACGTAGGATGTTCTGCGCGTCATAGATTGGTGCCACCGAGCAGCTCAGGCGGAAATTGGAGACCAGGAAGTGTTCCTGGTGGTGAATGGTCATCGCCTGGCGCGAGGCCAGCGCAGTGCCGATACCGTTGGTGCCGACCGTGGACTCATCCCAGCAGGCGCCGACGATCAGGCCGGCTTGGGTGTAAACGTCGTATTGCAGCGGCAGGCGGGTATCGAGGGTAACGCCATGCTCGTCGCTGAGCAGTACGGCGAAGCCCGCCGGTACCACGCGCTTGGCCAGCCCGGTGACGCCTTGGCTGGCGATGCTCAGGTAATCCTGATGCAGACGCTGGTGTTCACGCAGTTCACTGGCAGTGAGCACATGCTTTTCGCCGATGCCGTGTGGATCGAGGCGATGTTGCATGACGCTGCGATACCAGGACTGGACGATGGGCGCGTCGGGTCGAATGTTGCGCTCGGGGAAATGATCCGCAACGAAGGCAGTCAGGTCACTGGGGCAGGATCCCGAGGTGTGGATGCTCATTGGCACTCCTTCGAGTGGTGCGTTGTCTCGCAGCCTCTTGTTCTTTTTTGCCGGTTCGCTCGTCGCTCAAGATCGGCGAGGCGAACACGAATGTCACTCTAGCGGGAATGCAGTGGGTTTGGAACCGATGAGTCGGATCGGGACCATGGTGCCAGCCATGGCTCGCTGACGGTGTGCTCAGTCGTTCTTGCGTGCTGTCGCGAGCTGCTCGGCCGCATCCAGGCGCAGACGTTCACGCTCATCGAAGCGCTCCGTTGCCAGCGCCTCGATGGCTGCATGCTGGTCGCTACTGCTGAGCCCTTCGCTAGCCTCGATCCGCGCCTTGGCTACGAGGTAGTCGTCCAACCGGCGTTGCCAGTTCTGCCGATGGTTATCCAGCACCTCCAGGCGGACGGTGGCCTCGGCACCGACCACTTGCTGGCGCATCTGACGGATCTGCGCGGCGCTGGCGCCTGCGGCCTGCAGGCGCGCGGTGTGCTGGCGCAGTTCCTGTTGCAGCTGTGGCAGTACGGCGTCCTGCAGCTCTGGCGGCAGACCGGCGCGCAGGCGGTCGATGGCCTGGCCCTTGGCGTCGGCGTCGAGCCCCGCGTCCTGGGCGATTGCGAGGCGTTCCAGGGTGAAGCGGTTGTAGCCTTCTTCCTGGGCGAAGAAGGCCTGGTGGGTCTCGGCGTCGAACAGGCGCGCGCGCAGGGCCTGTACGGCGGCTTCGCGCTGACGCAGAGCATCGAGATTGGCGAGTTGTGGCAGGTCACGCTCCAGCAACACCAGCTCGCGTTTGTAATCGAGGTACTGGTCGAGCAGTGTCTGGGCGCGTGCGCGGGCTGGCTCGTCAAGGCGGCTGTCGATATAGCTGCGCAGGCGCTCGACGCTGGTCACGAGGCTCTCCTCGCCGAGGCTGGCCAGGAAGTAGTCGAACAGGCGACGGATGTCTTCGTCGATGATCAATTGGCCGCTCGCGTCGACATGCAGACCGCCATCCACTTCGGTGCCGGCGAACGAGGGCGGCAGGTTCAGCGGTGGCGCCGGTTTGGCGGGCTTCGACGTTGTGGCGGGTGCAGAGGTTTTCGCCTCGCTGCGTTCCGGCTGCGCGGGCGCGGAGTTGGGCGGCATGATACTGCTTGGCTGTGTATCGGACGGCGGCTGCAGGTACAGCATCAGCGCCAGGCTGGCCGCAAACAAGGGCGGCATGAGGAGGAGGGCTTTCTTCACGGAGTTTCCCCGAGCAACGCCTCGGCCGGGAGTGACCCCGACCGAGGCGAGGGATTACAGGCCTGCGTTCTTCAGACGGTTGGCATGCTGGCGGTAGACCGTCACCGGATCGGTCTCGAACAGGCTGGTCAGGCCCAGGGTCTGGTTGACCTCATCGAGGTGGTTCATCCGGTAGTTGTCGCGAATCACCTGTCCCATATGCGAGCTGCAGCGCCCGACCAGGCCATCGTTGGCCTCGTTGCCGAAGGTCAGGGAAGCGGCGCCGGTCAGCAGATCGCTGGGGTCGAGTACGTTGGTCAGCGGGCTGGTGCCGCTCCAGGAGTAGTAGCGCACACCGCCCACGCTGTAGGCGCCTTCGCCACAGGCGCTGGTCGGAAGACCCTGCGGGAACTTGGCGTTGAAGCGCGCGGCGCCCTGGCTGTTGAGCGATTCCAGCGAGCCCAGGGCATTCTGCGGCGTGGTGCTGGAGCTGCCGGAGAGGAAGTTGATCAGCGCCCCCAGGCCGTTGGTGATGCCCACCAGGATCGGTGTGGCGACCGGGCCGACCGGGCCATCACTGACGCTCTTGAGGAAGTCCGCTGCAGCCGAGCCCTTGTGCGGGGCGCCGACGCTGGTGACCGAGGCCACCAGATCCGGACGCACCGCCGCGACGTAGCGTGTGGTCGGGCCGCCGTGGCTATGGCCGATCAGGTTGACCTTGGGTTTGCCACTGATGGCGACGATTTCCTCCACTTGCGCCAGCAACTGCTCACCGCGTGCCTCGGAGGTGTCCAGTTGGCTGACCTCGGTCACGTAGACGGTGGCGCCGTCGCGGCGCAGGGCCGTGGGAATGCCATACCAGTAGTCGACGCCGAGGATGCTGTCGAAACCGAGCATGCCGTGGCCGAGGACGATGGGGTACTTGGTTTGCGTGTAGCCGGAGCTGGCAGCCTGGGTATGACCGCTGACCAGTAGGCCGGCACCGAGGCAGAGGGCGAGCAGGGTCTTGTTCTTATTCATGGGCGCTCTCGTGGTTGGGGGGCAGTCTGGGCGCATCCTGCGGTTTCGCGCGCTCGTCCCGTTGCGCGTACGTCAATGAGGCTATTGGCAGGAAGCGTGCCATCGTGGCGATAGCGATGAGCAGGGCTCTAGGGTAAGGCTTTGCGATAATCGTGCAGGTTCTGGTGGCTAACGTGCTGCTATCGATCTGTTACAGGGCGAAACGTCGCGAGCCCTTCTGGGTCGCGCCGGGGGAACGCTGACGGATTGGATGGTGTGCGCAAAAAAGGCTCCAGCCAATCGAAGGTTGGGTACGCGCGGCCACCTGACCCGCCCTTGACGCTGCCGCGCCGCTTCTCTAGGATGCCGCTCTGCGCCGATTTAAACAGCTACTTGCGGGGCGCCAGAGGGAGTCGAAGACGCCCGAAATTCCGCTAAAGCGCTGGTTCGGTGTCGCCTCCCACCGCTGCCCAGCGGTAACGAAGAGGCGGAGACTCGACCATGACCTGTCCCCAATCGCACATTCGCCTGGCGCCCATCACTTCGGGCCTGCCGTTGCGCAATCCTCGCATTCTCCTCGCCGGTAGCCACCAGCCGACGCTGCTGCGTTATCTGGAAGGTTGGCCCAAGCGCTGGAGCGGCCCGCGCGCCTTCCGCATTCAGTTCGTCCAGCGCGACGAGTCGCTGGCACGCTTTCCTGCCGACGCCTTCGATTTCGCCGTGGTGCAGGCGCCGGCAGCCGAGCAGGCGCAACAACGCATCGCCGAGCTGGTGCGCGTGGCGCGCCAGGGCCTGATCACGCGTCGCTGATCCTGCTATGCGTGAAACGGACTTTCCGCCAGGCACCTGCTTCTACATCAAGGAGTTCGATGTGCCTCTGGCCCAGATACCGGGGCAGGGCTGGTGGAACTGGTTCGGCGGCCGTGCCCGCCGTTACGATCCGGCCAACCTGAAACCGGGTAACCAATGGCTGGCCGAGTCCTTCGCCGAGTGGCTGGCCGTGGTCGAGGCGTCGCGCGATCAGGGATAGTCGATTTCGACGATGTAGCAGGTCTTCTCGCCGGTGGGCGTGTGCACGCGCACTTCGGCGTCCAGGGGCTTGCCGACCAGGGCGCGCGCCAGCGGTGAGTCGATGCTGATCAGCCCCTGCTTCAGATCCAGCTCGTCCGGGCCGACGATGCGGTAGCGCGACTGCTCGCCGTCCTCGTCCTCGATAGTGACCCAGGCGCCGAAATACACCTTGTTCGGATCGGACGGCTTGTCGCTGACCACCTTGAGCTTTTCCAGGCGCTTCGTGAGAAAGCGCACGCGGCTGTCGATTTCGCGCAGCATCTTCTTGCCGTAGGTGTATTCGGCGTTCTCCGAACGGTCGCCCTGGGCTGCGGCCTCGCTGACCGACTGCGTGACCTGCGGACGGCGCACGTGCCAGAGCTCGTGCAATTCGGCGCGCAGGCGCGCTTCGCCTTCAGGCGTGATCAGTGGAGTACCGGCAGGGCGTGGGGGGCGATAGCGGCTCATGGTGACTCGACAGGATCAAGGGGGCGCCAGTCTAGCAAACCCCTTCATCCGGCTTAACCTTCGCGCAATACGCTCAGTGGGCTGGCATTCAGTGCGCGGCGGGTGCCTAGCACCCCAGCAGCACCGACCAGCAGCGCGCCGATCAACGGCAGCACCAGCAGCCAGGGGTGCGGTTGCCAGGCGATATCGAAGGCATAGCGATACAGCAGGAAGCTCACCAGCTCGCAGCCCAGGGCTGCCTGCAAGCCGGCGGCGCCGCCCAGCAGGCCGAACTCGGCGCGGCGGGCCTGCATCAGCAGGCGTCGCTCTGCCCCTAGAGCCCGGAGCAGGGCGCCCTGGCGGATGCGCTCGTCGAGCGTGGATTGCAGGCCGGCCAGCAGCACGGTGACGCCCGCTGCGAGGACGAACAGCAGCACGTATTCGATGGCCAGGGTGACCTGGGCGAGGATGCTGCGCAATTGCGCCAGCACGGCATCGACCTGCAACAGAGTGACGCTGGGGAAGGCGCGGCTGAGGCTGACCAGATCGGCATCGTGACCTGGTGGCAGGTAGAAGCTGGTGAGGTAGGTGGCCGGCAGATCCTGCAGCGTGTGCGGCTCGAAGATCATGAAGAAGTTGGGCTGGAAGTTGTCCCACTCCACCTCGCGCAAGCTAGTGACCTGGGCTTCGCGCTCAATGCCGCCGACGTTGAAGCGCAGGCGGTCGCCCAGCTTGAGCTGCAGGCTCTGCGCCAGCTCCGATTCGACCGAAACGCCCGGCAGCTCGTCCGCTTTGCGCTGCGACCACCAGGCGCCGGCGACGATGTGGTTGTCTGCCGGCAATTCCTGCGACCAGGTCAGGCTCAGATCACGCTGTACGGCGCGTTCGCCGCGACTGTCCTTGCTGACGATCTGCCGAACCGGCTCGTCGTTGATCATCACCAGTCGGCCTGGCACCACCGGGTAAAGCGGTGCGGGATGCGGCGACAGTTCGGCTACGCGCGCGGCGAAGGCCTCACGTTCGGCCGGCAGCACGTTGAGGGCGAAGTGATTGGGCGCATCGGCCGGCAACTGTTCCTGCCAGGTGTCGAGCAGCTCGCCGCGTAGCAGGGCAATCAGAGCCATCGCCAGGAGGATCAGGCCGAAGGCCAGCGATTGTCCGGCGGCGGCCAGCGGGTAGCGCAGCAACTGGCCCAGGCCCAGCCGCCAGGGCAGGGCAGAGCGCTGCAGCAACCGGCGCAGGCTCTGCAAGCCAGCCAGCAACAGGCCGCCAAGCAGCAAGGTGGCGAGCAAGCCGCCGCCCAGCAGCGATAGGGTCAGGCGCAGATCCAGGCTCAGTCGCCACATGATCAGTCCCAGGGCCAACAGCGCGGCGCCATAGATCAGCCAGGAACTGGCCGGCACCGGCAGCATGTCGCGGCGCAACACGCGCAGTGGCGGCACCCGGCCCAGGGCGGCGAGGGGCGGCAGGGCGAAGCCGGCCAGTGCTACCAGGCCGGTCGCCATGCCCGCCAGTGCCGGCCAGATGCCGGCAGGTGGCAGGTCGGCGGGCACCAGGCCGCGCAATAGATGAAACAGCACGTACTGGCCGAACCAGCCGATCAGGGCGCCGATGACGCACGCCAGCAGGCCGAGCAGGGCCAGTTGCAGGCTGAACAGGCTCAGTGCCTCGCGGCGCGACAGCCCCAGGCAGCGCAGCAGGGCGCTGGCATCGAAGCGGCGGGCGGCGAAACGGCTGGCAGAGAGCGCCACGGCGACCCCGGCCAGGAGTACGGCAGCCAGGCTGGCCAGGTTCAGATAGCGTTCGGCGCGGCCCAGGGCGCCACCGACCTGGCGGTTGCCATCGCGGGCGTCTTCCAGGCGCTGGTTTGGTTGCAGGCCAGGCTCCACGGCCTGGCGGTAGGCGGCCAGGGCTTCGCTTTCGCCACGCCACAGATCGCGGTAGCGCACGCGGCTGCCAGGCTGCACGACCTCGGTGGCGGCCAGGTCGTCGAGATTCATCAGCACCCGAGGCGTCAGGCTGTAGAAGTCGCCCGCGGTATCCGGGTCATAGGTCAGGACGCGACTCAGACGCAGACGCTTGGCGCCGATTTCGATCTGGTCACCGACCTTCAGGCCCAGCGCGACCATCAGGCGTGCTTCGGCCCAGACTTCGCCTGCGGCCGGCACTTGGCCGACTTCTTCGGCCTGGTAAGGCTCGGCGGCACTCTTGAGTGCACCGCGCAGCGGATAGGCGCCATCGGCGGCCTTGATGCTGGCGAGCTGAATGCCCTGGTCGGCGGCGATCACGCTGGAAAACTCGACCACGCGGGAATGTGTCAGGCCCAGGCGGGTGCCGGCATCGATCTGTTCCGGGCTGGCCGGCGAGCTGCCACTGAGGCGCAGGTCGGCGGCGAGGAACTCGCTGGCGCGCAGCAACATGGCATCGTTCAGGCGTGCGCTGAAGTAGCCGATGGCGCTACTGGCGGCGACGGCGACCAGCAGGGCGAAGAACAGCACGCGCAGTTCGCCCGAACGGGCATCGCGCGAAAGCTGGCGGGCCGCCAGCGACAGCAGGCGAGCAAAGGGCATGCGTGTCATCAGGGCTCCACGCGATCGATCAGATGGCCGGCTTCCAGGCGAATCAGGCGATGGCAGCGGTGGGCCAGGCGTTCGTCGTGGGTGACCAGCACCAGTGTCGTGCCGCGTTCCTGATTGAGCTGGAACAGCAGGTCACTGATGCGCTCACCGGTCTGGCTGTCGAGGTTGCCGGTGGGTTCGTCGGCGAACAGCACGTCCGGATCGGCCGCGAAGGCGCGGGCGATGGCCACGCGCTGCTGTTCGCCGCCCGAGAGCTGGCGCGGGTAGTGCGACAGGCGTTGGCCCAGGCCGACCCGTTCGAGTAGGGCGCGGGCGCGCTGGCGGGCATCGGCATGGCCTTCCAGCTCCATGGGCAGCATGACGTTCTCCAGCGCATTGAGGCTGTCGAGCAACTGGAATGACTGGAAGACGAAACCGACATGCTCGGCACGCAGGCGGGCGCGCTGGTCTTCGTCGAGCTGGCTCAGATCCTTGCCGGCCAGCAGGACGCAGCCGCCCGTGGGCAGGTCGAGCCCGGCCAGCAGACCGAGGAGGGTGGACTTCCCCGAACCGGAGCTGCCGACGATGGCCAGGCTGTCGCCCTTGTCCAGATTCAGATCGAGATCGTGGAGGATGGTCAGCTCGCCTTCCGCGCTGCTGACCACTTTGCTAAGGTTCCGCGCAGCGAGAATGCTCGAAGTCATGGAGATTCCAATGCGTGCATGGTGGCTGAGTGGTGCCTTGACCCTGCTGTTCTGGGCCCAAGGGGCGTGGGCAGGCACCCTGCTTGTGGTCGGCGATAGTATCAGCGCCGCTTTTGGCCTGGATAGCCGCCAGGGCTGGGTCGCTCTGCTGGAAAAACGCCTGCAGGACGAAGGTTTTGACCATCAGGTGATCAACGCCTCGATCAGTGGCGACACCAGCGCAGGCGGCCTGGCGCGCCTGCCGGCGCTGCTTGCAGAGCATCAGCCGCAAGTGGTGATCATCGAGCTGGGAGGTAACGACGGCCTGCGCGGTCAGCCGCCCATGCAATTGCAACAGAATCTTGCGTCGATGGTTGAGACGTCGCAGCAGGCCGGGGCCAAGGTACTGCTGTTGGGGATGAAGTTGCCGCCCAATTATGGCGTGCGCTACACCACGGCTTTCGCCCAGGTGTTCAGCGATGTGGCGCAGGCGAAGCAGGTGGCTCTGGTGCCGTTCTTTCTCGAGGGCGTGGGCGGCGTGCCGGGCATGATGCAGGCCGATGGCATTCACCCCAACGTTACGGCGCAGCCTGTTTTGCTGGAGAACGCCTGGCCTGCGTTGCAGCCATTGCTCTGACTCTTTTCCGGGCTGGGGCTTTCGGCTAATGTGGCCGCCCCGCCCTGGAGCCTGCGATGCCGCGTCCCGTCTGGTCCCTTTATGCCTACCAGCTCATCGAGCCGGATGAACAGCTCGATCTGTTCGCCTGTCGCGAGGTGCGTCTGCATCTGGTGGCTCGACAGTTGCGCCTGGGCGGGCATGCTGACCGTACGCTGTGTGGCGGATTGCTGCCGGCGCAGCCGCGCTGGCGTGCACTGGATAACCTGCTGTTGCGTGACAGGCGTCTGTGCCCTGATTGTCTGGCGACGTTGCGCGCTCAGCGCCAGGGGCTATGTTCGAACTGGGTGGATGCCTGACGGCTGCCTACACGCTCGGCGGCGGTGTACAATCGACTTCTTTCAACCTCAACCCATCAAGGATTCCCGGATGTTGTCGCGATTCTCTGCGGTCAGCCGCTGTTTCGCTGCTCTGGCGCTGTGTTCCAGTGCCGCGGTGCAGGCACTCGAATTTCCCCTGCCGGCTCCCGGCGACGACATCGTCGGCCAGGTACAGGTAGTCAAGGCCAAGTACGAGGACACCTTCGCCGATCTGGGCAAGGCCAATAACCTGGGCTATCTGGAAATGGTCGCGGCCAATCCGGGCGTCGATCCCTGGCTGCCGGGTGAGGGCAAGGAGGTCGTCCTGCCGACGCGCTTCATCCTGCCGCCTGGCCCGCGCGAGGGCATCGTGATCAACCTCGCCGAATACCGCCTCTACTACTACCCGAAAGACAAGAACGTGGTGTACACCTTCCCGCTCGGCATCGGCCGCGATGGCTGGGGTTCGCCGCTGGGATCGGGGCGTATCACCGCCAAGACGCCGAATCCGGCGTGGTATCCGCCGAAGTCGATCCGTGAGGAGCACGCTGCCGAAGGTGATCCGCTGCCGACCGTCGTGCCGCCAGGCCCGGACAACCCGCTGGGCCCTTACAAGATGTCTCTGTCTTTCCCTGGCTACCTGATCCACGGTTCGAACAAGAAATTCGGTATCGGTATGCAGGTCAGTCATGGCTGCTTCCGTATGTTCAACCATAACGTCCTGGAACTGGCGGCAATGGCCCCGGTAAATACGCCGGTGCGCATCATCAACGAGCCCTACAAGTTCGGCGTCAGTGGCGGCAAGGTGTACCTGGAGGCGCATGCTCCGCTGAACGATCAGGGCGAGCCGTCGGTGGTGGACAAGCATACGGCGGTGATCAACTCGCTGCTCAAGCGCGAGGATCTGACGGGGCTGCGTCTGGATTGGGATATGGTGCGTGAAGTGGTGGCGTCCGAAGATGGGTTGCCGGTGCCTATCGCCCAGGTCGACAATAGCGTGGTGGCTACCAGCGAGCAGCAGGCTTTCTAAGCCAGCCATGTCATCGAGCCCGCCCATGTTCGCATCGGCGGGCTTTTTAATGGCTGTGTGCTAATGCTGTTTGCAAGGGCAATAAAAAAGCCGATCCGGTTGCCCGGATCGGCTTTTGAAAAGACCAGTCGCTATTACTTGCGGCTAGCTTTTTCCAGCATGCGCAGAGCACGCTCATTGGCTTCGTCAGCGGTCTGCTGAGCTTTCTGAGCGGCGGCCAGAGCTTCATCGGCCTTGCGGTAGGCTTCGTCGGCACGGGCTTGAGCGCGAGCAGCTGCGTCTTCGGTAGCAGTCAGACGAGCTTCGGTTTCTTTGGACATGCTGCTGCAACCGGTAGCCAGAACAGCGGCCAGGGCCAGAGCAGAGAATTTCAGAACGTTGTTCATCGTGTTCCCCTTGAGGTGGAGTTTTCCATAAAAGCAATTCCCCAACTGCGGGAAATTAGCCGGCCTACATACTACCTATTACTTTTAGTAAGTAAACGGAGGGAGGGCAAGAGTTGCAGTTTTTTTTCACTCTTCGAAGGGCTTTCACAGGTTGTGTGGGGTGCTCTGTACAAAAAACAAACAAAAAGCACTGGCTTGCCCTGGAACCGCTGCAGTAGGGTGCTTACGGGCAAAGCGACCAGTTGCCGGCGATCCAACTAAAAACAACAAAGGACGTAAACAATGCTGGGTAACTTAGGCTTGTTAGTGGGGCTCGCGTTATTGATCGTCATGGCCTTGCGCGGGGTCAATATCTTCATCGCCGCATTGCTCTGTGCAGTGCTGGTGGCCGTGACCAACGGCGTTTCTGTGCCCAAGGCGCTGCTGGAGCATTTTCCATTCGGGCCACTGGGCGCATTTACCTTTGCCGGCAAGTTCTTCGTGCTGTTTCTGTGCGGCGCCATCTTCGGCAAGGTAATGGCGGCCAGCCAGGCGGCGAACAGTATTGCCCAGGCAATTACTCGCGGCCTCGGCACGCAGCGCACGCTGTGGGTCGCGATGCTGGTCTGTGCCGTGCTGACTTACGGCGGCGTGGTGGTGTTCGTGGTGATTTTCACCATGTATCCCCTGGGCGTTTCGCTGATGCGTGAGGCAAACCTGCCCAAGCGTCTGTTCTGTGCGGCATTGGCCCTCGGGGCCGGTACCTTCACGATGACCGCGCTACCGGGGTCGCCCTCGATTCACAACGTCATTGCCGCCAGCGCGCTGGGTACGGATCTGTTCGCAGGCGCCGGGATCGGTCTGTTTGCAAGCGTGCTGATGGTTGGGCTGGGTATGGCTTATCTGCAGCGCGAATGGCGCCTGGCGCGCGAGCGCGGTGAGGGGTTCGAGGCCAATGCGCAAGACGTGCGCATGGAGCAGTTGGCCGGGGCGCCCGGCGCGGGGCCGCATTGGGTGTTGGCATCGATGCCCATCGTGGCGGTGCTGGGGATCATCCTCCTGCCACGGATGCTGGCGCTGTCTGGGTTGGCGATCCCTGGCGAAGGGGCGTTGGGGCAGCTGCTGGCATTCAGTCAGACTCAACCGATCCTCTGGCCTAGCCTGGCACTGGTGCTGGCGACAGGGCTGGCGATCCTGATGTTCGCGCCATTGCGGCGCAATACCCTGAATACCCTGGGGCAGGGTGCGGATGACTCGATCATGCCGTTACTCAACACCGCTGCGGTCATCGGTTTTGGCGGTGTGGTCACGCAGACACCGGGTTTCACTCAGTTCGCCCAATGGATCGTGGCGGTGGAGATGCCGCCGCTGCTCTCGGTATTCGCCTCGGTCAGTGTGGTGTCGGGGATCGTCGGTTCGTCTTCCGGCGGCTTGCAGATCTTCATGCAGACGCTGGCGCCGCGCTATCTGGAAATGGGCATCGAGCCGCAGGTGCTGCACCGTATCGCCAATATCGCGGCAGGCGGGCTGGATTCGTTGCCGCACTGCGGAGCGGTGATTGCCATGCTGATGATCATGGGCTTGACCCACAAGCAGGCCTACAAGGATATCTTCGTGATCACCGTTCTGATTCCAGTCATTGCCAGCCTGGCCTGCATCGCGGCGTTGAGCCTGGCGTAGCCGGGCCAATGGCCATGCCCGTCAGTCTGACCTAAGTGATTGATTGCGCATGGCTGTTAGCGCTTTTGCCTGATAAGCTCAATTGGTTACAGATTTTTGCAGGGCAAATGTTTGCGCTTTGTTTGAAGCGTCGGTACGAATACCGAGCGGTTGCCGCTGCACCGACCCGCTGTGACGAGACCACAGCGAAGTACAGAGGAGTCGAAATGAGCGAAGGTTTATCCATACACCACGACCAGGCCAGTCATCAGTTCGTGACCACCGTCGACGGTGATCGTGCCTACCTGGCCTACATGGATCTGGGCAAGCAGACGCTGGATATCTACCGTACGTTCGTCCCCAACTCGCTGCGCGGTCGCGGCATCGCTGCTGCCCTGACCGAGCATGCGTTGCGTTATGCCGAGGCGCTCGGTTACACGGTGATCCCGTCGTGTTCCTACGTCGAGCGTTATCTGGAGCGGCGCCAGCGCCATCAGGCCAGTTGAAGACAAAGCGGATATGAAAACGCCGGGCAATTGCCCGGCGTTTTCTTTACTGCCCGGCAGTCAGGCGCGCTGACGCTTCGGCAGTACGTCCTTGAGCTTGGCATGCATGCCGCGCAGCGCCTTCTCGGTGGTATCCCAGTCGATGCAGGCATCGGTGATGGATACGCCGTACTTGAGGTCGCACAGGTTCTTCGGAATGGACTGGCTGCCCCAGCCCAGGTGGCTCTCGACCATCAGGCCGACGATCGAGTTGTTGCCTTCGAGAATCTGGTTGGCGACGTTTTCCATCACCAGCGGCTGCAGGGCCGGATCCTTGTTAGAGTTGGCGTGGCTGCAGTCGACCATGATGTTCGGGCGGATGCCGGCCTTGGTCAGTTCCTGCTCGCAGATGGCGACGCTGACCGAATCATAGTTGGGCTTGCCGTTGCCGCCACGCAGTACCACGTGGCCGTAAGCGTTGCCCTTGGTGGTGACGATGGAGACGCCACCCTGCGGGTTGATGCCGAGGAAACGGTGCGGGCTGGATACCGACTGCAGGGCATTGATGGCAACGGTCAGGCCGCCGTCGGTGCCATTCTTGAAACCGACAGCCGAGGACAGACCCGAGGCCATTTCGCGGTGGGTCTGCGATTCGGTGGTACGCGCGCCGATGGCCGACCAACTGATCAGATCCTGCAGGTACTGCGGGGAGATCGGATCCAGTGCTTCGGTGGCCGTGGGCAAGCCCATCTCGGCGAGGTCGAGCAGCAGCTTACGACCGATGTGCAGGCCATCCTGAATCTTGAACGAGTCGTCGAGGTAGGGGTCGTTGATCAGACCTTTCCAGCCAACGGTGGTGCGCGGTTTTTCGAAGTACACGCGCATTACCAGGAACAGGGTGTCGGAGACCTCGGCAGCCAGTACCTTGAGGCGCTCGGCGTATTCGTGCGCGGCCTTGATGTCATGGATGGAGCAGGGGCCGACCACGACGAACAGGCGATGATCCGTGCCGTCGAGGATGTCGCGTACTACCTGGCGGCCATTGGCGACGGTCTGTTGCGCCACGTCGGTCAGGGGGATTTCGCGCTTGAGCTGGTCGGGAGTGATCAGCGTTTCGTTGGAGGCGACGTTGAGGTCGTTGATCGGTAAATCAGCCATCGTGCTAGTCATCAGGTCAGGGTCGTCAGGTCACGGGTGCAGGCCGTCGGCGCTCCCCTGAGGTGATCACGGCCAGTTTGCGCAGGGGGTGCCGAACCTTAGCGCGTAAGGCGCGGCGCGACAATGCCCCGGAGGTCTAATGAGGCCGATAGACGGGACTTTCAGGACAGCTGGGGAAACTCCGCGGCATGCTGCGCGATCCATTCGCGGGCGCAGTGTTCGATGGCGACCGGGGCGCCGCTGTTTTTCTCGAGCAGGAGGCGGTAATGCTGGATCTGGCATACCTGCTCGACCATGCGCGCGCGAAACAGCGTGTCCTCGTCGGTGAAGGCGATACCCACCAGATAGCCTTCGGCCTGGCGCTGGCACCAGGCGACCACGCCGGGGTAGCGTGCCTGCTCGCCAAGCAGTGGAATGCGCATCTCGACCGAAGTACCACGGCGAAAGGCGCGGCTCGAGTTGCAAGCGACCCCGCCGAGGCTGATATTGTGCAGCCTTTGCCGAGGTACGTTGGGCTGTTTGCGCAGCACCAGTTCCACCGGCATGTCGCTGGGATGACGCAGAAACTTACGCATGAGCACCGACCTCGACTACCGGCCAATTGATATCAGTGAGTCCAGTATAGCCGCGCAGCTGGAACTGACCGACCTGGATGCCGACCGACGTCTGCTCGACCTCGACGGCACATCGTTGCTGATCTTCACAAGCATGGGCTGTGCCAGCTGCCGCAGGGCGCGTCAGACCCTGCCAGGCATGGGCCTGCCGGTGGACAGGCTGTGCTGGGTCGATGCCGGGCATAATGCCGGTTTGGTGACGCGCTACGAGGTGTTTCACCTGCCCGCCCTGTTTGTCGTACGCAATGGTCAATTTCATGGCGCCTTGCGCGCGCCTCTCAATCCGAACGAACTGATCACCGCCATCGACCGCGCCCTGCGCAGTCCGGCTGAGGAGCTTCCCTGATGTCCCTGAACAACCCACCGCGTATCGGCATCATCGGCACGGGCGCCATTGGCGGTTTCTATGGTGCGATGCTGGTACGAGCCGGCTTCGATGTGCACTTTCTGCTGCGCAGCGAATACTCCGCGGTTGCGGAGCGCGGTTTGCAGGTCAACAGCCTGGTGCACGGGGCGATGCACCTGCCATCGGTGCAGGCCTACGCCCGTGCTGAGGACATGCCCGCGTGCGACTGGCTGCTGGTGGGCGCCAAGACCACGGCCAATGCCGAGCTGGCACCGCTGATTCAACAGGTTGCCGCCCCCGAAGCCCGCGTCGTGTTGCTGCAGAACGGGCTCGGTGTGGAGGCGCAGCTCCGGCCGCTGCTGGACGACGGTCTGCACCTGCTCGGTGGTCTCTGCTACATCTGCGTTCATCGCAGTGCTCCCGGCGTCGTCGAGCATCAGGCCCTTGGTGCGATCAACCTGGCCTATCACAGCGGGCCTGCGATTGCTGAAGACGTGCGCCAGGCGCTGGTCGAAGAGGGCGCGGCGATGTTCCGCACTGCCGGGCTGGATTCGCAGGCCATGGCCAACCTGGAGCAGACGCGCTGGCAGAAACTGGTGTGGAACGTGCCTTATAACGGCCTCTCCGTGCTGCTGGATGCCGATACCCGGACGATGATGGCTAACCCAGACAGCCGCACACTGATTCGCGACATGATGCTGGAAGTGGTGCAGGCGGCCCAGGCGCTTGGCCATGGCATGCCGAACAACTACGCCGACAAGCTGCTGGCGGCCACCGATCGCATGCCCGATTACCTGCCGAGCATGTATCACGATTTCGCCCAGGGTCGCCCGGCGGAGCTGCAGGCTATCTACGAAGCGCCTTTGGCGGCGGCTGATGGCGTGGGCTGCGATATGCCCAAGGTGCGCGCCCTGTATCAGGCGCTGCGTTTCATTCAGGCGCGTCGGGAGGCCTAGGTATGGGCAAGGGGCTGGGTGACAAGCTGGTGCTGGCGATTTCCTCACGAGCACTGTTCGATTTGAGCGAGAGCCACCAGATCTACGAGAAAGAGGGCGTGGAAGCTTACCGGCGCTATCAGATCGAGCATGAAGACGAAGTGCTGATGCCGGGCGACGCCTTCCCCCTGGTGGAAAAGCTGCTGGGGCTCAACGCCCGGCTGAGTGATCAGCGTGTCGAGGTGATCCTGGTGTCGCGCAACAGTGCCGATACCGGTCTGCGTGCCTTCAATTCGATCCAGCATTATGGCCTGGGCATCTCCCGTGCCGCGTTCGTTGGCGGACGCAGCCCCGATCCCTATCTGGCGGCCTTTGGCTGCCACCTGTTTCTCTCCACGCACGCTGACGACGTGCGCAGTGCGCTGAAGGCCGGTTTCGGCGCGGCGACGCTGCTCTCCGGTGGCTCACGGCGGGCCTCGAGCAACGAGTTGCGCATCGCCTTCGATGGCGATGCCGTGCTGTTTTCCGATGACTCCGAGCGGGTCTACCAGAGTGGCGGTCTGCACGCTTTCCAGAGCCATGAGCGCGACGCCGCGCGCCAGGCGTTACCGGGTGGACCATTCAAGCCGTTCCTGGCGGCCCTGCACCGGTTGCAACAGGAGTTTCCGGAAGAGGCCTGCCCGATTCGTACAGCGCTGGTAACGGCGCGCTCCGCGCCAGCCCACGAACGGGTGATTCGCACCTTGCGCGAGTGGAACATTCGTCTGGATGAGTCCTTCTTCCTCGGTGGCCTGGACAAGTCCGCCGTGCTCGAGGCCTTCGCCGCTGATGTGTTCTTCGATGATCAGACCGGCCACTGTGAGGCGGCACGCCAGGTCGTGGCCACCGGTCATGTACCTCATGGGGTGAGCAACGAGCCCCAGCCATGAGTGGCGCACATATAGCCATTCGTCCTAAATAGCGCGGTCTACCTTGCGTTGTCTGCCGTACTGCTAAGCTCAGATACGGGCCCTAGTCAGCAGTCAAGGAGGCCGCATGATCCGCTCGATACTTTACGCCACCGATCTTGGGCTCTATGCCTCCTACGTGCTGCAGCATGCGCTGGCAATGACGCGCAGCTTCAACGCTGATCTCTACGTGGTGCACGCGGTGGAGCCCATGGGGCTGTTCGCCGAATCCGTGCTGCAAACCTATCTGGATGACGACACCCTCGGCGAACTGCGGCGCAATGGCTTGGGTACCGTGATGTCGAGTATCGAGCAGCGGGTACTGGAAGGCTTTCGCGACGAACTGGGCGATGGGGTGGCGGATCTTCATCTGATTCGTGCTGTGCGGGTGCTGCAGGGCGATCCACCCACGGTGATTCTTGAGGAAACCCAGAAACTAGGCGTCGATCTGCTGGTCGTAGGCAGTCACAGCCATGGCGCCGAACTGGCGGTGCCGCTGGGGCGCACGGCAGCCAGGTTGCTGCAATTGTCCGAGGTGCCGGTGTACCTGGTGCCGATGCTGCAGCATCGTGGGCATGGTGAGTTGTAGAGGGAAGCAGGAGCAACACAAAGAAATGATCTATGCTTAAGACCTAAACCAGTAATATGGTTATATAAGTGCCGGCCGTCATGAGCTGGCCGTTCAGCTTTGAGGGAAATCTATGAAGCTTCAGCAACTGCGCTACATCTGGGAAGTCGCGCATCACGATCTCAACGTATCGGCTACCGCACAAAGCCTGTACACCTCGCAGCCAGGGATCAGCAAGCAGATTCGCTTGCTGGAGGACGAGTTGGGCGTGGAGGTCTTCGCTCGCAGCGGCAAGCATCTGACCCGGGTCACCCCGGCAGGTGAGCGCATCATCACCACCGCCGGCGAAATCCTGCGCAAGGTCGAGAGCATCAAGCAGATCGCCCAGGAGTTCTCCAACGAGAAGAAAGGCACGCTGTCCATCGCCACCACCCACACGCAGGCGCGCTATGCCTTGCCGCCCGTGATCAGCGCCTTCATCAAGCAGTACCCGGACGTCGCCCTGCACATGCACCAGGGCACGCCGACCCAGATCGCCGAAATGGCCGCCGATGGTAGCGTCGACTTCGCCATCGCCACCGAAGGCCTGGAGCTGTTCAACGACCTGATCATGATGCCCTGCTACCGCTGGAACCGCTGCGTGGTGGTGCCCCAGGGGCACCCCCTGACCAAGCTGCCGAAGCTGACCCTCGAAGCGCTGGCCGAGCATCCCATCGTCACCTACGTGTTCGGTTTTACCGGTCGTTCGAAGCTGGACGAAGCCTTCAGCCATCGTGGCCTGACGCCCAAGGTGGTATTCACTGCCGCCGATGCCGATGTGATCAAGACCTACGTGCGCCTGAATCTGGGGGTGGGCATCGTGGCCAAGATGGCCGTCGACGCCAAGCTGGATCCGGATCTGGTGGTGCTCGATGCCGATGATCTGTTCGAGCCCAGCGTGACCAAGATCGGCTTCCGTCGTGGCACCTTCCTGCGTGGCTTCATGTGCGATTTCATCGAGCGTTTCGCCCCGCACCTGACCCGCGACATGTTGACCAAGGCGGTGCAGTGCCACAACAAGTCCGAGCTGGAAGAGCTGTTCGAGGGCGTCGAGCTGCCGATGCACTGACCTCTCGATCCCATGAAAAATGGCGCCATCAGGCGCCATTCTTCGTTACGAGCCGCTGATCAGTGGCTGAGGTGCAGGCCACACTCGCGGTTTTCTTCGCCCTTGGTCGGATCGAAGTAATCGAACTCGTTCGGCAGGTCATGGGCGACCAGATACTGATACAGGTCCTTGGACGTCCAGTGCAGCAGCGGGGCGACCTTGATCAGGCCGTCCGGGTTGATGCTGATCGGCTCCATCTGCGCCCGTACGGCGGTGTCGGTAGCGCGCAATGCGGTGAACCAGACGCTCGGTGCCGTCTCGCGCAGGGCGCGGGCGAAGGGTTCGAGCTTCACTTCTTCGGTGAAGGCCGCATGGCGCGGATCGTCCAGCCCCGGCAGGGGGCCGTCGATGGCTTCGCGGTGCGCGCGCGAGCGCTTGGGCAGGTAGGTGATCAGGTTCAGGCCCAGCTTGCGGGTCACTTCATCGGCGAAGCGGTAGGTGGCTTCGGTGTTGTAGCCGCTGTCCATCCAGACGATCGGAATGTCCGGCTTGACCTGGCTGACCATGTGCAGGATCACCGCTTCGAAGGGGCGAAAGTTGGTGGTGCAGATGGCCGGCTTGCCGAGGCCGATGGCCCATTGCACCAGTTTTTCCGGCTGGCGGCCGTATTCGGCGTTGAGCGCGTCCAGGTCGAGTTCCATGTTGCGGACTCCAGGTCGAGTGTGCGTGAGGGCCTCGATGGTAGCAAAGGCGGGTTATGCGGCTAAATAACTAAGGAGCCAGCCAGCCTTTCTTATGGTTATAAGAGGCGCGTTGCACCCGTCAAAGCGAGCCGATAGAGTGCCGCATCTTTCAGCTCAACCGAGGAGTGTCCTGTGGAAATCGCGTGTCTCGACCTGGAAGGCGTACTGGTTCCTGAAATCTGGATCGCCTTCGCGGAAAAAACCGGCATCGAGTCGCTCAAGGCGACTACCCGCGACATTCCCGACTATGACGTGCTGATGCAGCAACGCCTGCGCATCCTCGATGAGCATGGCCTGAAGCTGAAGGACATTCAGGACGTGATCGCCACGCTCAAGCCGCTGGACGGCGCCGTCGAGTTCGTCGATTGGCTGCGCGAGCGTTTCCAGGTGGTGATTCTCTCCGACACCTTCTACGAATTCTCCCAGCCGTTGATGCGTCAGCTCGGTTTCCCGACGCTGCTCTGTCATCGTCTGATCACTGACGAGAACGATCGTGTAGTCAGCTATCAACTGCGCCAGAAGGATCCCAAGCGTCAGTCGGTGATTGCCTTCAAGAGCCTTTACTACCGCGTGATTGCGGCCGGTGATTCGTACAACGACACCACCATGCTCAGCGAAGCCCATGCCGGCATCCTGTTCCATGCGCCGGACAACGTGATTCGTGAGTTCCCGCAATTCCCCGCAGTGCACACCTATGAAGACCTCAAGCAGGAGTTCCTCAAGGCTTCCAACCGTAAGCTGAGCCTGTAACGACAACGCCGCGATTTCGCGGCGTTGTTCATTTGGATCAGTCGACGTAGGGCGGGTGCAACCCGCCATCACGATTTGGCGTGCACCCGGCCTGCGTATCTAGAGCCCCTCCAGCGTCTCCAGAAGCACTTTCACCTTGGTGATCGACTCCTGGTATTCGGCCTGCCAGTCCGAGTCGGCGACGATACCGCCGCCGCCCCAGCAACTGATGCGCCCGTCCTTGACCAGCAAGGTGCGGATGGTGATAGAGCTGTCCAGCTCGCCGCGCACGTCGAGATAGAGCAGTGAGCCGCAGTAGGGCCCGCGCCGGGTCGGCTCCAGCTCGTCGATGATCTGCATGGCGCGGATCTTCGGCGCGCCGGTGATGGAGCCGCCGGGGAAACTGCCGGCAATCAGATCCAGTGCGTCCTTGTCCTCCGCCAGTTCACCCGTGACGCTGCTGACCAGGTGATGGACGTTGGGGTAGCTCTCCAGGGCGAACAGCTCGGGCACGCGTACCGAGCCAGTGCGGCAACTGCGGCCAAGATCGTTGCGCAGCAGGTCGACGATCATCAGGTTTTCTGCCCGATCCTTGCGGCTCCCGAGCAGTGCCTCGGCATGCGCCTGATCGCTGGCCAGGGTCTCGCCGCGTGGGCGGGTACCCTTGATCGGGCGGGTTTCCACCTGGCCCTGGTTGACCTTGAGAAAACGCTCCGGCGACAGGCTGAGGATGGCTTCACCCGTCGCCAGCCGCTGGTAGCCGGCAAATGGCGTCGGGCAGGCCTGGCGCAAGGCGCGATAGGCGCCCCAGGGATCACCCTCGCAGGTGGTCTGGAAGCGCTGGGTGTAGTTCACCTGATAGCAGTCGCCGGCCAGGATGTAGGCCTGGATGCGCTCGATGGCGGCCTGGTATTCGCTGGGCTGCAGATCCGCACGGAAAGGCGCATGCAGGCGAAAAGGCGAGGGCGCCGCCTCACTCGCATGCTCGAACAGCGCCTGCAGGCGCTGGCGCTCCTCAGCCGGTAGGCGGGGGTGAAAGACCAGTTGGCTGGTGCCCAGGTGGTGATCGCTGACCAGTGCCCAGGCATACAGGCCGAAGCTGGCATCTGGCAGGTTCAGGTCGTCCTGGCTGCCCTGGGCAAGGTGCTCCAGGCGACGGCCGAAGTCATAGGCCAGGTAACCGATCAGCCCGCCGACGAAGGGCAGCTCCAGCGCTGCTGGCGGCTGGGCATGGCCCAGGCCGTCAAGGGCGCTGCGCAGGCGCTGCAGAAAGTCCTTGGCCGATTCGTCGGCCAGCGGCGCCAGTTCTGCCAATGGCCAGGCGCTCATTAGGTCATAGCGTCCGCGTGTGGCCGTGGGCCGGCCGGCATCCAGTAGCACGGCGCCCGGAGCCTGGCGAATGCGCTCGAAGTAGTCGCCGGGATCGGATCGATAAGGCAGCGAGTGAATCTGGCAGGTGGGCATGCGTGTCGGTCAAGGGAGGTGGAGCGGCGATTGTAATGTGCGGCCAACATTCATCCTAGAGCTTCTCCTGCCGGTTTACTCGAACAGCGTGCGCTGATTAGTATGAGGTTTCCCAGACGTTGAACGGTCGCGCCATAACAATAATTGACGAAGGGACCCAGGCCATGGACGTAGTTCGAGATCCTGCTGCCGGAAGTTTGTTGCGCTCCAGACTTTCACCTCCTCCGGTCAGTGCCGATCACCTGGCACGGCCGCGTGTGGCCGCTGCACTGGCCGCCAATCCGCATGTCAATCTCCTGCTGGTGTGCGCGCCGGCCGGTTTCGGCAAGACGACCGCGCTGGCCGATTTCTGCGCCCAGCGCCGCGAGCAGGGCGCGCACGTGGCCTGGCTCTCGCTGGATGTCGATGACGACGAGCCGGTGCGCTTCTTCCAGCAATTGATCGATGCACTTGGCTGCGCCATCCCCGGCCTCGGCCAGGATGCCGCCGGTTATCTGCGTAATGCCATGCGTGTGCCGGCCTCCGCGGTGATGGAGAGCCTGCTGATGGAGCTGGGGCAACTGCAGGAGCCGCTGCTGCTGGTGATCGATGATGTGCACCTGATCCAGGACTGCGAACTGCTGGCCTCGCTCAACCGCATGGTCAAGCTGGCACCGCCGACCTTCACACTGGCCATTGGCAGTCGCTCGCAGCCTGCGCTCAACGTGGCCACGCTGCGCGCCAAGGGATTGCTGCTCGAACTGGGTGCCGAAGAGCTGCGCCTGGATCCCGACGAAGCCCGGCAATACCTGCAGCGTGACGGGCTGCAACTGGCCGATGAGACTTTCAAGACGCTTTACGGGCACACCGAAGGCTGGATGGTCGGCGTGCACCTGGCCAGCCTGTGGCTGCGCAATCGCCCGCAGACCGAAAGCGGCATGGTGGAGCTGGACGACCCACAGCGGGTCGTGGGGGATTACCTGCTGCGCTCGGTATTCGAACAACTGCCGGCCGAGCGCCAGGATCAGCTCCTGGCGCTCGGCGTGGCGCAGCAGCTCAGTGGCGATCTGGCCAGCGCCCTGACCGGTCGCCCGGATGGCCAGCGGCTCCTGGAGGAGTTGGAGTCGCTACAGCTGTTTCTGCTGCCGCTGGATCGCGGACGGCAGTGGTATCGCTTCCATAACCTGTTCGCCGATTTCCTGCGTGCCCGCCTGCGCGAGCGCGATCTCGAGCGTTTCCGCCAACTGCATTTCAACGCCAGCCTGTGGTTCACCAACCACCACATGCAGAATCTCGCCATCGAGCATGCCAGCCTTGCCGAAGACGCGGAAATGCTGGCGGCCCTGCTCGATGGCTGTGGTCTGGAGCTGATCAATCGCGGCCAGCTCGGCCTGATCTACAAATGGCGCAAGCAGGTGCCCGATGACGTAGCCGCGCGCTATCCGGTACTGGTGCTGGCGGATGTCTGGACACGTGCGACCGAGATGGGGCTGAGCGAAGCCAATCGCCTGCTTGACGAGTTGTTGCAGCGCTGGGGCGATAGCCGTGGCAATGGCCCACTCAGCGAGCGGCTGCTGGCGACTCTGGCGATCAAGGCGGTCATCGCTCTGCAGAAGGACGATCTCGACACCTGCGTGGCGCTGGCGCGGCGTATCGAGGCGCAACTGGGGCAGCACACCGCCTTTCTCGAGGTGGCCATCCTCATCGTCGGCGCCATGGCGCTGGTGATGCTGGGCCAGGCCAGTGCCGCGCGTGGCTTGCTGGCCTTGGCGCAGCAGCGCAACCATTTCCTCGAAGGGCGCTACCTCGATATGCAACTGGCCAACGTCGAGGTACTTCTGTGCCTGGAACAGGGGCGGGTCAAGCAGGCGCAGCTGTTGTTCCAGCAATTGCGCGAGCGTTTCACGCCCTGGTTCGGCGCGCGTTCGCGGGCGGTGGTATTGCCCACCATCACCAAGGCACTGATCGATTACCGCCAGGGACGTCTGGACGGTCTCGAGGAACGCTTGCGCTGGGCGCTGGCCACCGTGGATGTGATCAACCCCATCGATTTGTACGCCCAGGCCATGCTCTGTCTGGCGCGGGTGCAGCGCATGCAGGGACGCTGCAAGGAGGCAGGCGCCACGTTGGTGCTGATGCAGAATCTGGCGGCGCGGCACCAGTCGTGGCGTTTCTACGTGCAGGCGGTCGGCGAGGAGGTTGCGCTGATCCTGCAGGAACCGGCCACCGACCGCAGCAAGCGCGCCGAACAGCGCCTGAAGGCGGTGGACTGGGCCAAGCTGGCCGGTCATTACCGCACCCGTGCATTCAATCAGGTGCTCTGGGTGCAGGGGTTGTCGCGTATCCGCCTGCAGCAGGCGCGGGGCCACTACAGCGAGGCGCTGCACGAGATCGCGCAACTGCGCAGCCAGTTGCAGCAGGGCATGCACGATCTGCATCACCTGCGCCTGGATCTGCTCTCAGCCCTGAGTTACCAGCGCCTGGGATATCAGGAACGGGCGCAGAGCCTGTTGGCGCAATGCCTGATCGGTGCCGAGCGCGAGGAGGTGCGCAGCCTGTTCATCGAGGAGGGGGAGGCGATCCGCCAGTTGCTGCAACAGCTCGAGGCGGCCGAGCGCCAGCCGGCGCTGCAGAATTTCCTGCGCAGCCTGCTGGCGATCTGGCCAGGGCGAGCCGCACAGCAGGCCACGGACAGCCTCGAGGAGGGGCTCACCGAGCGCGAGCGCGAGGTGGTCTGCCTGGCGGCCAAGGGCTTGTCCAATGAGGAAATCGGCCAGCAACTGGCGCTGGCCCTGGGCACCGTCAAATGGCACCTGCACAACATTTACGAAAAGCTCAAGGTGCGTAACCGCACCCAAGCCATCCGTCGCGCCCGTGAACTGAGCCTACTGGAACCATGAACGATCAATCCCAGCCTCGTCTGCATGCCTTCGCGCTGCTACGCACCAAGCTGCATCCCCATCATGGCGAAGGCACGCCGCTGCTCGAGCGCGTGGCGTTGCTCGAACGATTGATGACGGCGCGCGATCATCGCCTGGTGATCCTCAGTGCCCCGGCCGGCTTCGGCAAGAGCACCGTGCTTAGCCAGTATCGTCGCCGTCTGCTGGAGCAGGGAGCAGCTGTCGCCTGGCTGTCGTGCGACGAGGCAGACAGCGAGCCGACGCGCTTTCTGCAGTATCTGGTCGCTTCCATCGAGGCCACCTGTCCGGGGTTCGGCAGCGGCACCGCCAGCCTGCTTCAGGGAGAGATCAACTGGCCCCTGGAAGCGGTGATCGACGCCTTCATCGAGGATCTCAAGACCCTCGGCCATCCGCTGCATCTGATGCTCGACGACTTCCATCGGGTGCGCCACCCATCTCTGGGCGAGGGCGCGCGTTACATGCTCGAACACCTGCCCGAACACGTGCATCTGGTGGTCAGTACGCGCTACCACCCAAGGTTCCTCGATGGCCAGCCCGTGCTCGGCAAATGGGCGTTCTGGTTGCTGGCCGAAGACCTGCGCCTCAATCGTGAGGAAACGGCAGCCTACTTTCGTGACATCAAGCACATGCAGCTCGAAGACGGCGAGCTGAACCAGCTCTATGCCCGCACCGAAGGCTGGATCACGGCGCTGCACCTGGCTGCACTGGCATTGCCCAGGCAGCGCGATCGCGCCGCCTTTCTCGCCGGTTTGTCCGGCGCCGAGCGCGACATCGCCGATTACCTCGCCGAGGACGTGGTGGCGAGCCTGCCGGAGAGTCTGCAACTGTTTCTCGACCAGACCTCGATGCTCGACGAGTTCAATGCCGAGCTGTGCAACGCCCTGACCGGGCGTCAGGATGGGCGCGACATGCTGCGTCGCCTGCAGGGTGAGCAACTGTTCATCATCCCGCTGGACGAGCAGGGCGAGTGGTTCCGCTATCACCACCTGTTCGCCGAATTCCTTCAGGAGCGGGTGATCAAGCGCGGCGACCCCGCCCACCTGCTGCATGCCGCTGCGCGCTGGTGCGAGGCGCACGAGCTGGCCGACAAGTCCATCAAGTACGCATTGCGCGCGCGTGACTACACCTTCGCCGCCGAACTGCTGGAGCGCCAGGGTGCCAGGTTGATCGCCGGCAACCGGGTGTACGGCATCCTCGCCATTCTCAAGGACATTCCGCCGCTGGTGATCGCCGAGCAGCCGGTGTTCCAGATCTTCTATGCCTGGCAGTTGGCCTTCGAGCAGAAATTCGCCGAGTCCGAGGCGCTGATCGAAGAAGTCAGCGTGCGTTTGGCGCAGGGCCGGGGCAAAGGCATGCATTTCGGTCTGATCGAGTTGATGGCCGCGGCGCAGGTGCTCAAGGCGCTGGTGCTGTTGTACCAGGACAAGCTCGAGGACTGCCTCAAGGTCGCCGGCCAGTGGCTGGCCATGGTGCCGCACAACCAGCCGGTATTTCGCGCCAGCCTGGCCTGCGTGCAGGCAGCGGCGTTCGCCCTGCTCGGCGAGTTCGGCGAGGCGGCCAAGGCGATCGCTGTGGCGCGTGAAAGCCTGCGCGATTGCGAGAGTGAATACCTGCACGTGATGGCCAGCCTGATCGAGGCGCTGATCTGCAAGGAATACGGTGAGCTGGAGCGCGGCCGCTCCCAGGCCGAAAGCGCGCGAGCACGGGTGGCCCAGGTCTTCGGCCGGCGCAGCCGGGTAGGCGGGCCGTTGGCGCTGGCCTATGCCGATCTGCTGTATGAGCAGGATCGCCACGGCGCGATTCTCGCCGAATTGCCGCTGGCCACCACCTGGCGCGACGTGGCGACGCCGGTGGAGCTGATCAGCCGGGGGCAACTGGTGATGGCGCGGGCACGTTTCTTCGCCGGCGAGGCGGAGCAGGGCCTGGGGCAACTGGAAGAGTGGCTGGTCTGTCTTCAGGGGCCGGGCTACGAGCGGGTGTTCGCCCTCGGCATGGGCTGCAAGGTGCAGTTTCTGCTGTGGCTGCGCCGCCCCAACGAGGCGCAGCGCATCCTCTTGCAACTGGAACGGCACCTCGCCGCGTTGCCCATCGAGCGTTATGGCGATGCGCATACGGCGCTGGCCCTGGCGCAGGCACGCCTGGCCCTGAGCGAGCGGCAGGTGGACAAGGCAGTGTCGAGCCTGGAGACCTGCCTGCTCAAGCAGAATGCCGAGCACCAGCGTGACCGGCGTTTGCGTCTGGCGCTGTTACTTTCTGTGGCGTACTGGCGCAAAGGTAACAGCGACAAGGCCTTCGAACTTTTCGCCAATACCCTGGCCGATGCATGGGCGCGTGGTTACCGGCGCCTGTTCCAGGACGACGCTCTGTGGCTGCTGCCCCTCTGGGAGGCGTGGAGCGCAGCGCATCCCAGGCAGGCCGTTGCCTGGCAAGGCGTGGCCGAACTGCTGCGCGAACAGTGTCGGCGCCTGGCTGTCGATCCGCAGGAATTCGAGGAAAATCAGGGTGTTAGCCACAGAGAGCGGGAGATTCTGCGGCTCGTGGCGGCGGGGCTGTCCAACCGCGATATCGCGCAGACCGTGCACCTGTCCGAGGCCACCATCAAATGGCACCTGCACAACCTGTTCGCCAAATTGGGGGTGCGCAGTCGTACCCAGGCGGTACTCAAGGGCAAAAGCCTGGGGCTGTTGAGTGAGGCCTGAGGGCAAACCCGCGAGCTTGAGCTGTCAAAGCGCCATCCCTTGGATGGGCTGGCAGCGTGATCGCGGATTAGTAGCTTGTAGCCATCGCGCAGCGCACCGCGTTTCGCGAATCCAGGCCTGGCGCTCCTAGGGAAGCCGCGACAGGGCTGGTGGTCGGCACGAGCCGATCCGCCTGGCGGTGACAGGATGTCACCGGCAGAGCCCGGGGAACCCCCATTCGAACTGTGGAGATAACAACAATGATGACCCTGAAGAAAATCGCTCTTGCCGCTGCTGTCATGGCGCTTCCCTACGTCGCTCACGCCGATCTCAAGGCGCTGGACGACACCGATCTGGCGGACGTGACCGGTCAGGCCGGCATCAGCATCGCCGGTAACTTCAACGCGACCATCGGCTCCATCGTCTACACCGACACCGAAGCCAACGTGACTGATGGCAGCAACAGCCTCAGCCTCAACACCGTCAGCCTGTCGGGCTTCAACATCGACGAGAACGCTCCGTTGACCATCGACGTGGCTGACAACAAGCTGCAGATCGGCCTGCCGACCATCAACGGCGAGGTCAAGGTCGGTGCCGTCAACATCGGCAACACCAGCATCGGTGGCGTCGCCATCAACGACCTGAACATGGCGGGCTCTACCGTCAAGGTCTGGGGTCACTGATCCTAAGTTGACCGGCAGCCGGAGGCTCGCTCCCATGCGGGAGCGAGCCTCCGTTCGCGGATGTGCAGTAGGCGGACAGCGATATGATCGAGATTCTCGTGGGCAGCCTCATCGGCCTGTTCGGTTTCACCGAGGCCGTCGACACCAAACCGCCTCCCGCCGGCACCGTGAATATCAGCCAGCCGCTACTGCCTAATGGCCCTCTTCGCGAGTCGGTGGTGCTCGAGCCGATGAGCCAGCTGCAGTTTCGCAACGTCATCCGCCAGGCCTACGACTACAGCTGCGGCTCTGCGGCGCTGACCACGCTGCTCGACTACTACCTGGGACGCAATCTGGAAGAACGTCAGGTGATGGAGGGGCTGCTGCGCTTCGGCGAGGCGCAGAAGATCGTCGAACGTCGTGGCTTTTCGTTGTTGGACATGAAGCGCTTCGTTGCCGCGCTGGGCTACAAGAGTGGCGGCTTTCGCGCCGCATTCAGCGATCTCGATGCGCTGGAACACCCGGCCATCGTGCCGATTGAGTACGCCGGCTTTAAACATTTCGTGGTGGTGCGTGACGTCTACAACGACCACGTCTTCGTGGCCGATCCATCGTTGGGCAACATCAGTTTCACCCGAGTGCGCTTCGAGGAAATCTGGGATCAGAACGTGCTGTTCGTGATCTTTCCCAGTGGCAACGAGCCGGTCAACGCGCTGGCATTGAACGACCGCGATCTGCGTACCATCGATGATCGCACCATCAGTCTGCTGGCTTTTCGCGAGTTTCCCCAGGTGGCCAAGTTCACGACGGATCAGGCCGACCGATTGGGCTCGGACGGGGACATTCAGTACATCCGCCGCAAGTGATTCACCCGGCATAACAATAACGATCTGGGGATAGCGTCATGAGATTTTGGGGGTATGCGCGGCTGGCATTCGTGCTGTTGGCCGTAGCACAGACGCAGCAGGTACTTGCCGAACAGACCTCGGTCGACGACGCCCGCGAGGCGCTGACCAAGAAGGAGGAGGATGCCGACAGCGGCAAGGCGCTGGAAGAGGTGTTCCAGGCGGCGGAGAAGAGCTACACGCTGCTCAAGAAGGGCGAGCGTACGCTGACCTACGGCTTCGACTACTCGCTGCTGCGCGACATGCAGATCCAGACGGTGCGCACCGGTAACAACGTGTTCAGCGTGATTGGCCAGAGCGAGGCGCAGCATACCTTCACCAACTCCTTCACCTTCGACTACGGCGTCTGGGACAACCTGACGTTCAGCATGCGCGTGCCCTTTGTCGCCAAGTACGACACCGAGCGCGACATCAACACCAACAGCCTGGGCGATCTGTCGCTCAGCCTGCGCTGGCAGCCCTGGTCCTCGGTGCGTGGGCGTCCGGTGACCACCCTGTTCGCCACCCTCGGCCTGCCCACTGGCGAAAGCCCTTACGACGTCAAGGTCGACGATGGCATGGCCACCGGCAACGGCTACTACAGCCTGGGCGTCGGCGCCAACATGTCCTATGTGGTCGATCCGGTCGTACTGTTCGGCTCACTCGGCTACACCTACAACCTGCCGATTCGCGATGCCGATCAGGTGCGCGGCGGCCGTCTGCTGGAAGAGGTGGATCCGGGCTCCAGTCTGTCCATGAGCATGGGCTTCGCCTATGCGCTGTCCTATGACGTATCGCTGGCAACTTCGCTGCAGATGGCGCACAACCTGGCGCCTACTTTCAAGTTCCAGGACGCCACGCTGGAGGGCACCGAGCAGACCAGTGCGGTGATGAACTTCTCCCTGGGCCTGCGCACCTCGCCTGATCGCATCATCAACATCAATGCCGGATTCGGCATGACCGAGGATTCGCCCGACGTTTTGCTGGGCTTTTCCCTGCCTCTGGACATCAAGGGCCTGAAGGCCGAATAAGCAGCGAGTGCGACCGCCATGAATTCTCGTGCAACGCTGCGCGCTTCGCTGCTGGGTGGGGTCATCCTGCTCGGCTGGCAGCCGGCCCAGGCGCAGCTGGCCAACAACCTGACCATCGGCAACCCCAAGGCCATGGCCATGGGCAATGCCGTCACGGCCGATACCACCGGCATCGACGCCGTGCACTACAACCCGGCCGCACTGAGCAAGCTCAAGGGGCGCCAGACCATGGTCAAGATGATCAGCGGGGTGATGGACATCCGCGCCGACTTCGACCCGCGTGCCGGCTACAACTTCATGGGTTATGACGACGACCCTTACAAGAACTCCAGCAGTCGGACGCTGACGCCGACCATGTACCTGCCCGGCCTGGGGGGCATGACCGAGTTGCCCATGCTGGTGGCGCCCATGGCCGGCCTGTCGATCAGCCCGCCGGGTTCCAAGTTCACCTTCGCCACCGATGTCTACGCGCCGATGGCGCTGGGCTATTCGCGCGACTCGGACAGTGATCCGGGGCGCTTCCAGGGGCGTCAGGTGGCCCTGCAGCGCATCACTTATTTCTCGCCCTCGCTGGCCTACCAGGTCAACGACGAGCTATCGCTGGGGTTGTCCATCGGTTTTTCCCACCAGGCGATGGCGCTGAACCAGGACTTTCGCAACCCCGGTATGCTCACCGGGCTAACCCGCATGCTTGAGGAAGCCTTGTGCCTGCCCGGCCTGGATGAGGTCATCGGATCATTCTTCAATGTCTGCGGCGGCAGCATTGGGCCGTTCGACTCGCTGGCCAACCTCGACCTCGATCTGCAGCAGAGTCTGGCGCCGAGCTATAACCTGGGCGTTCTGTGGGAGCCTACGGACTGGTTCTCCTGGGGGGCTACCTACCAGAGCGAGTCGCGAATGAATCTGAAGGGCAAGTACCGCGTCGAGTATTCGAAGGACTGGGCGGGCTTCTGGAGCGGTCTGCAGAGTTCGCTGTTCGGCGCCATCTTCAGCCCGCTGTTCCCTTATGGGGCGAAGGAAGAGAGTGGCAACGCCTCGCTCAAGCTGACCTACCCGGATGCCTTCAGCACCGGTATCAAGCTGCGGCCCTGGGACAAGTGGCAATTCAACTTCGACCTGCGCTGGGTCGATTACAGCGACTGGAACAAGTTCGAGATCGAGTTCGACCGCGAACTCGACATCCTGCGCATCGCCAAGACCTTCGGCGGTGGCAATGCAACCAGTCGTAGCATCATCCTCGACCGTGGCTACCGCGCCACCTGGAGTTGGGGTGCCGGCGTGCAGTACGATCTCAACGACCGCCTGGCGCTGCGTGCTGGCTACGAATACCGCCCCTCGGCCATTCCCAAGGACAAGGCCGATGTTCTCGCGCCAGTCGGTGATGCCGATCTCTACGGCCTCGGCTTCGGCTATCGCTGGGATCGCGACACCACCATCGATGCCGGCTTCAACTACTTCGTCTCCAAGCAGAAAATCCCCGCCGGCAGCAGTTGCAACGCCAATTGCGAGGGCTTGGATAATCTGGTCTACAACCCCTATGCCGGGCTCAATATCGAGACCACGGTGAAGGCCTACATCTTCGCCCTGACCTACACCTCGAGGTTCTGACGCCATGCGCCTGCTGCTGTGCTTCGCACTGCTCCTGGCCAGCCTGCCGCTGCTGGCCGCCAGCCGTTACCTGACCTGGGTCGACGACCTTGGGCGGGTGCACAACACCTTCGTCGACGAGCGTTTCGCCGAGCAGCAGCACCTGGCGCAGCAGCGTGCCGAACAGAGCGATCGTGCGCGTCTGGCCGATGCGGCGAAAACAGCGGGTGATGGCCCGGGCGCTGGCGAGAGCAAGCGCCGTTATTACACCTGGGTCGATAGCGGGGGTCAGTTGCGCAACAGCTTCTACCTCGGCGACGCCAAGCGCGAAGGCGCCGAGCGCGATCAACTGCTCGGCAGTGGCGAGCGGGTTGGTGATTACATCGATGCCGATGAGCTGGAGGGGCGCGGGTTTTCCCGCAGCGAGTACGACAGCCCTTATTACACCTGGGTCGACGAGCAGGGGCGGGTGCGCAACTCGCCGGTTGCCACGCGTACCAAGGGCGAACGTGCCGAGGGCACGCAAACGGTGCGCTACAGCGAGGGCCGCCAGGTCGATTTCGAGCGCGCGACACCTGGCTTGCCCATGCTCGATGGCCAGCCGACAGCGGCCATGCAGGCGTTGCTCGAAGGCAGCTCGGAACGCGGCTCGGGCCTGTACGCGGAATTGCTGGCGCGCTGCTGCGGGCAGATGCGGGAGAGTGACTTCACCGAGCTTTCAGCGGAGGAGCCGCGCTATGAGGAGCTGGGCCGTTACTCGCCCAGCTTCGACTTCCCCATGGGGCGCAGCTACTACGCAGCCGTGCGCTTGCCGGCTTCGAGGCAGACCTACGGCCTGCGTATTCGCAGCTTCGCCAATCGCCAGGTGGTCTACCCCTCGCTGCTGTTTCTCGACGAGAACAAACGTCCCACGCGCCTGGTCAGCGATGCGGTGTACCAGCTGTATCCGGAAACCTGGTATCGCTACGCCTTCATCGAAGGCACGGTCAAGGTGCGTGCCGAGCGCGGTGAGCGCTACGTACTGCTGCTGACCACCAATGAAGATCGTGGCCTGCAGACGCTCGACAACAAGCCGTTCAAGCGGCCGCTGCAGGCGTTGGCAGTGGATGAGGCGGGGATGCAGCGCCATGCCCATGGCGATGAGGGCGAGTTCGAGCTGGCAGTGGTGCGTTAAGCGGCGTAGTCGCCTGCCAGGCAAGGCTGGGGGAGGGTACAGGAGCCCGGATGGGCTCCTGTCTGGACGGTTAGTCCTGCTTGGCAGCCACGTGGCCGAACAGCTCCTGGGAGAAGCGCACGCGCTCTTCGGCGTTTTCCTGAATGCCCTTGGCCTTCAGTTCTTCCAGGCGTGCTTCCACCGCATGGGCGCGATGGGTCAGGCCGCAATCGTTGGCGATCTGGATGTTCAGGCCGGGGCGGGCGTTGAGTTCGAGAATCAATGGGCCCTTGTCCTGATCCAGCACCATGTCCACGCCAATGTAACCCAGGCCGCACAACTCGTAGCAGCCGGCGGCGAGCTTCATGAAGCCGTCCCAGTTCGGCAGTTGTACGCCGTCCACCGCATTGGTGGTGTCCGGGTGCTTGCTGATCTTGTTGTTCAGCCAGGTGCCGCGCAGGGTCACGCCGGTGGCCAGGTCGACACCGACACCGATGGCGCCCTGGTGCAGGTTGGCCTTGCCGTTGGACTGGCGGGTCGGCAGGCGCAGCATGGCCATCACCGGGTAGCCCATCAGCACGATGATGCGGATGTCCGGCACGCCTTCGTAGCTGATGCTCTTGAAGATGGTGTCCGGGGTCACGCGGTACTCGATCAACGCGCGGTCGCGGTGACCGCCGAGCGAATACAGGCCGGAGAGGATGCTGGAAATCTGCTGCTCCAGCTCCTCGTGGCTGACGATCTTGCCGGAAACCGTCTTGAAGCGATCCTCGAAGCGGTCGGCGATCACCAGGATGCCGTCGCCGCCGGCGCCCTGCGCCGGCTTGATGACGAAGTCGTTGTGCCCGGCGATGATCTCGTCGAGCTTGTCGATACCTTTTTCGGTATCGATGATGCCGTACAGCTCGGGCACATCGATACCGGCCTCGATGGCGCGTTCCTTGGTGATGATCTTGTCGTCGACGATGGGGTACAGGTGCCGTTTGTTGTACTTCAGCACGTAGTCCGCATTGCGTCGGTTGATGCCCATGATGCCTTTGGCTTCAAGGGCCTTCCACGTCTTGATCAGGCCGAACATGGTCTTAGTCCTTGAGGAAGGCTTTGAAGCGGAACAGTTCGGTCAGGCGGTAGCCGCGGTAGCGACCCATCGCCAGCATGAAACCCACCAGGATCAGCAGGATCGCCGGGAAGGTGAACACGAAGTAGACCAGCTCCGGCACGGTCATCAGCAGGTGTGCGATGGTGGCAGCGAACAGGGTGCCGATGGCGACCTTGAAAGCATGGCTGCCGCCACGTTCTTCCCAGGTGATCGACAGGCGTTCGATGGTCATGGTCAGGATCACCATCGGGAACAGCGCTACCGACAGACCACGCTCCAGCCCCAGCTTGTGGCTGAACAGGCTGATGGTGGCGATCAGTACCACGACGAAGGTCAGCACCACCGACAGGCGCGGCAGCATCTGCAGCTTCAGATGTTCGAGGTACGAGCGCAGCGACAGGCCGAGCGCGGTGATGATGGTGAACAAGAAGATACCGAAGCCCAGCTGAGTCTCGCGGAAGGCCAGGGCGATCAGCACCGGAGTGAAGGTACCCAGGGTCTGCAGACCGCCGAGGTTGCGCAGGATCAGGATGACCAGCACGCCGATCGGGATCATCACCATGATCATGAAGGTCTGCTGGGTCTGCAGCGGCAGGCCGTACAACGAGTATTCGAGGAAGGTCGCGTCGGTGTTCTCGTCGGTCAGCTTGGCCAGGCGGATGGCGTTCATCTCGCTGTTGTTCAGGCTGAAGCTGACTTGCGCCTGCTTGCCGCCCTCGAGGTTGATCAGGTCACTGTCGCCAGTCCACCAGACCAGGCGGTCAACCGGCAGGCCTTGCTCGCCCGTTTCCGGGTTGAAGTACAGCCACTTCTGGCCGTTGAAGCTGCGCAGCCACAGCTCCGGCGACTGCGCCACCTCACTCAGCAGGCGAATGGTGTGCACACGCTCCATCGGCACGTGGGCAATGGACAGCAGCAGCTCCACGACCTTGGCTTTTTTCATGCTGGAGGCGTCGCCACCCAGCAGCAGCTTGACGTTGTCGTCGTTGCTGTTGTTGACGCGCTTGATGGTCTCGCTGATGAAGGTCTCGACGTCTGCCGAGTGCTGGCGGATAGGCGCCAACAGCGCCTCGGCGGCGATCTTCTCCGGACCTTCGACCGGCAGGCTGTCGCGGAAGATCGGGCCCTTGGCCTGAGTTTGCTCACCGCTGTAGCGCTTGGTCAGCACCAGACGGTAGTACAGCGTCTGCTTGCCGCTGGCCCGGCGCGCCGACCAGGTCACGCGGCGGTTGCCGTCGACACGGTTGACGCTGACGCCATAGTTGTTGGAGATGAAGCTCTCGTTGAGGCTGACGTAGTCCTGGTTCAGCGGCGGCACGAACATCTGCAGCTTCACCGGCTCACGTGGGTTGGCCTGGAATTCGACCTTGGCGTCGATATTCCACAGGTCATCGGTCTCGTCTTCGGTCACCGGGATGCCGAGGATGAAGATTTGATATGCCGTAATCAGAACGCCCAGGGTCACCAGCAGGGTGATCAGGACTTTCAGATGCAGGTTCAGAGAGCGCATGGGAATTACTCGCCAGGGGTTGCGTCGTTGGTGCAGCCAGGCTTGCCGGCTGCATATTTAAGGCTCGGATCGACCATGGCTTCGAAGTGCTTGAGTGCTTCGGAGCCAATCAGAAGCGGGTATTGGAATGCGCTTCGGTCGGTCAAGTTCACTTCGATGCTGCGCAGGGTGTTACCCATGCACAATTCCAGCTCGATCACGGGGCGTGCGGTGTAGCTCTTGCCATCTTCTTCATCGAAGTCGGCGGCGCGGCGCTTGATCTTGCTGATGCGCGCCAGCGGGCGTTCGAAGGTGCGTTCGTGAGTATCGTCGATGGCCAGAATGAAGCTGACCCAGGTTTCTCCATCACGCTTGAAACGCCTGATGTCGCGTGCACTGAGCGAAGCGGTCTTGGCGCCGGTATCGAGCTTGGCGGCGACCATCAGGTCGAGCTCTTCGATATGGATGTATTCGTTGAGGCCATAGACGCTCTTGCCCATGGCCAAAGCCGGGCAGGACAAGGTGAGCAGGCAGAGCAAGAAGCAGAAGGGTTTCAGTCTCATGTGTCCTTGAGAGGTATTGCCAGGGGCGGGTCGGCGGCAGCGTCTGGCGGCATTCGGCCATATCGCTGCCTGCTTGGGAGTCTAGCAGGCACGGCAAAATGCATGGCCGGGCGTTGAGGCGCGGATTCTAGCATGGGGAATTTCCGTGCCGACAGACGCTTATGTAGCTTTCTGCAAGTAAGGTCGCGAGAACCGAAGCTGGTTCTGCTGAAAACATTGTCGACAATACTTTGGTCTGCTTTGACGATATTCGCTTTTAGGCGTAGCTTTACGGTCATCAAGTGGATGTAGTGTCGACAATCATGCTACTCGAATCAGATATAGCTGCTGCACCTCAGGTGGATTCGGAAACACTTTCCGAGCATGTCTTTCGCCTGATCCAGGCTGCCATCGTCAAAGGCGAGATCGCCCCCGGCAGCAAGATTTCCGAGCCGGAGCTGGCGCGTACCTACGGCATCAGTCGCGGTCCGCTGCGCGAGGCGATCCACCGCCTGGAGGGTCAGAAGCTGCTGGTGCGCGTACCGCATGTCGGTGCCCGGGTGGTGTCGCTCAGCCATGCCGAGCTGATCGAGCTGTACGAGATTCGCGAGTCCCTCGAAGGCATGGCCTGCCGCCTGGCGGCCGAGCGCATGACGCAAAAAGAGATCGACGAGCTGCGCCGGGTGCTGGAGCTGCACGAGCAGGACGCTGCCTTCAAGGCTGGCGTCGGCTACTACCAGCAGGAAGGCGACTTCGATTTCCACTACCGGATCATCCAGGGTAGCGGCAACCGCACCCTGGCCAAACTGCTGTGCGACGAGCTGTACCAGTTGGTGCGCATGTACCGCCTGCAGTTCTCCGCCACGCCCAACCGGCCGCACCAGGCCTTCGCCGAACACCACCGCATTCTCGATGCCATCGCCGAACGTGACGGCGAGCTGGCCGAACTGCTGATGCGCCGTCACATCGGCGCCTCCAAGCGCAATATCGAGCGCCACTACACCGAAGCGCTCGCCACTTCATCCAAGACCCGAGGTGATTCATGACCCAGCTTTCTGCCGGCCAGCGTTTCCGCCAGGCCCTCGCCGAAGAGCAACCGCTGCAGGTGATCGGTGCGATCAACGCCAACCATGCACTGCTGGCCAAGCGCGCGGGCTTTCGCGCCATCTACCTGTCCGGTGGTGGTGTCGCGGCCGGCTCCCTGGGGCTGCCGGATCTGGGCATCAATACCCTGGATGACGTGCTGACTGACGTGCGCCGCATCACCGATGTCTGCGATCTGCCGCTGCTGGTGGACATCGACACCGGCTTCGGCCCCAGCGCCTTCAATATCGAGCGCACCATCAAGAACCTGATCAAGGCCGGCGCCGCCGCCGCGCATATCGAGGATCAGGTCGGTGCCAAGCGCTGTGGTCACCGTCCGGGCAAGGAGATCGTCTCCTGCGAGGAAATGTGCGACCGGGTGCGCGCCGCCGCTGACGCCAAGACCGATCCTGACTTCTTCCTGATCGCCCGTACTGATGCGATCCAGGCTGAGGGTGTCGACGCCGCCATCGAACGATGCCTGCGCTATGTCGAGGCCGGCGCCGATGCAATCTTCGCCGAGGCGGCCTACGACCTGCCGACCTACAAGCGTTTCGTCGAGGCGCTGAAGGTGCCGGTACTGGCCAACATCACCGAATTCGGCGCCACGCCGCTGTTCACCCGCGACGAACTGGCCTCGGTCGGCGTGGCCATCCAGCTCTACCCGCTGTCGGCCTTCCGTGCGGCGAACAAGGCGGCGGAAAGTGTCTACACCTCGATTCGCCAGAACGGCCACCAGAAAGACGTAATCGAACTGATGCAGACCCGTGCCGAGCTCTACGACCGCATCGGTTACCACGCCTTCGAGCAGAAGCTCGATGCGTTGTTCGCCGCCGGCAAGAAGTAATCAGGGTAGGGTGGGCTTCAGCCCACCGCATCAGCGCTGCTGGTGGGCCGAAGAGAATTGCCGCCCGCAGAACTCAGCAGAACAAAAAGAGTCGAGGAGATAACCATGAGTGCCACCGAAACCACCCCTGGCTTCAAACCGAAAAAATCCGTCGCCCTGAGCGGCACTGCCGCCGGCAATACTGCGCTGTGCACCGTTGGCCGTACCGGCAATGACCTGCACTACCGCGGTTACGACGTGCTCGATTTCGCCAACCGCTGCGAGTTCGAGGAAATTGCCCACCTGCTGGTACACGGCAAGCTGCCCAATGTGGCCGAGCTGGCCGGCTACAAGGCCAAGCTCAAGGCCCTGCGTGGTCTGCCGGCTGGGGTCAAGGCCGCACTGGAGCAACTGCCGCCGTCCGCCCACCCGATGGATGTGATGCGCACCGCCGTCTCAGTACTCGGCTGTCTGGCGCCGGAGAAGGACGACCACAACCACCCGGGTGCCCGTGATATCGCCGACAAGCTGATGGCTAGCCTGGGTTCGGCATTGCTGTACTGGTATCACTACAGCCACAACGGCAAGCGCATCGAGGTGGACACCGACGACGATTCCATCGGTGGCCACTTCCTCCACTTGCTGCACGGCGAGAAGCCGCGCGAGTCCTGGGTGCGTGCCATGCACACCTCGCTGAACCTGTATGCCGAGCACGAGTTCAACGCCTCGACCTTCACCTCGCGAGTGATCGCCGGCACCGGTTCCGACCTGTTTTCCTGCATCGCCGGTTCCATCGGCGCCCTGCGTGGGCCAAAGCACGGTGGTGCCAACGAGGTGGCCTTCGAGGTGCAGAAGCGCTACGACAGCCCGGACGAAGCCGAGGCCGACATCCGCGCCCGTGTCGAGAAGAAGGAAGTCATCATCGGCTTCGGTCATCCGGTCTACACCGTCGCCGACCCGCGTAACAAGGTGATCAAGGAAGTGGCCCGCGAGCTGTCCGTGGAGCAGGGCAACACCAAGATGTTCGACATCGCCGAGCGTCTGGAAACCATCATGTGGGACATCAAGAAGATGTTCCCCAACCTCGACTGGTTCAGCGCCGTGAGCTACCACATGATGGGCGTGCCCACCGCCATGTTCACCCCGTTGTTCGTCATCGCCCGCACTGCTGGCTGGTCGGCGCATGTCATTGAGCAACGCATCGACGGCAAGATCATCCGCCCGAGCGCCAACTACACAGGCCCCGAAGACCTGAAGTTCGTGCCGCTCAAGGATCGCAAATAAGATGAATGACACCGTGAATAGCCAATACCGCAAGCGCCTGCCCGGTACCGCGCTGGATTACTTCGACGCCCGTGAGGCAGTCGAGGCGATTCAGGCCGGTGCCTGGGACAAGCTGCCCTACACCTCGCGCGTGCTCGCCGAGCAACTGGTGCGTCGCTGCGAGTCGCAGGATCTGACCGCCGCGCTGGAGCAACTGGTCTACCGCAAGCGCGATCTGGACTTTCCCTGGTACCCGGCACGCGTGGTCTGCCACGACATCCTCGGCCAGACCGCGCTGGTCGACCTTGCCGGCTTGCGTGACGCCATCGCCGAGCAGGGTGGTGACCCGGCCAAGGTCAACCCGGTGGTGCCTACCCAGTTGATCGTCGATCACTCGCTGGCCGTTGAGGCGCCGGGCTTCGACCCGGACGCCTTCGAGAAGAATCGCGCCATCGAGGATCGCCGCAACGAGGATCGCTTCCATTTCATCGACTGGACGAAAACCGCGTTCAAGAATGTCGACGTGATCCCCGCCGGCAACGGCATCATGCATCAGATCAACCTGGAGAAAATGAGCCCGGTGATCCAGGCGCGCGGTGGCATCGCCTTCCCTGACACCTGTGTCGGTACCGACTCGCACACCCCGCACGTCGATGCCCTGGGCGTGATCGCCATTGGCGTCGGCGGCCTGGAAGCCGAGACGGTGATGCTCGGTCATCCGTCGATGATGCGCCTGCCTGATATCGTCGGCGTCGAGCTGACCGGCAAGCGCCAACCCGGCATCACCGCCACCGATATCGTGCTGGCGATCACCGAATTCCTGCGCAAGGAAAGGGTCGTGGGCGCCTGGGTCGAGTTCTTCGGCGAGGGGGCGGACAGCCTGTCCATCGGCGACCGTGCGACCATCTCCAATATGTGCCCCGAATACGGTGCTACCGCCTCGATGTTCTATATCGACGGCCAGACCATCGACTACCTCAAGCTCACGGGCCGCGAGCCGGAGCAGGTTGCGCTGGTGGAAAACTACGCCAAGACCCTGGGCCTGTGGAGCGACGCGCTGAAAACCGCCGAGTATGAGCGCGTGCTGCGCTTCGACCTGGGTAGTGTCGTGCGCAACATGGCTGGCCCGAGCAACCCGCACCGTCGCCTGCCGACCTCGGCGCTGGCCGAGCGTGGCATTGCCGACGAAGCCAAGCTGCAGAGCGGCAAGGTCGAAGAAGCCGAAGGTCTGATGCCGGACGGCGCAGTGATCATCGCCGCCATCACCAGTTGCACCAACACCTCCAACCCGCGCAACGTCATCGCCGCCGGCCTGGTGGCGAAGAAGGCCAACGCGCTGGGCCTGGTGCGCAAGCCTTGGGTGAAAACCTCCTTCGCGCCGGGCTCCAAGGTCGCCAAGCTTTATCTGGAAGAGGCCGGCCTGCTGCCGGAGCTGGAAAAGCTTGGCTTCGGCATCGTTGCCTACGCCTGCACCACCTGCAATGGCATGTCTGGTGCGCTCGACCCGGTGATCCAGAAAGAAATCATCGACCGCGACCTGTATGCCACCGCAGTCCTGAGTGGTAACCGCAACTTCGACGGTCGTATTCACCCCTACGCCAAGCAAGCCTTCCTGGCGTCGCCACCGCTGGTGGTCGCTTATGCGATTGCTGGCACCGTGCGCTTCGATATCGAGCAGGACGCGCTGGGCGCCAATGCCCAGGGCAAGCCGATCACGCTGAAGGACTTGTGGCCCAGTGATGAGGAGATCGACGCCATTGTCGCCGCCTCTGTGAAGCCCGAGCAGTTCAAGCAGATCTACATCCCGATGTTCGACCTGGGCAGCGTGCAGGAGGCCGAGAGCCCGCTGTACGACTGGCGCCCGATGAGCACCTATATCCGCCGCCCGCCGTATTGGGAAGGCGCACTGGCTGGCGAGCGCACGCTCAAGGGTATGCGGCCGCTGGCGATCCTGCCGGACAACATCACCACCGATCACCTGTCGCCGTCCAACGCCATCCTGGCGGACTCGGCAGCGGGCGAGTACCTGGCGAAAATGGGCCTGCCGGAAGAGGACTTCAACTCCTACGCCACCCACCGTGGCGACCACCTCACCGCGCAGCGTGCCACCTTCGCCAACCCGCAATTGGTCAACGAGATGGTCGTGGTCGACGGGCAGGTGAAGAAGGGCTCGCTGGCTCGCGTCGAGCCAGAAGGCCAGGTGATGCGTATGTGGGAAGCCATCGAAACCTACATGAACCGCAAGCAGAACCTGATCATCGTTGCCGGCGCCGACTACGGCCAGGGCTCGTCCCGCGACTGGGCGGCCAAGGGCGTGCGTTTGGCGGGTGTGGAAGTGATCGTCGCTGAAGGCTTCGAGCGCATCCACCGTACCAATCTGGTGGGCATGGGCGTGCTGCCGGTGGAATTCAAGCCAGGCACCACGCGCCTGACTCTGGGTCTGGATGGCACCGAAACCTATGACATTGAGGGGGATATTTCACCGCGCTGCGATCTGACCCTGGTGATCAATCGCCGTAACGGCGAGGTGGTTCGGGTGCCGGTGACCTGCCGGCTGGATACCGCGGCGGATGTCAGCGTGTACAAGGCCGGCGGTGTGCTACAGCGCTTCGCCAAGGACTTCCTCGACGGCGCGGTGGCTTGACCTGACGTGACATGCCGGCCCGTCAATGGGCCGGCATAACTCCCAACGGTGCACGTAGCCCGGATGCAATCCGGGGAGAACGGCGCCATCATTCCCGGATTGCATCCGGGCTACTTTTTCAGGGTTGCGTGTATGTCCCATTTGCCGCAAGTGAAAATCCCCGCCACCTACATCCGAGGCGGCACCAGCAAGGGCGTGTTCTTCCGCCTGCAGGATCTGCCCGAGCGCTGCCAGATACCGGGTGAGGCCCGCGACAAGCTGTTCATGCGTGTAATTGGCAGCCCCGATCCCTACGCCGCGCAGATCGACGGCATGGGCGGCGCGACCTCGAGCACTTCCAAGTGCGTGATCCTGTCGAAAAGCAGCCAGCCCGAGCACGATGTCGACTACCTCTACGGCCAGGTCTCCATCGACAAGGCTTTCGTCGACTGGAGCGGCAATTGCGGCAACCTGTCCACTGCCGCCGGCGCTTTTGCCATTCATGCCGGCCTGGTCGATCCCGCGCGGATCCCCGAGAGCGGCACCTGCGTGGTGCGCATCTGGCAGGCCAATATCCACAAAACCATCATCGCCCATGTACCGGTCACGGGTGGCCAGGTGCAGGAAACCGGTGACTTCGAGCTAGACGGCGTGACCTTCCCGGCCGCGGAGATCGTGCTGGAATTCCTCGACCCGTCCGACGACGGCGAGGAGGGCGGTTCGATGTTTCCCACGGGCAACCTGGTCGATGACCTCGAAGTGCCGGGCATCGGCACCTTCAAGGCGACCATGATCACCGCCGGCATCCCGACCATCTTCGTCAACGCCGAAGACATCGGCTACCAGGGCACTGAACTGCGCGAGGCCATCAACGGCGACCCCGCGCAACTGGCGCGTTTCGAGCAGATCCGTATTGCCGGCGCGCTGCGCATGGGCCTGATCAAGACGGCCGAAGAGGCGGCGACACGTCAGCACACCCCGAAGATCGCCTTCGTCAGCCCACCCAAGGATTACCGCACGTCCAGCGGCAAGGATATCAGGGCCGGCGAGGTCGACCTGCTGGTGCGCGCGCTGTCCATGGGCAAGCTGCACCACGCGATGATGGGCACCTGCGCGGTGGCCATCGGCACGGCGGCGGCCATACCGGGGACGCTGGTCAACCTGGCTGCGGGGGGCGGCGAGCGCGAGGCGGTGCGCTTTGGTCATCCATCCGGCACCTTGCGGGTCGGCGCGCAGGCCAGTCTGGTCGACGGCCAGTGGACAGTGACCAAGGCGGTGATGAGCCGCAGCGCGCGCATCCTGATGGAAGGCAGGGTGCGGGTGCCGGGCGGAAGTTTCTGACGGCGGAAGCTAGAAAGGGCTCGAAGTCTCGAGCCCTTTATCTTTTAAAACATGAGCTTGCGGTGATTATTTAAGGCGTCGCTCAACACCTTTCTCCACCAGAATCTTGGCCGAGATTTCCTCGACCGAGAAGTGCGTGGAGTTGATGAAGGCGATGTTCTCGCGGCGGAACAAGCCTTCCACCTCTCGTACCTCGAACTCGCACTGGGCGTAGCTGGCATAGCGGCTGTTGGGCTTGCGTTCGTGACGGATGGCGGTGAGGCGATCCGGGTCGATGGTCAGGCCGAACAGCTTGTCGCGGTATTTTTTCAGCGACTCGGGCAGTTGCAGGCGCTCCATGTCGTCTTCGGTTAGCGGATAGTTGGCTGCGCGGATGCCGTATTGCATGGCCATATAAAGGCAGGTGGGCGTTTTACCGCAGCGCGACACGCCGACCAGAATCAGATCCGCCTTGTCGTAGTAATGGGTGCGGGCGCCATCGTCGTTGTCGAGGGCGAAGTTCACCGCCTCGATACGCTCCATATAGTTGGAGTTCTGGCCGATGGAATGCGACTTGCCCACGGAGTAGGAGGAATGGGAGCTCAACTCCTGCTCCAGCGGCGAGAGAAAGGTGGAGAAGATGTCGATCATGAAACCATTTGCGGTATCGAGGATCGCACGAATATCGCGGTTGACGATGGTGTCGAAGATGATCGGGCGCACGCCGTCCCTTTCAGCGGCGGCATCGATTTGTTGTACCATGGCGCGCGCTTTATCGACGCTGTCGATATAAGGACGCGTGAGTTTGGTGAATTGAATATTCTCGAACTGCGCGAGCAGGCTCTGACCCAGGGTTTCGGCCGTGATGCCGGTGCCGTCGGAGATGAAGAAAGCGGTACGTTTCATTTGCGCCAAAGGCCTTAAGCTGAGTTCGATTCTTGGCTATGATAGGCCGCGTTTTTCGCCGGCCCCATGGGTTTCGGCATTGTTACTTATTCAAGGGCAAGGCGACAATCTTGCGGAGTAAGCCGCCAGAGCATCCAGCCCCCCAAGAATTTGTGCAAAGGCTTGCGAGCTAGAACCTGCTTTTAATGCAGCAGGGCCGAAGCGCAATTGGCTTTACGCGAATTCTGAGCTTTTCCAACATCTTAGTGGAGAGATCACCTTGGTAGAGTACGTAGTTTCCCTCGATAAGCTCGGCAATCACGATGTTGAGCATGTGGGGGGCAAGAACGCATCCCTCGGCGAGATGATCAGCAACCTGGCCGGCGCCGGCGTATCGGTTCCTGGCGGTTTCGCCACTACGGCTCAGGCCTATCGCGACTTTCTCGAGCAAAGCGGCCTGAACGCGCAGATTCACGCAGCGCTGGACAGCCTGGATGTCGATGACGTCAACGCCCTGGCCAAGACCGGTGCGCAGATTCGCCAGTGGGTGATGGACGCCGAGTTCCCCGCCGAGCTGGACAAGCAGATTCGTGAAGCCTTCGCCACCATGAGCGCTGGCAATGACAACATGGCCGTGGCCGTGCGTTCCTCCGCCACCGCCGAAGACCTGCCGGATGCTTCCTTCGCCGGCCAACAGGAAACCTTCCTCAACATCCGTGGCGTCGACAACGTGATTCGCGCCGCCAAGGAAGTCTTCGCTTCGCTGTTCAACGACCGCGCCATCGCCTATCGCGTGCACCAGGGCTTCGACCACAAGCTGGTCGCCCTGTCCGCTGGTGTGCAGCGCATGGTGCGTTCGGAAACCGGCACCGCCGGTGTGATGTTCACCCTGGACACCGAGTCCGGCTTCCGTGACGTGGTGTTCATCACCGGCGCCTATGGTCTCGGCGAGACCGTGGTGCAGGGCGCTGTGAACCCCGACGAGTTCTACGTGCACAAGCCGACCCTGGAAGCCGGCCGCCCGGCCATTCTGCGTCGCAACCTGGGCAGCAAGGCGATCAAGATGGTCTATGGCGACGAAGCCAAGGCCGGTCGTTCGGTCAAGACCGTGGAAGTCGACCGCGCCGAGCGCGCGCGCTTCTGCATCACCGACGCCGAGGTCAGCGAGCTGGCCAAGCAGGCGCTGATCATCGAGAAACACTACGGCCGCCCGATGGACATCGAGTGGGCCAAGGACGGTGACGACGGCAAGCTGTACATCGTGCAGGCCCGTCCGGAAACCGTGAAGAGCCGCGCCAGCGCCACCGTGATGGAGCGCTACCTGCTGAAAGAGAAGGGCACCGTGCTGGTCGAAGGCCGTGCCATCGGTCAGCGCATCGGTGCCGGCAAGGTGCGTGTGATCCACGACGTATCCGAGATGGACAAGGTGCAGCCGGGCGACGTGCTGGTCTCCGACATGACCGACCCGGACTGGGAGCCGGTGATGAAGCGCGCCAGCGCCATCGTGACCAACCGTGGCGGCCGTACCTGCCACGCGGCGATCATCGCCCGTGAACTGGGCATTCCGGCCGTGGTCGGCTGCGGCAATGCCACCAGCGTGCTGAAGGACGGCCAGGGCGTCACCGTCTCCTGTGCCGAGGGCGACACCGGCTTCATCTTCGAAGGTGAGCTGGGCTTCGACATTCGCAAGAATTCGGTCGACGCCATGCCGGATCTGCCGTTCAAGATCATGATGAACGTCGGCAACCCGGATCGCGCTTTCGACTTCGCCCAACTGCCGAACGAAGGTGTGGGCCTGGCCCGTCTGGAATTCATCATCAACCGCATGATCGGCGTGCACCCCAAGGCGTTGCTGAACTTCGCCAGCCTGCCGGCGGAGATCAAGGACAGCGTCGAGAAGCGCATCGCCGGCTACGGTGATCCGGTCGACTTCTACGTCGAGAAGCTGGTCGAGGGGATCAGCACCCTGGCCGCGGCCTTCTGGCCGAAGAAGGTCATCGTGCGCCTGTCAGACTTCAAGTCCAACGAATACGCCAACCTGATCGGTGGCAAGCTGTACGAGCCGGAAGAAGAGAACCCGATGCTGGGCTTCCGTGGTGCTTCGCGCTACATCAGCGAATCCTTCCGCGACTGCTTCGAGCTGGAATGCCGTGCGCTGAAGAAGGTGCGGGGCGAGATGGGCCTGACCAACGTCGAGATCATGGTGCCCTTCGTGCGTACCCTGGGCGAGGCGTCGCAAGTGGTCGAACTGCTGGCCAGCAATGGTCTGGCCCGTGGTCAGGATGGCTTGAAGGTCATCATGATGTGCGAGCTGCCGTCCAACGCCATCCTGGCTGAGGAATTCCTCGAGTTCTTCGACGGTTTCTCCATCGGTTCCAACGACCTGACCCAGCTGACCCTGGGCCTGGATCGCGACTCCGGCATCGTCGCCCACCTGTTCGATGAGCGTAACCCGGCGGTGAAGAAGCTGCTGGCCAATGCCATCGCTGCCTGTAACAAGGCTGGCAAATACATCGGCATCTGCGGCCAGGGCCCATCCGACCATCCGGATCTGGCCAAGTGGCTGATGGAGCAGGGCATCGAGAGCGTGTCGCTGAACCCGGACTCGGTGCTCGATACCTGGTTCTTCCTCGCGGAAGGCGCGTCGGCCTAAGCGTCGCGGGTAGTGACGAAAAAGGGCGGGTCTAACCCGCCCTTTTTCGTGCTTGGCGTAATGGGCTCAATGCCCGTTTCGAGTTTTTTTCATGGCAAGTCGCCGGTGCGGTCGTCCGATTCATGCAAAGCAGCAGTGAGCTTTTCCCCGTAGCGCTGATCAGCGCCGAATTGCGCGGAGATCTGAGTGAAGATGTCTATCGCCTCAAACCCAACAACAGCCCCGACCCCAGCGTCGAATTGGCACTGACTCGACTGGGTCGAGCCACTGAGGATGCTGGGCGCGGCGTGCCGGTCGTGTTGCTGCATGGCAGCTTTTCCAATCGACGCTTCTGGTATTCGCCTCGTGGCATTGGTCTTGGCGCCTATCTGGCGCGAGCCGGTTTCGACGTTTGGATCGCCGAGATGCGGGGGCACGGCCTGTCGCCGCGTAACCAGAACTATCGTCACAACAGCGTGGCGCAGTACGTGCGCTACGACCTGCCGGCCATCGCCGATTTCGTCTATGAACAGACCGGGCAGGCGGCGCATTGGCTGGGGCATTCCCTGGGTGGCGTGATTCTGACCGCCGCACTGGGTGGTCGCTATCTGGACGACAGGCGGGTTCGCTCTGCTGCCCTGTTCGGCAGTCAGATCAGCCGGCAATACTGGCCGTTGAAGATTCCGCTGGTGGAATGGGGCGCACGGTTGGCGTTGCGTGCCTTTCCTTATCTGTCCGGCAGGCGATTGAAGCGCGGGCCGGAAGACGAGCCGATCGGCATTGCACGTGAAACCATGCGTTGGCTGGGGCTGTTCGGTCGTTTCGGTGACCGCGAACATGACTGGTGGGCGGGGCTGGCGGAGGTTCGTCTGCCGGTTCTGGCGGTAAGTGCGGCCGGCGATCAGCAGGATCCCGCCTGGGCCTGTCGCAAGCTTTTGCAGCAGTTCAGCGAGGCGTCTACGGCATTTCTCCTGCTGGGCAAGGACAGCGGTTTCTCCAGCGACTTCGGCCATATCGAAATGCTGGTCAGCAAGGAGGCGCAGTCCGAAGTTTGGCCTCAGGTCGAGTACTGGCTGAGGCATCTGCAACTGCCCCAGGCGCTCGAGGTTCCCGAGAAGGCCATGGCATGACGGCGTTTCTTCGGACACGGCATCCCGGTAAGATGTGACGCCCGACGCGGCGCCGGTCATTCTCCGGGCGCGCCGTCGAGATGATGTTCACCAATCGCTGTCTCATCGAGGTACCTGGTTCGCGCTCGCGCTCGCCAGCTCCAGCTCAAGAGGAGTCTTGCCATGCACTACATCACCCCAGACCTGTGCGATGCCTATCCTGACCTGGTTCAGGTGGTTGAGCCGATGTTCGCCAACTACGGCGGTCGCGATTCCTTCGGGGGGCAGATCGTCACCATCAAGTGCCATGAAGACAACTCTCTGGTGAAAGAGCAGGTGGATCTGCCCGGTCAGGGCAAGGTGCTGGTGGTCGATGGCGGCGGCTCGCTGCGTCGCGCGCTGCTGGGTGACATGCTGGCCGAGAAGGCTGCCAAGAATGGCTGGGAAGGCATCCTGGTGTACGGCTGCATCCGTGACGTCGACGTCATCGCTCAGACCGATCTTGGCGTGCAGGCGCTGGCCAGTCATCCGATGAAAACCGACAAGCGCGGCATCGGTGACCTGAACGTACCGGTCACCTTTGGTGGGGTAACCTTCAAGCCGGGCGATTATCTGTATGCCGACAACAACGGCGTGATCGTATCCCCGCAAGCCCTGAGCATGCCGGATTAAACCTATGGTGGATCAGGATTCGGCGCTGCTGCATGCCTTCGTGCTCGACGGGCATGGTGGCGCGCGCAGTATCGAGCGACAGTCGCTCGATGATCTCCAGCTCGGTGAGCAGGAGAGCCTCTGGCTGCATTGGGATCGTAGTCAGCCTCAGTCGCAGCGCTGGTTGCGCGAGCGCAGTGGGTTGGACGAATTCAGTTGCGACCTGCTGCTGGAAGAAAACACCCGGCCGCGCCTATTGCCGCTGCCGGACAACGAGTTGCTGGTGTTCCTGCGTGGCATCAACCGTAATCCGGGCGCCGAGCCCGAGGACATGGTTTCGGTGCGTATCTTCGCCGATGCGCGGCGGGTCATCTCGCTGCGTCTGCGCCCATTGCTGGCTACCGATGCACTGATTGCCGATCTGCAGGCTGGCAAGGGGCCGCGGACGGCGTCCGAACTGTTGCTGGAGTTGGCCAGGCACCTCACCAGTCGCGTCGACGATCTGGTGGCCGAACTCAGCGAGCAGCTCGATCTTGAAGAAGATCGACTGGATGATGACGAGCGTTATCGGCCCGATCACGGCCTGATGCTGCAGGTTCGGCGCAGAGCCGCCAGTCTGCGGCGCTTTCTGGCGCCGCAGCGTGATCTCTATGCGCAGCTTGCGCGCAATCGCCAGCCCTGGTTCGTCGAAGATGACGACGACTACTGGAACGAGCTGAACAACCGTCTGACGCGTTATCTCGAGGAGCTGGAACTGGTTCGCGAGCGCGTCAGCCTGGTGCTCGAAGCCGAGAGCCAGCGCATGAGCGAACGCATGAACCGCATCATGTACCGCTTCACCGTGATCACCGGCATGTTTTTGCCGTTGACCTTCCTCACCGGCCTGCTGGGCATCAACGTAGGCGGCATACCGGGCGCGGACAACCCCACCGGTTTCTTCCTCGCTTGCGGCCTGATGGTGCTCCTGGCCGTCGTGCAATTGCTGCTCTATCGCCGCTGGCGTTGGCTATGAACTGTGACCCGTCCCGCGCTTCGGGCGTCTAGCCCAGACATCCTGTGAGGTGCCCATGCACGATCCATTCGAAGAATCCCTGCGCGATCTGCTCAAGTCGACGCCGTCGGCTCGCGATGATGACGCCTGCCTGCATCGGGTGCTGAAAACCGCCAACCGTCAGGTGGGTGCCGGCGATCTGTTCAGTCTGCTGGGCCATTGGCTGCAGGCGTTGATGATCGCCTTGAACAATGGCTCGGCGCATGTGGCGCCGGTGCGCCGTACACCATCCTCTGCTTCTGCTGATAAGGCCGATTGAAATGGAACTCGACCCCTGGACTCAAAGCCTGATTTCCGCCATGACCGCCCTGTGGACCAAGGTGGCGGGGTTCATTCCCAATCTGTTCGTCGCTCTGGTGCTGGTGCTGCTGGGTTTCGTCGTGGCCAAGCTGCTCGATACGCTGCTGTCGAAACTGCTTAACAAAGTCGGTCTTGACCGCCTGATGGCCGGTACGGGCCTGACCAAGATGCTGGCGCGTGTTGGCATCCAGGTTTCGGTCTCGACCCTGATCGGCAAGATCGTCTACTGGTTCGTGCTGCTGATCTTCCTGGTGTCGGCAGCCGAATCGCTCGGTCTGCAGCGTATTTCCTCGACCCTGGACGTATTGGCGCTGTATCTGCCCAAGGTATTTGGTGCGGCGCTGGTGCTGCTGGCAGGCGTACTCCTGGCGCAATTGGTCAGCAGCCTGGTGCGCGGCGCGGCCGAGGGTGTCGGGCTGGACTATGCGCAGGGGCTGGGTCGAGTGGCCCAAGGCCTGGTGATCATCATCAGCATCTCCGTGGCCATCGGCCAGTTGGAGGTCAAGACCGACCTGCTCAACAACGTCATCGCCATCGTGCTGATTTCCGTGGGCCTGGCGGTGGCTTTGGCACTTGGTCTGGGCAGTCGGGACATCGCCAGCCAGATTCTGGCCGGCATTTATGTGCGCGAGTTGTTCCAGGTCGGGCAACAAGTGCGCGTGGGCGAGGTCGAAGGACAGATCGAGGAGATCGGTACGGTGAAAACCATCCTGCTGACCGACTCCGGCGAGCTGGTTTCGGTGGCCAATCGCGTGATGCTCGAGCAACGCGTCAACAGTCGCTGACAGCAATCTGGTATTTTATGCAGCTGCCCGGCGGGATGACCTGCCGGGCACTTTTCGTCCTGTCCGTCGGCCCGACCTGTTTTGAACAACGCTCAAACCCTGCCCACGCGTTATGACCCCCGCGAGCTCACCGATGAGGAGCTGGTGGCGCGCGCTCACGACGAGCTGTTTCATATCACGCGTGCCTATGAAGAGTTGATGCGCCGTTACCAGCGCACCCTGTTCAACGTGTGCGCGCGCTATTTGGGGAACGAAAGGGACGCTGACGATGTCTGTCAGGAGGTGATGCTGAAGGTTCTATATGGTCTGAAGAACTTCGAAGGTAAATCCAAGTTCAAGACCTGGCTTTACAGCATCACTTACAACGAATGCATTACGCAGTATCGGAAAGAGCGCAGAAAGCGTCGATTGATCGACGCGCTAAGTCTGGATCCGCTCGAAGAGGCTTCCGATGAAAAGGCTCCCAAAGTCGAGGAGCGTGGCGGTCTGGATCGCTGGTTGGTGCACGTCAACCCGATCGACCGCGAGATTCTGGTGCTACGTTTTGTCGCAGAGCTCGAGTTCCAAGAGATTGCCGACATCATGCACATGGGCTTGAGCGCTACGAAAATGCGCTACAAGCGAGCATTGGACCGGTTGCGGGACAATTTTTCGGAAACGTCCGAAACTTAGTTCAGCTTTCCGACCACTAAGGGGAGGGCGAACCCTGCTAAAATCGCCGCCAAGTTGCCGACCGCATTATCCGGCGACTTATTAACCACCAAGATGGGGATTTAACGGATGAAAGTAAAAAACACCTTGGGCGTCGTCATTGGCTCTCTCGTTGCCGCAACTTCCTTCGGCGCGCTGGCACAAGGCCAAGGCGCTGTCGAGGTGGAGGGCTTCGTCAATCGCTACTTCGCCGACTCTCAGCGTGACTTCGCTCACGATGAAGGCAACCTGTTCGGCGGCAGCGTTGGCTACTACCTGACCGATGATGTCGAACTGGCTCTGTCCTACGGCGAATACCACGACCTGCGTGGCGAAGGCGCTGCTGGCAGCAAGAACATCAAGGGCAACCTGACCGACCTGAAGGCCATCTACCACTTCGGCCAGCCGGGTGTAGGTCTGCGTCCTTACGTGTCTGCCGGCTTCGGCCATCAGAGCATTGGTGATGCCAACGACGGTGGTCGTAACCACTCGACGCTGGCCATCGCTGGCGCTGGTGCCAAGTACTACTTCACCGAGAACTTCTACGCCCGTACCGGCGTTGAGGCTCTGTACAACATCGACCAGGGCGACACCGAGTGGCAAGCTGGCGTCGGTGTCGGTCTGAACTTCGGTGGCGGCAGCAAGCCGGCCCCGGCTCCGGCTCCTGTAGCCGCAGCTCCGGAGCCGATGCCTGAGCCAGCTCCGGAACCGGCTCTGGAAACCGTTCGTGTTGAGCTGGACGTCAAGTTCGACTTCAACAAGGATCGCGTGAAAGAAGAAAGCTACGGTGACATCAAGAACCTGGCTGACTTCATGAACCAGTACCCGCAGACCACCACCACCGTTGAAGGCCACACCGACTCCGTCGGTTCCGACGCCTACAACCAGAAGCTGTCCGAGCGTCGTGCCAACGCTGTGCGTAACGTACTGGTCAACCAGTACGGCGTAGACGGCAGCCGCGTGAACACTGCCGGCTACGGCGAAACCCGCCCGGTAGCTGACAACGCTACTGACGCTGGTCGTGCCATCAACCGTCGCGTTGAAGCCGAAGTAGAAGCCCAGATCAAGCAGTAATGCTTCTGGTGCTGTAAAGAGAAACCCGGCCTCGGCCGGGTTTTTCTTTTTCTGCTCAAAAACGGCCCGCCAAGTGGCGGCGAGCAAACGGCGGTTGCACCTGCTCAGGCATGCAGACGCTGGTGCATGCCACGTGCTGTGCTGGCTCGGGCGACTTCGCCTATCACCAGGATGGCCGGGCTCTTCAGGGCAAATGCCGTGGCGTCATCCTGCATGGCTGCGAGGCTGCTGCGGCATTCACGCTGCTGCGGCAGTGAGGCGTTCTCGATCATCGCCACCGGCATCGAGCTGCTCATGCCGCCGGCGAGTAGACCGCTCTGGATATCCGCCAGTTTGGCCACGCCCATATAGATGACCAGCGTCGTACCGCTCTGGGCCAAGGCCTGCCAGTTAAGCGAGCTGTCGTCCTGGGTGTGGGCGGTGACCAGCGTCACGCCACGCGCCACGCCGCGCAACGTCAGGGGGATACCGCAGTGTGTGGCACCAGCCAGGCCTGCAGTGATGCCGTTGACCAATTCCACCTCGATGCCATGTGCTTGCAGCCACTCGGCTTCCTCGCTGCCGCGACCGAAGATGCACGGGTCGCCGCCTTTCAGCCTGACCACGCATTTGCCCTGGCGCGCATAGCGCAGCATCAGGCGATGGATGAAGGCCTGCGGAGTAGAGCGGCAGCCGCCGCGCTTGCCCACGGCAACGATGCGTGCGCCGGGGCAGTGCTCCAGCACGGCGGGGTTGACCAGATCGTCGATCATCACCACCTCGGCCTGACCCAATGCTTTCACCGCCTTGAGGGTCAGCAGTTCGGGGTCGCCGGGGCCGGCACCAACCAGCCAGACTTTTGCGCTCATATCAGGTTCCTCTAGGCGTGTACGGCTGCCGGCTGGCGAGCCAGCAGGCGCTTGATTTCGGGGACGCAGGAGCCGCAACTGGTGCCGCACTTGAGCGTCTGTTTGAGGTCGTCGAGATCCAGGCCGCGTTCGATGCCGGCGCACACCGCGCCTTCGCTGACGTTCAGGCAGTTGCACAGAATCTTGCCGCGCGGGGTTGCTTCGGCATTGCCTGGCGGCGCGGAAACCGGGGCGAGCAGCCAGCGCCGCAGTTCGGCATCGGCCTGGCCGTCCCGCCACAGTCCCTTGAGCCATTCGCTGGCGGCGGTTTCGCCGGCCAGGCGGATACTTTGGATACGACCGTCCTCGATGCGCACACGTTTTCCGACTGCGCGACGCGGGTCGTCGTAGGCCAGAACCGGCCCTTCGTGCAGGCATAGTAGGCGGTCGATCTGCGCCAACAGCTCGGGCGGCGGCGCCACGGCACAGGCGGCGCGGATCAGCAGGGCTGGGCGTTCGCGGCCGGTAGGGGTGAGGCTGGCATAGGCGAAGTCTTCGAGCAGCGGGCGCAGGGCCTCGAAGCGTGTCTGCACCTCGCCCTCGACCAGGGCGAACAGCTGCCAGGGCAACTCGACCTTGTCCACTTCGACGCCGGCATGCTTGAGCTCCGGCTGTTTGGATAGCGGGTCGAAGGCGGGCTGGGTCAGCACATTGGTGCCCAGCCCCTTGAGGAAACGATCACCCCAGTGCATCGGCAGCCAGGCCTGGCCGGGGCGTACCGATTCGTCGGCTTGTACCGGCAGGATCAGGCTGCCGCGACGGCTGCGTAACTTGACCAGGTCGCCATCGTTGAGGCGCCTGCGCCGCAGCTCATCCGGATGCAGGCCGAGCACGGCGGCCTCGACATGGCCAAACAGGCGTGCGGCAGTGCCGGTGCGGCTCATGCCGTGCCACTGATCGCGCAGGCGACCGGTGTTGAGGGTCAGCGAATAGCGCGCCTCGCGTTTTTCCTTCGGCGCGCGGTACGGGTCGGCATGGAACTGTGCGCGCCCGCTGGCGGTGGGGAAGCGGCCGTCGCCATAGAGACGCGCGGTACCCCGGCGTGCGCCGGGCGGAAATGGCCATTGTTGGGGGCCCTGGTCATCCAGCAACGCGTAGCTCAGCCCCGAGAGGTCTAAGTCGCGCTGGGCGGTCAGGTGCTTGTATTCCTCGAACAGCGCTTCGCTGCTGGGGAAATCGAACAGGCTGGGCAGGCCGGGGCGGAGAAGAGTTTCCAGGCGACGGGCAAAGTCGCAGGTGATCGACCAGTCTGGCCGCGCCTCTGCGGGCGCTGGCACGGCGCGGCGTACATGGCTGACGCGGCGCTCGGAGTTGGTCACTGTGCCTTCCTTTTCGCCCCAACTGGCGGCGGGCAGAAGCAGGTCGGCGTAGCGGCAGGTTTCGGTGGTGAAGAAGGCTTCCTGCACCACCACGAAGGGGCAGCCAGCCAGGGCTTCGTGCACCTTGCTCTGGTTCGGCAGCGACTGTGCCGGGTTGGTACAGGCGATCCATAACGCCTTGATGCGCCCGTTGTGCAAAGCATCGAACAGCTCGATGGCGGACAGGCCAGGCGTCTCCGGCAGGGCGTCAACGCCCCAGTAGCGTGCCACTTCGGCGCGATGCTCGGCATTGTTGGCCTCACGGTGCCCTGGCAGCAGGTTGCTCAGGCTGCCCGTCTCGCGGCCGCCCATGGCGTTGGGCTGACCGGTGAGGGAGAAGGGGCCGGTACCGGGCTTGCCGATCTGCCCGGTGGCCAGGTGCAGGTTGATCAGCGCGCTGTTCTTCGCCGATCCGGCACTGGACTGGTTCAGACCCATGCACCACAGCGAGAGAAAGCTCGGTGCCTGGCCGACCCAGCGGGCACAGGTCTGCAGCGCCTCGCGGTCGATGCCGCAGATGTCGGCGACCGCGGCGGGGGTGTAGTCGCGCACCAGCTCCTTCAGCGCCTCGAAACCCTGGGTGTGGGCGTCGATGTAGGTGCGGTCGATCCAGCCCTCCCAGAGCAGGATATGCAGGATGCCGTGGAACAGTGCGACGTCGGTACCGGGCAGGATCGCCAGATGCAGGTCGGCCAGCTCGCAAGTGTCGGTGCGTCGTGGGTCGATGACGATCACCTTCATCTCCGGGCGGCGCGCCTTGGCCTCTTCCAGGCGGCGGAACAACACCGGATGGGCGTAGGCCATATTGGAGCCGGCGATCAGCAGGCAGTCGCTTTGCTCGATGTCCTCGTAGGAGCAGGGCGGAGCGTCGGCGCCGAGGCTGCGTTTGTAGCCGACCACGGCGCTGGACATGCACAGGCGCGAGTTGGAGTCGATGTTGTGGGTGCCGACCAGGGCGCGGGCCAGCTTGTTGAAGGCGTAGTAGTCCTCGGTCAGCAACTGGCCGGAGATGTAGAAGGCGACGCTGTCCGGGCCATGTTCACGAATGGTTTCAGCGAAGATTGCCGTGGCGTGATCGAGGGCGCTGTCCCAGTCCGTGCGGGTACGGGCCAGGCCCTTGCCCAGACGTAGCTCGGGGTAGAGAGCGCGGGCGTCGAGGTCGCCGGTCAGGTGCAGTGTCGAGCCCTTGCTGCACAGTTTGCCGAAGTTGGCCGGGTGGCTGGGGTCGCCGGTGACGCCGAGGATCTGCTCGCCGTCGTGCTCGATCAGCACGCCACAGCCCACGCCGCAGTAGCAGCAGGTGGAGGCAGTGACTTGAGTGGGGCTGGCCATGGTCGTGGTTCCTGCGGAAAACGGGAAAAGAGTGGGAGGTGTCGCGGCTAAAGCCCCTCCCAGACGGCGTTAGGCGAAGGCCAGCAGTACGCGGCCGTTTTCCACCCGGGCGTGGTGTCGATGGGCACAGCCCACGTCCGGCGCCACCGCGGTGCCGCTGTCCAGCTCGATCTGCCAGTTGTGCAGCGGGCAGGCCACGCGCTTGCCGTAAATCAGCCCCTGGGACAGCGGGCCGCCCTTGTGCGGACAGCGGTCGTCGAGGGCGAAAACCTCGTCGTCGCCGGTACGGAAGATGGCGATATCGCCCTTGGGGCCTGTAACGATGCGCGAGCCCAGCGGGTTGATTTCGTCCAGGGCGCAGATATCCAGCCAGTTCATACCGTGGCCTCCTCGAGTTGCACGACCTTGATGGGGTCGAATTCCTTCTTCAGTTGCGGCGTCTCGATGCGCTGCTTCCACGGATCCTGCTCGAACGACAGGGCGTAGTGCAGGCGTGCGGCCAGGGCCTTGCGGTTGGCCTCGTCTTCGATCACCGCCTTCTTGATGTGCTCCATGCCGACACGCTGCAGGTAGTGCACGGTGCGTTCGAGGTAGAAGGCTTCCTCGCGGTAGAGCTGGAGGAAGGCGGCGTTGTATTCACGCACCTCTTCGGCGGTCTTGACCTTGACGAAGAACTCGGCCACCTCGGTCTTGATCCCGCCGTTGCCGCCGATGTACAGCTCGAAGCCCGAATCCACACCGATGATGCCGACGTCCTTGATGCCGGCCTCGGCGCAGTTGCGCGGGCAGCCGGAGACCGCCAGCTTGACCTTGTGCGGTGACCACATGTTGAACAGGTCGTGCTCAAGGTCGATGCCCAGTTGGGTGGAGTTCTGCGTACCGAAGCGGCAGAACTCGCTGCCGACGCAGGTCTTCACGGTGCGGATGGACTTGCCGTAGGCATGGCCGGAGGGCATGTCCAGCTCCTTCCACACGGCCGGCAGGTCTTCCTTCTTGATGCCGAGCAGGTCGATGCGCTGGCCGCCGGTGACCTTGACCATGGGCACGTTGTACTTGTCGGCGACGTCGGCGATGCGCCGTAGCTCGGACGGATTGGTCACGCCGCCCCACATGCGCGGCACCACCGAATAAGTGCCGTCCTTCTGGATATTGGCGTGGGCGCGTTCGTTGATCAGGCGCGACTGCGGGTCGTCCTTGGCCTCGCCTGGCCAGGTGGAAATCAGGTAGTAGTTCAGCGCCGGGCGGCAGGTGGCGCAGCCGTTGGGCGTGCTCCAGTTGAGGAAGGTCATGGTCTGCGCCATGGAGGTCAGGTGCTCGTCGCGGATGGCCTTGCGGATTTGCCCATGGTTGAGGTCGGAGCAACCGCAGATGGCCTTCTCGCTCTTGGGCTTGACGTCCGCCGCGCCGCCCACGGTGCTGATCAGGATCTGCTCCACCAGGCCGGCGCAGGAGCCGCAGGAGCTGGCGGCCTTGGTGTGCTTTTTCACCTCGTCGACCGAGAACAGGCCGTTTTCCTGGATGGCTTTGACGATGGTGCCCTTGCACACGCCGTTGCAGCCGCAGATTTCCATGCTGTCGGGCATGTTGGCGGTCTTGTCGGCGCCCTGGTGACCGACGTCGCCGATGGCGCCCTCGCCGAACATCAGGTGGTCGCGAATTTCGCTGACATTGTGGCCCTCGCGGATCTGGCGGAAGTACCAGCCGCCATCGGCGGTGTCGCCATACAGGCAGGCGCCGACCAGCACGTCGTCCTTGATCACCAGCTTCTTGTACACGCCGCCGATGGGGTCGGAGAGGGTGATGGTCTCGGTGCCTTCGCCGCCCATGAATTCGCCGGCGGAGAACAGGTCGATGCCGGTGACCTTGAGCTTGGTCGAGGTCACCGAGCCCTGGTAGCGCGAGTAGCCGAACTGGGCCAGGTGGTTGGCGCAGACCTTGGCCTGCTCGAACAGCGGCGCCACCAGGCCGTAGGCGATACCACGGTGGCTGGCGCATTCGCCGATGGCGTAGACGCGTGGGTCGAAGGTCTGCAGGGTGTCGTTGACCAGGATGCCACGGTTGCAGGCGATGCCGGCGCTTTCAGCCAGTTCGCTGTTGGGTCGGATGCCGGCGGCCATCACCACCAGATCGGCCGGAATGACCTCACCGTCCTTGAACTTCACTGCACAGACGCGGCCTTCGCCATTGTCCAGCAGTTCGGCAGTGTGCTTGGGCAGGAGGAACTTCAGGCCGCGATCTTCCAGGGATTTCTGCAGCAGCTTGCCGGCGGTGCTGTCGAGCTGACGCTCCAGCAACCAGTCACCGATATGCACTACGGTGACGTCCATGCCGCGCAGCTTGAGGCCGTTGGCCGCTTCCAGGCCGAGCAGGCCGCCGCCGATGACCACGGCATGCTTATGGGTCTTGGCGGTGTCCATCATCATGCGCGTGTCGGCGATGTCGCGGTAGCCGATCACGCCCTGCAGATCCTTGCCCGGAATCGGCAGGATGAAGGGGTTGGAACCGGTGGCGATCAGCAGGCGGTCGTACTCGGCCTCGCTGCCATCGTCGGCGATCACCCGGCGCGCCTTGCGGTCGATCTTGACCACCTTGCGTCCGAGCAGCAGCTTGATGCCGTTATCGGCGTACCAGTTCAGATCGTTGAGTACGATCTCTTCGAAGGTCTGCTCGCCAGCCAGTACGGGGGAGAGCAGGATGCGGTTGTAGTTGGGATGCGGTTCGGCACCGAACACGGTGATGTCGTAAAGATCGGGGGCAAGCTTGAGCAGCTCTTCGAGGGTGCGTACACCCGCCATGCCGTTGCCAATCATCACCAGCTTGAGTTTTTGCATGCCGGCTGTCTCCTGGAGGAAAAATCACGGAAACCTGGTCGCCGTAATGACGAGCCAGAAAGGGTTGCCGCCAGGAACCGCCGGGAACAAAAAAGGCGTCCCGCCAGTTGCCTAGCGAGGACGCCTTTGTCCAAATCCCGAACTATCGGGCAGTGCGCTCTCTTCGTTGAAAGCGCGCTTTAATCGGTTGTAGCAGTCGTGATGCAGCGCTTGTGCCAAGTTTTCGAAAGCAGGTTGTTTCGGGCCTTGAATGCTTTTGGCAGATTTTTCTGGCGGTACCTGCGCACCGTTTCGGATCTTCTGGCTTTAAGTTGGTGCGCGGAAATGGCGCCAGGGTTAAAGCAACAGCGTGACGATCAGGATGATGTTCAGCAGCAGCGAGACGAGCGCCAGTGTGCGCCAGACCAGTAGCGGCTCGCGTTCGAGCAATGGGCGCGGGCGCACGGATAACGACAGGCGCTCGCCTTGCTCCAGGGCCAGCAGCCATTGCTCTGCGGTTTCGAAGCGCTGGGCCGGGTCATTGGCCAGGGCGCGGGCGAGGATTTCGTCGAGCCAGGCGGGCAGATCCGGGCGGTAGCGGCTGGCGGCCGCGGCCTGGCCGAAGCGCGGGCGCTGAAAGGCTTCCACTTCACCGTGTGGATAGTGTCCGGTCAGCGCTTGATAGAGCGTCACGCCGGTAGCGTAGAGATCCTGGGCCATGCTCGGCGGCGCCCCTGCGTATGCCTCCGGGGCGATATAGCTGGGCGTGCCAGGCACGCCATGAGTGTCTTCTGCCGACAGGCCGGGGCAATAGGCCAGGCCGAAGTCCAGCACGCGCAGCACGCCGTCATCGCCGAGCAGCAGGTTTTCCGGCTTGATGTCGCGGTGCAGGATGTTGCGCCGGTGCAGCAGCCCGATGGCCTTGATCAGATCCGCTGCCAGCAGGCGCCAGTCCTCCAGTTGCATAGGCCCCTGGCTGTGCAGGCGTGCCGCCAGGGTTTGGCCTGGATACTCACGCTGCACGTAGTACAGGTGCTGACGCTGTGGCAAGGCGTGCAGCTGTGGAAAATGCGGCCCCGCGATGCGCCGCAGAAACCATTCCTCCTGCAGCAGGGCGGGCCCGGCTTCGGCCTCCTCGTGGCGTTCCACGGGCAGCGTCTTCAGCAGCCATGACTGGCCTTGATCATCGCGTACCCGGTACATGAGCGATTGGCGTGAGGCGTTGAGCAGGCCCGCGATGTGCCAGCCTTCGAAGCGCTGGCCAGCGCGCAGGGGGGGCGGCAGCGGCCAGTGTTCCAGTTGTGCCAGGGTATCGGCGAGAGAGGCGTCTGGCAGTCGTTCGACCCTGACCAGCAGAGCGCTGGCGTTGTCCTGACTACCTGCATGGTGCGCCTCTTCGACCAGGCTGGCGCAGATGGCCTCTGGCGCGTCCTCGCGCTGCAGTGCGCGTGTCAGTGCCGGTTCGCCGAGTGTGGCCCAGATGCCGTCGCTGAGCAGCAGGAAGGCATCACCAGGCTGCAGCTCGCCGTCCCGGTAGTCCACCACCAAATGCTGATCCAGGCCGAGCGCGCGGGTCAGCACGTGCTGCATGCCGGGTTGCTCCCACACATGCTCTTCGGTCAGGCGCAGCAACTGGCCGTCGCGCCACAGGTAAGCGCGGCAATCACCGACATGGGCAAGAAAGTAATGCCGTCCGCGCAGCACCAGTGCCGTGAGTGTGGTCAGTAGCGGCTGGCCGCCGCCGTTGGCTTGCAGCCAGCGATTCTGCGCCAGCAGCAGGCGATCCAGGCTGTGCTGCACCGGCCAGGTTTCCGGCGTGGCGTAGTAATCCAGCGCCAGCGCCTGCAGCGTTGCGCGCGAGGCGAGTGCACCGTCTGCGCACTGACTGACGCCGTCAGCCAGTGCGCAGAGGTAGCCCTTGCTGGCGGCCAGCGCGGGAGCCGGGGTGACCACACGCAGGGCGTCCTGGTTATCACTGCGCGGGCCACTGGCGCTGGCTTCGCCCGTGGCCAGTTGCAGGCTGCTCATCACACCCGCGCAGCGGTGAGGGCGGCACTGCCCCAGGTGGTGCGCCAGCGCTGTTTGACGCCATGCAGGCCGACCCAGGCCAGCACGCCCAGGCTGGCGAACAGCCACAGACCGAGCTGATAGTCACCGCTATGCTGCTTGATGGCGCCCAGGCCGGCCGCCAGCAAGAAACCGCCAATGCCGCCCGCCATGCCGATCAGGCCGGTCATTACGCCAATTTCCTTGCTGAAACGCTGTGGCACCAACTGGAACACTGCACCATTACCGGCGCCGAGGCCGAGCATGGCGACGACGAACAAGGCCAGTGCCGCGTTTGAACTGGGCAGGTTGAAGCCAACGATGGCAATGCACGACGAGGCGATGGCATACATCATCAGTAGACTGCGGATGCCGCCGATGCGATCGGCCAGCGCGCCGCCCAGTGGGCGCAGCAGGCTGCCAGCGAAGACGCAAGCCGCCGTGTAGTAGCCGGCAGTCACCGGGTTGAGCTGGTATTGGTCGCTGAAGTAGCCGGGCAGGGCACTGGCCAGGCCGATGAAGCCGCCAAAGGTGATGCTGTAGAAGAACATGAACCACCAGCTATCCCGATCACCCAGGGCTTTGAGGTAGTCAGCGAGCGCTTTGGGTTTGGGGCGGTTGGGGGCGTTGCGTGCCAGTAAGGCAAAGACCACCAGCGTCACCAGCAGCGGTAGCAGTGCCCAGCCGAAAACGTTCTGCCAGCCGAACAGGGTCGCCAGGCCCGGGGCGAACAGCGCCGCCAGCACGGTGCCGGAATTGCCCGCGCCGGCGATGCCCATGGCCTTGCCCTGGTGCTGTGGCGGGTACCACTGCGAAGCCAGTGGCAAGGCCACGGCGAAGGAAGCCCCCGCGAAGCCGAGGAACAGCCCCAGCAGCAAGGCCTGTTCATAGCTGCCGATGCCGATTCGCCAGGCACCGAACAGCGCCACGATGACCATCACCTGGCCGATCAGCCCGGCGGTTTTGGGCGAAAGTCGATCCGCGAGAAAACCCATGAGCAGGCGCAGTACCGCCCCGGCGAGAATCGGCGTGGCCACCATCAGGCCGCGTTGCTGGGCGTTCAGTTGCAGGTCGGTGGCAATCTGCACGGCAAGCGGGCCGAGCAGGTACCAGACCATGAAGCTCAGGTCGAAATAGAGAAATGCTGCAAACAGGGTTGGGGCATGGCCGGCCTTCCAGAAACTCGTGTTCATCGATCACCTCGTCAGCTTGATGAGCCCGACAGACAGGGACGCGTGAGAGTGGACACGGCGGCCTTGCCTGCTGAGCTACGCGTATTGGCGCAGTTCGTGGCCAGGGCCACAGCAGGTTCGAACGAATGGCGAGGGCTCGTATCAGGAGACCGACGCCAGCCCCGAGCATTGGGGCGGGCACAAAAAACGCCGCTCCACCACAAGCCCTGAGGCTGGGTGAGGCGACGTCGTTGTCGTGCGGAAGGTGGCCGCCGTTGGCTACCTTGGAACCAATCTAGCAAGAGGCGCGCCAGAAGATGCTAGCGCCGCTGGCGCGGGTTTCCTGGATGTGCAGGCCGTCGATGTGCGGTGCCTTCTGCTCCGCATTGGGGCGCTCAGCGCTGCGCTTGCACCGTTGCGCTGCCGGTGGCGGTCGCGGTTGCGTGCGTGGGCTGGGGCAGGACGAGAAGCGGCCAGGCCGACAGGCTGGCGATCAGGGCAGCACGTTGAGCTCGTTTGCGCATGGCTGGCATTGCTGTCGCTCCCAGGGAGCCCGCCCCTGTCAGGCGAGCATTGTGCTGATGTGTTCAGGCACCCCGGAGCAAGTGTCAGGCCAAGCGGTGGCTTAGCCCGTTATGCGATTGACCTTGGGGAACTTGGCGCTGAAGGTTTCCGGCATCGGCACCACCTTCGAGGCTTGGTAATCGAAGAAGACGAATCCCGACTTGGCCATTGCCACCAGTGCGCCGTCGGCTGGCCGACTGATGCGAAACGTGATGTCGCCGCCGTACTTGTTGAAGTCCATCACGCCGACCTCGAACAGCAACTGGTCACGGGCATGGGCTTCGGCGCGGTAGGTGGTGGCCAGGTCGGTGACGATGATGCCGGTACCGCTGCCATCGGTCTCACGGATGCCGAATTCGAAGAGAAAGCGCGCCCGCGCCTCGGAAATCATCGAGATCATCGAATCATTGCCCAGGTGGTTGGCGCCGTTGATATCGGTAACCCGCACGGTGAGGTGAGTGCTGTAGCAGTATTGATCTTCGGGGAAGTCCAGCGTCAGACGGGCCATGTTCAGGTTTATCCGGGGCAAAGTGGCGATTGTAAGCTGCCGCTACGCTCAACGGTGCAAGGTGTTCAGGTGATAAAACGTGACGCGGCCACCCTCGTTGCTCGGGCCGCTGTTGTCCTGAATGTAGGCGCCAGCCTTGAAATACAGCAAATCATTGCTCCAGGCGCTGCTCAGTTGGCGGTAGTACGAGCCTTTGTCGCCGTCGGCGCTCTCGACCCGAATGCCCAGGCGACCGCTCGATGTCAGGCGCAATTCGTAGCTGAAGCGCTCGTTCAGGTCGATACCGTCTGCGATCAGGATGTTCTTCACCTCGGTGTCGCCCGGGTGTAGGCGCAGCAATGCTTCCAGGCGGCCGACTCCGGCGCTGTTGCGGTAGTACTGCAGCTTGACGAGTGGATCGTTCTGGCTCCCTGCAGCGTCGGTGCTATGGATTTGCCCCACCACGACCTTGCTGCGGCTGGGTATCTGATTGACCGTGAGTACGGCGCTGAGATAGTTGTCGGCACCGGCGTAGAGCCAGTTGTCCAGGGCACCGTCGCTTTGCGTTTCGCGCAATTCGCTGCGTGGGTAGATGGCATCCTCGCTGGTCGAGCCGGTTACCGGCGCCCAGAAGGTGACGCTACCGTCGTCATTGCGCCTGAAATACTGGCTTTGATAGCCATTGTTCAGGCGTTCGGTGCTAATGGTGGTCGGTGTTGAGTCGGTTGGAATCGACAGGTTCCAGGTGGTGAGATCGAGCACGCTGAGGGCCTTTCTTGAGGATCGGAAACTCCCTTTCGTGTCTCAGCGAAGCGATTGGTTCCGCTGCTCATGCCCGATTTAGAGCGCTTCGATAGTGGCCAATAGCTGCTCGAAGGCGCAAGCGATGGACGCTCGCGTTCGCCTCTGGCTGCGGACGGGTTCCAGATGCTTTCAGGAAGCAGGCACGCTGCGCGCCTCGTCGACGAAGTCGCGTAGCCATCGCAGCACCTCGACCGCCTCCCAGCGGGCGGGATCGAACAAGGCATAGGCCTGCCCCTGATAGCCGACCACATCGAGTTGCCGGTGGTAGCCGGCACGTTGCAGCAGGGCCTCGATCTCGGCGAAGCAGGTATTGAAGTGCAGGCGATTGAAGGGCGTGCGGCCTTCCATTACCAGGCCCTCTCGCTGCAGTTCCTCGACCATGCCACGCACTCGTTCCAGCGGCATGCGGTTCACCTGATGCTTCACCTGCAATACGTCCAGCATGTTGATGCTCCTGTGCAAACGGTCATTGATCTGTCGTTCAAGCCTAAACTAAAAGTACTGTACAAATAAACAGTATCGAGTAATAGTTGGGTCACTGCAGCAACATCGACCCGCCCGATCCCTGAAGGGCGCCCTGATGAGAGGAGTGACAGGCAATGCAACAGATGCTCATGACGATTGTGCTATTGGCGATGCTGGGTGGGTGCGCGCAACCCCAGGTCGAGCGCCCCCAGGCCAATGGTGCCTATTTGGTCATCGACGGCGAGCAGGCCTGGGCCGTCCTGGTTTCCGACGGTCGGCGCATAGAAGAGGCGGGCAAGGTGCTGGATGTCATCCACTTGCCTGGGTACCACTCGGCCGTGGCGGCCAGCTATGTAATCGAGACCCCTAACTGCGGCAAGTTGCAGTGGCTCACCGAGCGCCATGGCGAGGCCGAGGGTGAAACGACCCTGGTGTTCAATGAGGCACTGGAGAGCCCGCAGTGCGTGTTGTCTCAGGCGCTGAGTCGCAATTGGACGGCTTTGGATTATTCCGGCTGAAATGAAAAGGGCGCCTGTGCCAGACTGTGTGAAAACTACTACGCTTGGCCATGCTGCGTTAAAAAACGGCTCAAAATGCTCATTTACAGCTCGTAAACTGCGCTTTTTCGCCGTTTTTTGCCTTGCCTGACCTTCGCTCGCTACGTTTTCACACGGTCTGTGTGCGGCGCCCTCGTTTCACTCGTTATCGGCTTTGACTTTTTTCGCCGGCAACAATCCATCTGCTCTGAACATGGCCTTGATGCCCCGCAGTGCCTGACGAGTACGATCCTGGTTCTCGATCAGGGCGAAGCGCACATGGTCGTCACCGTAATCGCCGAAGCCCAGGCCTGGTGATACGCAGACCTTGGCCTCGGCCAGCAGCTTCTTGGCGAACTCCAGCGAGCCCAGGTGAGCATAGGCCTCGGGAATCTTGGCCCAGATGTACATCGAGGCCTTGGGGTTCTCGACCATCCAGCCGATCTCGTGCAGGCCCTTGACCAGCAGGTTGCGGCGCTGGCGATACTGCTCGGCGATATCGCGCACGCATTGCTGGTCGCCTTCCAGAGCGGCAATGGCGGCTACCTGCAGCGGGGTGAAGGTGCCGTAGTCGTGGTAGCTCTTGATCCGCGCCAGGGCGCTGACCAGTTCCGGGTTACCAACCATGAAGCCGATGCGCCAGCCGGCCATGTTGTAGCTCTTGGACAGGGTGAAGAATTCCACCGCGATGTCCTTGGCGCCCGGCACCTGCATGATCGATGGCGCTTTCCAGCCGTCATAGACGATGTCGGCGTAGGCCAGGTCGTGCACCACCAGCACGTCGTACTGCTTGGCCAGGGCGACCACGCGCTCGAAGAAGTCCAGCTCCACGCACTGCGCGGTAGGGTTGGAGGGGAAGCCGAGGATCATCATCTTTGGCTTCGGGATCGACTCGCGGATGGCGCGTTCCAGTTCGTTGAAGAAATCCACACCCGGCACCAGCGGCACGGAGCGCACCTGCGCGCCGGCGATCACCGCACCATAGATATGGATCGGATAGCTGGGGTTGGGCACCAGCACGGTGTCGCCATGATCGAGGGTAGCCAGCATCAAATGGGCCAGGCCTTCCTTGGAGCCGATGGTGACGATGGCCTCGCTTTCCGGGTCGATCTCCACCGCGTAGCGCTCCTGATACCAGCGCGAGATGGCGCGGCGCAGGCGCGGAATACCGCGGGAGGTGGAGTAGCCGTGGGTGTCTTCACGCTGGGCAACCTGCACGAGCTTTTCGACGATGTGCGGCGGAGTCGCACCGTCGGGGTTGCCCATGGAGAAGTCGATGATGTCCTCACCGCGACGACGTGCGGCCATCTTCAGTTCAGCGGTGATGTTGAAAACGTAGGGGGGGAGACGATCGATGCGCGCAAAGCGGCGCTTGGCGTTATCAGCCATGATTTCCTCGAGAGACGTAAGCGCCCGGAACCGTCCGAGCGACGTTGGCCACTGCTGTAGCCGCCGCCGACAATACTTCGCGATGAATAGGGCTGTCCAGTACAGTCAGGCGCTGCGCAGGCGTAACAGTCAGCCCCCGAGCATGTCGTGCATGGCGATGATCTGTTCGGCCACCTGGATCAGCTTCTGCTGGCGGCTCATGGCCTGGCGGCGCATCAGGGTGTAGGCCTCTTCTTCGTCGCAGCTTTTCATCTTCATCAACAGGCCTTTGGCCAGTTCGATGCGTTTGCGTTCGGCCAACTGAGCATCACGCGCCTGAAGTTCGGCGCGTAGCGCCTGGTCGCTTTCGAAGCGGGCCATGGCGACGTCGAGGATCGGTTGCAAGCGTTGCGCATGGATACCTTCGACGATGTAGGCGCTGACGCCGCTCTTGATCGCCTGGCGCATCACGCCGGGGTCGTGCTCGTCGGTGAACATGACGATGGGGTGAGGTTGGTCACGCGTGACCAGCACCACCTGTTCCATGACATCGCGGCCTGGGGATTCGGTGTCGATGAGGATCACGTCGGGGCGCACGGCTTCGACGCGAGCGGGCAGGTCGATGGTCAGGCCGGATTCGTCGATTACCTCGAAGCCCGCCTCGATCAGCGCGTTCTTCAGGCGGCCGACTTTTTTCGGGGTGTCATCGATCAGCAGGATGCGCAGCATGATGGGCTCTCCTGCACGTCAGGCGCTGAGCGCGGGGTGGTCGGTCATGGCATGCAGGGCGAAGCTGCGCGCGTAACCTGCCGGATCGCTGCCATCCCAGCGTGGACCGTCCTTGAGCATGCTGCTGCGCATCGGTCCGGGGCAGGCGATGCCCAGTGCCTCTGCAGCCTGTCGGTAGAGTTCCAGTTGTTGCACCTGCCGGGCGATGCCGAGGTAGTCCGGATCCTCGCGCAGCAATCCCCAGCGACGGAACTGGGTCATGAACCACATGGCATCGGACAGGTAGGGCAGGTTGACTGCGCCCTCGCCGTGAAAGCGCAGGCGATGGGCGTCTTGCCAGGCGTTGCCGAGACCGTCCTGATAATGGCCGAGAAAGCGCGGCAGGATCGCGGACAACGGCGCATCGACATACTCGCTGCCGCTGAGCAGTTGCGCCGTGCTGCGTCGATTTTCCTCGTTGGCATCGATGAATTGGCTGGCTTCCAGGACGGCCATGATAAGGGCGCGCACGGTATTGGGGTACTGCTCAACGAAGGCGCGGGTGCTGCCAAGTACTTTCTCTGGATGATCCGGCCAGATCGCCTGGGTAGTGGTGAGCATGCAGCCGAGATCGTCCTCTACGGCCTTGGCGGTCCAGGGTTCGCCAACGCAGAAGCCATCGATACGCTGCGCTTTCAGGTGCTCGATCATCTGTGGCGGCGGCACCACCACGCTGTCCACATCCTGCAGCGGGTGAATGCCTTGGCTGGCAAGCCAGTAGTAGAGCCACATGGCATGGGTGCCGGTGGGGAAGGTCTGGGCAAACTTCATGCGTGCGCTGCTTTGGTGCGTGCGCTGTGCCAGTGCCTCACCGCTGGTCACGCCGGCCTGTTGCAGGGCTCGCGACAGGTTGATGCTCTGCCCATTCTGATTGAGGCCCATGAGTACCGCCATGTTGCTCGGCATTCCACCGTCGAGCCCCAACTGTACGCCATAGATCAAGCCGTAGAGGCAGTGAGCGGCATCCAGTTCGCCACTGATCAGGCGATCGCGCAAGGCGGCCCAGGATGCCTGGCGCTGCAGGCGCAGGCTAAGGCCGTGCTTTTCGGCAAAGCCCTGAGTGGCCGCGACGACCACGGATGCCGAATCGCTCAAAGCCATGAAACCGATGTTCAACACGCGCTTTTCCGGGGCGCCGCTGCCATGCGCCCAGGCCTGGTCAGCGTCGCGTGGGGTGTCGAGTTCGCTCATTGGGTGTCCTTGCAAGCTTGCCGCCGCCGCTCATTGGCCAAGCGTCAGCCATAAAAAAACGTCGTACCGGCACCTACCTGTAGCGCAGGCATGCACCAGAACGACGCCATTGTCGAAAGCGCCTTCCACCGTTGGAAGGGCGTATGTCTCGCAACGAAGCAATGCCTATGCCAGGCCGTAGAGGTCGAGCAAGGCAGGCACAAATGAAAAGCCCCGCACGGGGCGGGGCTCTTTTCAAACGCTAGAGGATCAGGCCTGAACGACCGGGATCTTGGCGCTTTCGGCGGCTTCGCGGAACTCGGCGATCTGATCGAAGCTCAGGTAGCGGTAGACGTCGGCAGCCATGCTGTCGATGTCCTTGGCATACTGCAGATACTCCTCGACGGTCGGCAGTTTGCCGAGAATCGAAGCCACTGCGGCCAGCTCAGCCGAAGCCAGGTAGACGTTGGTGGCGTCGCCCAGGCGGTTCGGGAAGTTACGGGTCGAGGTGGAGACCACGGTGGAACCGGTCTGTACGCGCGCCTGGTTACCCATGCACAGCGAGCAGCCTGGCATTTCCATGCGCGCGCCAGCCTTGCCGTAGATGCCGTAGTAGCCTTCTTCGGTCAGTTGGTGAGCGTCCATCTTGGTTGGCGGGGCCAGCCACAGACGGGTCGGAATGCCGCCCTTGACCTTGTCCAGCAACTTACCGGCAGCACGGAAGTGACCGATGTTGGTCATGCACGAACCGATGAACACTTCGTCGATCTTGTCGCCAGCGACGGTGGACAGCAGACGGGCGTCGTCCGGGTCGTTCGGCGCGCAGAGTACCGGCTCCTTGACGTCGGCCAGATCGATCTCGATCACGGCGGCGTACTCGGCATCGGCGTCGGCAGCCAGCAGCTCTGGCTTGGCCAGCCAGGCTTCCATGGCTTGGGCGCGGCGCTCGAGGGTGCGCGGATCACCGTAGCCTTCGCTGATCATCCAGCGCAGCAGGGTGATGTTGGACTTCAGGTACTCGGCGATCGATTCTTCCGGCAGCTTGATGGTGCAACCGGCAGCGGAACGCTCGGCGGAGGCGTCGGACAGCTCGAAAGCCTGCTCGACGGTCAGCTCGTTGAGACCTTCGATCTCCAGGATGCGGCCGGAGAAGATGTTCTTCTTGCCTTTCTTCTCGACAGTCAGCAGGCCTTGCTGAATGGCGTAGTAAGGAATGGCATGTACCAGGTCACGCAGGGTGATGCCTGGTTGCAGCTTGCCTTTGAAGCGCACCAGCACCGATTCCGGCATGTCCAGCGGCATGACGCCGGTAGCAGCGGCGAAGGCCACCAGGCCGGAACCGGCCGGGAAGGAAATGCCGATCGGGAAGCGGGTGTGCGAGTCACCGCCGGTGCCGACGGTGTCCGGCAGCAGCATGCGGTTCAGCCAGCTGTGGATGATGCCGTCGCCCGGACGCAGGGATACGCCGCCACGGGTGCGGATGAAATCCGGCAGGGTGTGGTGGGTGGTGACGTCGATCGGCTTCGGATAGGCGGCGGTGTGGCAGAAGGACTGCATCACCAGGTCGGCGGAGAAGCCCAGGCACGCCAGGTCTTTCAGCTCGTCGCGGGTCATCGGGCCGGTGGTGTCTTGCGAGCCGACGGTGGTCATCTTCGGTTCGCAGTAGGTGCCCGGACGTACGCCTTGGCCTTCCGGCAGACCGCAGGCGCGACCAACCATCTTCTGTGCCAGGGTGAAGCCTTTGCCGCTGTCAGCCGGTGCTTCCGGCTTCTTGAACAGGTCGCTAGCGCCCAGGCCCAGTTCGGCACGAGCCTTCTCGGTCAGGCCACGGCCGATGATCAGCGGGATACGGCCGCCAGCGCGGACTTCGTCGAGCAGCACTTCGGTTTTCAGTTCGAAGTTGGTGACCAGCTCATCGCTGCCATGACGGCGAACTTCGCCCTTGTACGGGTAGACGTCGATGACATCGCCCATGGCCAGGTTGGTGCAGTCGAATTCGATCGGCAGGGCGCCGGCATCTTCCATGGTGTTGTAGAAGATCGGGGCGATCTTGGTGCCGAAGCAGAAGCCACCAGCGCGCTTGTTCGGCACGTAGGGGATGTCGTCACCGAAGAACCACAGCACCGAGTTGGTGGCGGACTTACGGGAAGAACCGGTACCGACCACGTCACCGACGTAGGCAACCGGGAAGCCTTTGGCGCGAACGGCTTCGATCTGCTTCAGCGGGCCAACCGAACCCGGCTGCTCGGGCTCGATGCCGTCACGGGCCATCTTCAGCATGGCCAGGGCATGCAGCGGGATGTCAGGGCGCGACCAGGCGTCCGGGGCAGGGGACAGGTCGTCGGTGTTGGTTTCGCCAGGCACCTTGAACACGGTCAGGGTGTACTTCTCGGCGATGGCCGGACGGGCCTTGAACCACTCGCCGTCAGCCCAGGATTGCATCACGGCCTTGGCGTTGGCATTGCCAGCCTTGGCTTTCTCGGCGACGTCGTGGAAGGCGTCGAACATCAGCAGGGTGTGCTTGAGTTGCTCGGCGGCAACAGTGGCCAGTTCGGCGCTGTCCAGCAGTTCGACCATGGTGGCGATGTTGTAGCCGCCCTGCATGGTGCCCAGCAGTTCGACGGCACGGGCCTTGCTGATCAGCGGGGAGGAGGCTTCGCCCTTGGCGACAGCGGAGAGGAAACCGGCCTTGACGTAGGCGGCTTCGTCGACGCCTGGCGGCACGCGATTGGTGATCAGATCCAGCAGGAATTCTTCTTCGCCAGCCGGCGGGTTCTTCAGCAGTTCGACCAGGCCAGCAGTCTGCTCGGCGTTCAGCGGCTGGGGAACGATTCCCAGGGCGGCACGCTCTTCTACGTGTTTGCGATAGGCTTCAAGCACAGTATTACCCTCATCAGTGGTCCCAAAGGGTTGTCCGGGACGCGATCCAGAAAGCCATGAACCAAGCGCATTTCGGCTTTATGGGCCGAGCAGCCGAGGTTTCACGAGTTTCTTCCAGAAGCTGCTTTCAAAGTTTTACGCCTGTAGGACGGTAGCGTTGCTGGTCGATGCAGACGTTCGGGGGGACTCCAAACGGCTGCATCGCCATCGTACCTACAAGGATCGACTGTGCTCGTGACGCTTTGAAAACAGCTTCCAACGGACATTGGCGCCTTAAAAGGCGGGCCGATTCTACTGGAAAGCGCAGATAAAGTTAAGCCGATGTCCAGCGCTCGCCAGGGGTGAACTGGATTAGACAAAGGGCTAAGATGCGGGGCCGTTCTGCCTTTCGTATCGCCCTGCCATGTCCAATCAGCGTATCAAGACACCTTGCGTAGGTCTTTGCTCGACCGTCTACGGCGATGTCGTCTGCCGCGGATGCAAGCGTTTCCATCACGAAGTGATCAACTGGAACAGCTATGACGAGCAAGAGAAGCGTGCGGTCTGGTCTCGTCTCGAGGCGCTCCTTGTGCAGGTCATGACGGCCAAGCTGGAGGTCTTCGATGAGGGGCGCCTGCGGACGCAGCTCGAGCAGCGGCAGATCCGCTTCCTGCCGCAGCAGTCCCCTTACTGCTGGGCTTACCAGTTGATTGCGCGCGGCGCGCGGATGATCAATCAACTGGAGGCCTATGGCATGGTGCTGCTGCCGGAGTTTCGCGGTTGGGCACTAACCGAGCTGCGCGATGCCATCGACCGCGAGTTCTTCCTGTTGTCCGAGGCGCATTATGAGCGCTATATCGCGCCAAAGTTTCTCCGCGAAGGGCTGGAGCTGCGGGTCTAGTCCGCTTTCTGGATAAAGAAAAATGCCGCTCGTTGCTGAGCGGCATTTTCGTTTCCGGCATGGGTCAGCGCTGTGCCACCAGTTCTTCGAGGTGAGCGATGACTTCATCTGGCTTGAGCACCAGGGCATCGCTTTCCAGCGAATCCAGCACCACTTCCGCCGTGTTGCCGATCAGCGCACCGGAAAGGCCGGTGCGAGCGACCGTACCGATTACCGTGACCGCCGCCTTGAGTTGATGGGCGACCTGCGGGATCAGGACGTCTGCCGGGCCTTCCACGACATGCAGGCGTTCGTCGCTGATGTCGTATTCGGCCTGGAAGCTTTTGCATTGCTCACGGTAGCGAGCCTCGATGGTTTCCTTGAGCTGGAAGGTTGGGTCGGCAGCGGAGAGCATCGGCGATGGGTGAGCGGCAATCACATGCAGATCGCCCTTGGCCAGGCCGGCGATGTCGTAGCCATGACTGATGATGCCGGCATGCAGCGTGCGGTGCTCGCTGTCGGCGTTGCCGACGTCGACGGCGGCGAGAATGATGCCGCCGGTCCAGGGCGTGTCGGTCTTGACCATCAGCACCGGGCCCGGGCAGTAGCGCAGCAGTTTCCAGTCCTCCGGGGTGAGGATCGCCTTCTTCAAGGGGTTGTCCGGCAGGTGTTGCTTGACCACCAGGCCACAGCCTTCGGCTTGCTGGATGGCGATGATGGTCTGGTGCAGGTTGTCATGCCAGGCTTGCTGGGTGGTGACGCTGAAGCCTTCCTGGGCCAGGTTGCTGCGCAGGTCGTTGAGCAGGGCACTGTGATCGCCCTTCTTGTCACAGACCAGCAGGTGCAGGTGCGACTGGGTGACGCCTGCTATCAGTTTTGCCCGCTTCAGGGCGAGGCCTTCGGGATGCTGGGGCTCCACCACCACCAGAATGCTACGGATCGCTTGCATGATCGTCTCCCTGAGAATGAACATCGATCGTTCAACTATAGGTGCGTCGTCGCCAGCGACTTCTTGACCTGTATCAAGCGCGCTGGTCGTGTGGCCTGCCACTCGTATAATGGCCCGCCATGTTCAACCTCGCCAGCACCGAGAGCGCTTCAATCATGATGTCAAATGCCCAGCATGTTCCGAGTAATACCGAGGAACCTGTCACTATTCTGCAGGAAATTCTCGCGTTTCTCGGTGGCGTTGCTACCCCCGACGCCTGGCTGGACGAGGCCCTGCGCCAGCAGGAAATCCTTCTGCTCGACCACCGCAACCTGGAATACAAGGCCGCGCAAACGGCCCTGAGTCTGATGGGGCGTTACCTGACCAAGACCGAATTGACCGCGAGAATGTCGCGTTTGGCCCGTGAGGAACTGGTGCACTTCGAGCAGGTGAGCAAGATCATTCGCGGGCGTGGTATCGAGGTTCGCCATGTTTCGGCCTCGCGCTACGCCGCCGGCCTGCGGGCCTTGTTGCGCGGTGGCGAGGTGGAGCGGCTGGTGGACGTGCTGGTGGTCGGTGCCTTCATCGAGGCGCGTTCCTGTGAGCGCTTCGCCGCGCTGGTGCCGCGTCTGGATGCCGAGCTGGCCAAGTTCTACGCCGGCTTGCTGGAGAGTGAAGGGCGCCACTACCGCGGCTATCTCAAGCTTGCCTATCTGTATGGTGACGCCGCTGACGTGGATGCGCGTATCGAGGTGGTGCGTGCGGTGGAGCAGGAACTGATCACCTCGCCGGATGAGCAGTTCCGTTTCCACAGTGGCATACCCCTTTAGCGCTCTACATCAGCAGGTACCCGCCGCTGTCGGCGGCGCCAGCGAGGCCTTGTCCCCGCGCAGGATGAGCAACGCCAGTAGCACCAGCAGCGAGGAAATGCCGGCCAGAGCGAAGAACACGCTTTCCAGTGAACCGGTGGTGTCGCGCACATAGCCGGTCAGCAGATTGCCCAATGCTCCGCCCAGGCCGAAAGTCACCATGCAGATACCACTGATCTGCATGGTGGCTGTGGATGCGTAGCGGCGATTGACCCAGCCGGCGACGATGCCCCACATCGGGAAATACATCAGGCCATAACCAAAGCCCGCCGCCAGTGCCCAGCGCCCTGGATCCTGGGCAAAGGCCCAGAGGCCCAGTGCAAAAATGCTGAAGATCACCAGCAGTGCCATGCCATGGCCCTTGCGGTCGGCCAGTCTGCCAATGATCAGGCCGGCGAGCATGCCGGTGCCGCCTACCATCGCCCAGGTATAACCGCCCAGCGTGGCTGGCAAGCCGAGTTCATCCAGATAGGTGTTGAGCCAGTAGGAGAAGGGCATGGTGGTGAACCCGACCAGCAGGCAGATCAGGCAGGCGATCAGGGCGGTGCGCTCACCGAGGATGGCAGCCAGCAGGCGGCGGGGCGCAAGCATCGCCTCGTGATTGTCCTGCTGCGCTCCCTGCATCTTCGGCAGGTGCCGCAGCAGGTGCCAGGTCAGGCACACCACCAGCGCGCCGAACAGCGAGGCGAGCTGCCAGCTCATCTGCCAGCCGAGCGCCGGTACCACCAGCAGTATCAGCAGGCCGTTGATGGCATACCCCCAGGCCGTACCGCTGGACGCGCAGGAGAGGTAGGTGGCGCGATCCTCGGGGCGGGCGCAGCGGCTCAGAATCTCGACGATGCAGCCCCAGCTGATCGCAGCGCTGGCCGCCAGGCAGGTCAGCACCAAGCTGATGACGATGGGGGCGCGCAGTTGCGACATCATGAACAGCAGGCAACTGCTGATGATGCCGGTCAGCAGTGCCAGGCGGCTGGTGCCCAGGTGATGGCCAAGCGTGCCCAGCAGCAGGGCGCCGCCCAGATAGGCCAACTGGGTGAGGGCGCCGATGGTCGCCAGTTGCCAGGCACTGAAGCCGATCGATGCCCCCATGAAGGGCAGTACGGCAGCGAACAGGAACATGCCGAATCCATGGCTGACGATCTGGTTCAAGGCGAACGTGGCGGGCATCCGCATGGATTCTGGCTCCGAGAAGGTTGGCTGGGCATCCGCAGGCAGCGGATGGTGCCTAACATAGAGACTTGCCAGAGTTCGCGGAAACGATAAATATTGATCGCCGCCTTCAACAAAGCTGAATTCTGCGATGCGCGACCTGCCCATAGCCCTGCTGCGTACCTTCGTGGTGGTCGCCGAGACGCTCAACCTGACCAGTGCGGCCTTGCGCCTGCATCGCGCCCCGTCGACCATCAGCATGCAACTCAGCCGTCTGGAGGCCCTGGTGGCGACCGAGTTGCTGCAGCGTGGGCAGTACGGCGTGCGGCTGACGCATGCCGGGGAGCAGTTGAAAGCCCACGCCCAGCAATTGCTCAACCTGCATGACCGCGTGCTGGGAAGCTTTCGCCATGCCGATGTGGGTGGGCGGGTGCGCCTGGGCACCCATGACCAGTACGCCACGCGCACGCTCACGCCGCTGTTGGAAGCCTTCGTGCTGAGTTATCCCGAGGCCAGCCTGGAGGTGCTCTGTGATCATCGCCCCGAATACCTGGCGGCACGCGTGGCAGAGGGCAAGCTGGATCTGGCGTTGGCGGAGATGTCCGTGGCTTCCGGCGGCGGGAACCGGTTGTTTCGCGATCAGTTGGTCTGGGTGCGCACCGATGCCCATGCGCTCCACGAGCGTACGCCCTTGCCGCTGGCGGTATTCGTCGAGGGTTGCCTGCACCGTGACTCGGCCTGCCTGGCACTCGCCGCAGCCGGCATTCCTTACCGCATCGCCTTTGCCAGCCAAAGCCGCGCCGGGGTATTGGCTGCGGTGCGTGCCGGGATAGGGGTAGGCATCGTGCCACGTTCGACCCTGGAGCCGGATCTGCGGGTGATCGAAACCCTGCCTGGGCTGCCCGCGACGGATATCACCCTGTTTGTCGCCGATCAGGTCAATGAGGCCGCCCGGCGCCTGGCACAGACCATCCAGGAAAGCCCGCAATATCGCGTGGGTTAGGGGTTGTTGACGTTTCGGCGCGACCGCGAGCGAAGCGTCAACAGATCCTAGCCGTGATCAACTGAGCGGGAAGGGCGCCTGCTGCCAGTCCGCGCCGTCAATCTGCAGCGCCCAGCCCTGGCGATCCCAGTCCCCCAGCACGATGCGCCGCGCCGCTTGGCCGTTGACTTCCAGTTCATGCACCGCCGGCCTGTGGGTGTGGCCATGGATCAGCGTGCGCACGCCGTGCTCGGCCATTACCCTGACCACTTCCTCGAGCGTGACGTCGACGATATCGCTGGCCTTCATCCGCGTTTGTGCGCGGCTTTCGTTGCGCAGCTTGCGCGCCAGCTTCTGCCGGGTGGCGAGCGGCAGGTTGCGCAGGATCAGCAGGCTGAGCGGATTGCGCAGCCAGCGGCGCAGTTTCATATAGCCGACGTCGAGGGTGCACAGACTGTCGCCGTGCATCAGCAGCACCGGCTCGCCACCCAAATGCACCAGGGTCGGATCCTTCAGCAGGGTGCAACCCGCCTCGCGGCAGAAGCGCTTGCCGATGAGAAAGTCGCGATTGCCGTGCATCAGGTAGATACGCGTGCCGGCATCACTCAGCTCGCGCAGGGCGCGGGCGATCTCGTGCTGGAAGGGCGTCATGCCGTCGTCGCCGATCCAGACTTCGAAGAAGTCGCCGAGGACGTACAGCGCCTCGGCCTGACGCGCGCGGGTGGCGAGAAAATGCAGAAACGCCCGGGTGATGTCCGGGCGTTTCTCTTCGAGGTGCAGATCGGAGATCAGCAGGATCATCGACTTACTCGGCTACGATTTCAGCCTTTTCGATGATCACGTCTTCCACCGGTACGTCCTGGTGGCCGGATTTCATGGTGGTGGCGACGCCTTTGATCTTCTCGACCACGTCCATGCCTTCGACCACTTCACCGAATACGGCGTAGCCCCAGCCCTGAACGGTCGGCGCGCTGTGGTTGAGGAAGCTGTTGTCGGCGACGTTGATGAAGAACTGTGCGCTGGCCGAATGCGGCTCCATGGTGCGCGCCATGGCGATGGTGCCGACCTTGTTGGCCACGCCGTTGTTGGCCTCGTTCTTGATCGGTGCGCGGGTCGGCTTCTGCTTCATGCCCGGCTCGAAACCGCCGCCCTGGATCATGAAGTTGCCGATCACACGGTGGAAAACGGTGCCGTCGTAATGACCTTCCTTCACGTATTGCTCGAAGTTGGCCACGGTTTCCGGGGCCTTGTCGGCGAACAGGTTCAGGGTGATGACGCCGTGGTTGGTGTGCAGTTTGATCATGATCGTATCCGTGATGAGGCAGATTCAGGCCAGTGGCCCCGAGGTGAACAGCCCTAGCAGGCCGTTGAAAAACGTCGGCGAGGCAGGCAAGACAAGGCAAAAAAAGCCGAAAAAGCGCAGTTTACGTGCTGTAAATGAGCATTTTGAGGCTGTTTTTAACGCAGTATTGCCAACGCAGGTAGTTTTTCAACAGCCTGCTAACAGGGTGGCATGCACCCTGTCAGGGGCTTGACAGGTTGGTTATGATACGGACTTTGCCCGAAGCGGCCTACCCTGTGCCGCGCCAGTATTGTTAAGGACACCATGAGCAAGCCTACCGTCGAAAAAGCTGCCAACTTCCTGCGTCCCATCGTTCAGGCAGACCTGGACAGCGGCAAGCACGCCACGATCGTGACCCGCTTTCCGCCGGAGCCCAACGGCTACCTGCACATCGGCCATGCCAAGAGCATCTGCCTGAACTTCGGCCTGGCCGAAGAGTTCGGCGGCCAGTGCAACCTGCGTTTCGACGACACCAACCCGGCCAAGGAAGACCAGGAATACATCGACGCGATCAAGGCCGACGTCGAGTGGCTGGGTTTCAAGTGGGCCGGTGAGGAACGCTACGCCTCCAATTATTTCGACCAGCTGCATGCCTGGGCCATCGAGCTGATCAAGGCCGGCAAGGCCTTCGTCTGCGACCTCAATGCCGAGGAAATGCGCGAATACCGTGGCAACCTGACCGAGCCTGGCAAGAACAGTCCGTTCCGCGAACGTAGTGTCGAGGAAAACCTCGACCTGTTCGCCCGTATGAAAGCCGGCGAGTTCCCCGATGGCGCCCGTTCGCTGCGCGCCAAGATCGACATGGCTTCGCCGAACATCAACCTGCGCGACCCGATCCTTTATCGCATTCGCCACGCTCATCACCACCAGACCGGTGACAAGTGGTGTATCTACCCGAGCTACGACTTCACCCACGGTCAGTCGGACGCCATCGAGGGTATCACCCACTCGATCTGCACCCTGGAGTTTGAAGATCACCGCCCGCTGTACGAATGGTTCCTGGCCAACCTGCCGGTGCCGGCGCAGCCGCGTCAGTACGAATTCGCCCGCCTGAACCTGAACTACACCATCACCAGCAAGCGCAAGCTCAAGCAGCTGGTCGACGAGAAGCACGTCAATGGCTGGGACGATCCGCGCATGTCGACCCTGTCCGGCTACCGTCGCCGTGGCTATACCCCGGCTTCGATCCGCGCCTTCTGCGACATGATCGGCGTCAACCGCGCCGGCGGTCTTGTGGATATCGGCATGCTCGAGTTCGCCATCCGTGACGATCTGGACGCCAACGCCTCGCGCGCCATGTGCGTGCTCAAGCCGCTGAAAGTGGTGATCACCAATTACCCGGAAGGCCAGGTCGAGAACCTCGAATTGCCGCGCCATCCCAAGCAGGACATGGGCGTGCGCGTGCTGCCGTTCTCCCGCGAGATCTACATCGACGCCAGCGACTTCGAGGAAACCCCGCCGGACGGCTTCAAGCGCCTGATCCCCGGCGGCGAAGTGCGTCTGCGCGGCAGCTACGTGATCCGCGCTGACGAAGCCATCAAGGACGCCGCCGGCAATATCGTCGAGCTGCGCTGCAGCTATGACGAGAACACCCTGGGCAAGAATCCGGAAGGCCGCAAGGTAAAGGGCGTGATCCACTGGGTGCCGGCGGCCGAGAGCGTCGAGTGCGAAGTGCGTCTGTACGATCGCCTGTTCCGCTCGGCCAACCCCGAGAAAGCGGAAGAGGGTGGTAGCTTCCTCGACAACATCAACCCGGAATCGCTGGTGGTGCTCACCGGTTGCCGCGCCGAGCCGTCGCTGGCCAAGGCTGCTGCCGATGACCGCTTCCAGTTCGAGCGCGAAGGCTACTTCTGCCTCGACAAGGACTCGACCGCCGAGGCGCTGGTGTTCAACCGCACCGTCACCCTGCGCGATTCCTGGGGGCAGTAATGGCACTGTCGATCTACAACACGCTCAGCAAGGTCAAGGAACCGTTCAAGCCGCTGATCGGTAACAGCGTGCGTATGTACGTATGCGGCATGACTGTCTATGACTTCTGCCATATCGGTCATGCCCGGGTGATGGTCGCCTTCGACGTGGTCACCCGTTGGCTGCGTCAGCGTGGCTATGACGTGACCTACGTGCGCAATATCACCGACATCGACGACAAGATCATCCGCCGGGCCAACGAGAACGGCGAGCCGTTCGAGGCGCTAGTCGAGCGCATGATCGCTGCGATGCACGAAGACGAGGCGCGTCTGAGCGTGCTGCGTCCGGACATCGAACCGCGCGCCACCGGCCATATCGCCGGCATGCACCAGATGATCCAGACCCTGATCGACAAGGGCTTCGCCTACGCGCCGGGCAATGGCGACGTGTACTACCGCGTCACCAAGTTCGAGACCTACGGCAAGCTGTCGCGCCGCAAGATCGACGAGTTGAAGATCGGCGCGCGCATCGAAGTCGATGAAATCAAGGAAGACCCGCTGGACTTCGTCCTGTGGAAAGGCGCCAAGCCGGGTGAGCCGAGCTGGGAGTCGCCCTGGGGCAAGGGGCGTCCGGGCTGGCATATCGAGTGCTCGGTGATGTCCACCTGCTGCCTGGGCGAGACCTTCGACATTCATGGCGGTGGCCCGGATCTGGTGTTCCCGCACCACGAGAACGAGATCGCGCAGAGCGAGGCGGCCACCGGCAAGCAGTACGCCAATGCCTGGATGCATGCCGGCGCGGTGCGTGTGGATGGCGAGAAGATGTCCAAGAGCCTGGGCAACTTCTTCACCATTCGCGAGGTGCTGGAGAAGTACCAGCCGGAGGTGGTGCGCTACCTGCTGGTGTCCAGCCACTACCGCAGCCCGATCAACTACTCGGAAGAGAGCCTCAAGGAAGCCAAGGGCGCCCTGGAGCGTTTCTACAACGGCCTCAAAGGTCTGCCGGAAGCGGCGCCTGCCGGTGGCGAAGCCTTCGTCGAGCGCTTCGGTGCAGCGATGGACGACGATTTCAACTCGCCGGAAGCCTGCGCGGTGTTGTTCGAGATGATTCGCGAGGTCAACCGCCTGCGTGAGTCGGACGTGCAGGCCGCTGCTGGTCTGGCGGCGCAGCTCAAGCAACTGGCCAGCGTACTCGGCGTGCTGCAGCTTGAGCCCGAGGCATTCCTCCAGGCCGGTGCTGCCGGCAAAGTCGATGCCGCCGAAGTCGAAGCGCTGATCGCTGCGCGCCTGCAGGCTCGCGCCGACAAGAACTGGGCAGAAAGCGACCGCATCCGCGACCAGCTCACGGCCATGGGCGTGGTGCTGGAAGATGGCAAGGGCGGCACTACCTGGCGTCTGGCCGAGTAAGGCTGAGGCTCAACGACAAAGGCCGCTGGAAAGCGGCCTTTGTCGTTTCTGGGGCTCGAAGTGCTGAGTTTGCCTAACTGACCGGTACGCTTATGGCTCGACGGCCTCGAGCAACTGCAGCGCCAGGCGCACACGCTCGGCATTGGGGTAGTTGCGGTTGGCGAGGATCACCAGGCCGGTATCGCGCGCCGGTAGTAGCAGGATGTAGGCGCCGAAGCCGTTGGTCGAGCCGGTCTTGTTCAGCAGCAGGTCGCCCTCGGCAGGTCTGGGCGCAGTGAAACGCTCCACGGGCTGCGGTTGCAGCGCCATTTCTGCTGAGTTGCCAGCCTGTAGTTTTTCCAGGCTGATGGGGTAGGCGTAGCGCTCCCAGCCCAGCGCCTGAGTCATGTCGCCGACCTGGTAGTAGCCACGATGTGTTGCGCTGATCGCCTGGCGCAGTGGTGCGGGTAGTTGATCCGGGTGCAGGTTGGCGTCGATGAAGCGCAGCATGTCGGTGGCGCTGGATTTAAGCCCGTAGGCTTCGGCATCCAGTGCGCCGGGAGTCACGCGAACCGCCTTGTCGTCGCGGTAGCCCCAGGCATAGTGCTCCATCTGCTCGGTCGGTATGCGGACGTGGCTTTCCTGCATGCCCAGTTGCGGCAGCAAATCCTTCTCCATCAACTGCTGAAACGGCTCGGCCAGAATGGCCGCTGCCAGGTGGCCGAACAGGCCGATGCTGGGGTTGGAATACAGCCGCTGGGTACCCGGCGGATACACCGCCTGCCAGTTGCGGTAGTAATCGAGCATTTGCTGTTCGCTACCGACTGCATCGGGGAATTGCAGCGGCAGGCCACCCGAGGTGTAAGTGGCCAGATCCAGCAAACTGATGTGATCGAAGGCGCTGCCCTGCAGGGCCGGCAGATACTGGCTGGCGTTGTCACTGAGGTTCAGCGTGCCACGCGCTTCGGCGTAGGCGCCGAGGGTTGCGGTGAACAGTTTGCTGATCGAGCCCAGCTCGAACAGGGTATGGCGATCCACTGCCTGGCCGTTTTCACGGGATGCGACGCCGTATTCGAAGAAATGCGACTGCCCCTTGTGGCTGATGGCGATGGCCATGCCGGGAATGGCATAGGTCTGCATCATCGACTTCGCAGCGGCGTCCACCTGTGTTTTCAGTGAAGGCGCGGCCGGCGCGTGGCTGGCGGCCAGCAGCGCCAGGGCTGCGAAAAGTGGACGGTAAAGGTGGCGCATGCTGAGTTCCTTTCGTGGCGAGACGACGCCTGTGCTGCTCGATGGGCGAGTGCGATGGCAAATGTATGGCTTGGGCCAATTCTTCGAACAAAGGTTCAGGGGCGGACGCCTTGCTCGCGCAGGCGCTTGTAGAGGGTGTTGCGGCTCAGACCCAGGTGGCGGGCCAGGTAGGAGATATTACCGCCGCAGGCCTGGTACTGGCTGGCCAGGTCTTCACTTTCCGGCTCGGGATGCGCAGGTAGGTGGGCATCCGTGGGCAGGTCGAGAAAGAAGTCGTCCGGCAGGTGTTCGGCGCGTATGGGCTGGTCGTCGGCCATGGCCAGCGCCACGCGCAGCAAGCTGCTGAGCTGGCGCAGGTTGCCCGGCCAGGGGTGATGCTGGAACAGTTCCAGCACCTCGCGGCTGATGCCTGCAAGCTGCTGGGGTTCGCGATGCTGCTCCCAGAGTTTCTGGAACAGCGCCTGCTTGTCACTGCGCTCACGCAGTGGCGGTAGTTCCAGATTCAGGCCGCTGATGCGGTAATACAGGTCGGCGCGGAACTGGCCGCTGTCGACGTCCTGGCGCAGTGGGCGGTTGGTGGCAGAGACCAGACGTACATCCACCGGATGCAGCTCGCTGCTGCCCAGTGGCTGGACGCAGCGCTCCTGCAACACGCGCAGCAGCCGCGCCTGCACACGCAGCGGCATATCACCGATCTCATCGAGAAACAGGGTGCCCTTGTGCGCCTTGCGTATCAGCCCGATATGGCCTTTCTGGCTGGCGCCGGTAAAGGCGCCTTTCTCGTAGCCGAACAATTCCGACTCCACCAGCTCCGCCGGAATGGCTGCGCAGTTGACCGCGATGAAGGGTTGATCGGCGCGTGAGCTGGCGCGATGCAGTGCCCTGACGAAAACCTCCTTGCCGGCACCGGTTTCGCCCTGCACCAGGATCGGGATGTCCTTTTCCAGCAGGCGTTCGGCCTGGCGGATGGCCTTGTCCATGCGTGCGTCACCCAGGCTCAGCGCATGCAGATGAGGCTCTTGTGGCGTGCTCGCAGTGCTCTGTGGTCGGAAATCGCGAGGCTGGATGGGGGCTGGTCGGGCAGGGCGGCGTACCCGTGCGTGAAAACGAAAGTGGCCGCTGGTGCGCAGGTTGAACGGCTGGCCGTCCGGCTGGTTGAGCAACTGCTGCAGCGGTACGTCGAACAGTTGCTCGATGGCGCCGTAGGTCAGCGGCTGGCCGAGCAGATTGTCGGCGCGGCGGTTGGCCGACACCACGTGGCCCTGGTCGTCGAACACCACCAGGCCGGCCCAGGGGCTGTCGAGGTTGTCCAGGCTGGTATTGAGGCTGAGCAGGTGGTACTGGTCGGCGAACAGCTTGAGGATCAGGCGGTTCTCCACCGACTGGCTCATCATCTTGACCATGCCCAGAGTGTGCGCCGGTGGCAGGTAGCTGTCGCTGGATACGTCGAGCACGGCGATCATGCGCCGTTGCTCGTCGAAGATCGGCGAGGCTGAGCCGGTCATGAAACGGTTGGCCTTGAGAAAGTGCTCGTCGTGTTGGATATGCACGGCCTGGCCGCAACTGAGCGCGGTGCCGATGGCGTTGGTGCCGGTGTAGCGCTCCAGCCAGCTGGCGCCCGCGACGAAACCGGCGGCCTGGCGCGGCTCGATGAAGCGCTGGTCGCCCCAGGATTGCAGCAGCCGGCCCTGCTCGTCGGCGAGCATGATCAGGCAGTTGGAGTTGGAGAGGATGGTGCCGTAGTAGGGCAGCACTTCCTGGTGCGTGGTCTGCACCAGGGCCTGGCGGCTTTCCAGCAGCGCCGATAAATCGCCAGGTGCCGGAGGGTCGAAGCGAGGCGCGCTCTGGTGGGTCAGGCCGTAGTCACGGCAGCGCGACCAGGACTCCTGGATGATGGCATCGTGCGCCGGGGCGCGGGCAGCGTCGGTCATGGTGCGATCTCTTCTTGTTGGTTCGCGATCTGCGCCGCGATCAATCCAGTTTCGTTCAAGCCTGTTCAAAGTCAACGAACGAATTGTTCAGTTGTTCACATTCGACTGTTCAAAAGTGTTCAGTGAGAAACCGTTGCTGCACCGTTCTTTGGCGGCTTTTTCGATTCTGATCAAAGAGATACGTTGTTTTTTGTGGGGCTGGCACGCTTGTCGCTATCGATGTTCGCAATCGAATGGCACGACAAGAAAAAGGACAGGCCATGTCGCTCAAGCTCGAACACGTCACCCGTATCGTCGACGGCCAGGTGCATATCGACGATGCCTGCCTCAGTTTCGAACCCGGCTCCTTCAACGTTCTGCTCGGCCGTACCCTGGCCGGCAAGACCAGCCTGATGCGCCTGATGGCCGGGCTGGATCGGCCCAATAGTGGCCGGGTGCTGATGAACGGCGCCGATGTCACCGGCGTGCCGGTGCGCCAGCGCAATGTGTCGATGGTCTATCAGCAGTTCATCAACTACCCAACCCTGACGGTGTTCGAGAACATCGCCTCGCCACTGCGCCAGGCCGGTGTGGCCAAGGAGCAGATCGTCGAGAAGGTCGAGGCCACGGCGCGCATGCTGCGCATCGAGAAACTGCTGTCGCGTTATCCGCTGGAACTGTCCGGCGGCCAGCAGCAGCGCACGGCCATGGCGCGGGCGCTGGTCAAGGATGCCTCGCTGATCCTGTTCGACGAACCGCTGGTCAACCTCGACTACAAGCTGCGCGAAGAGCTGCGCCAGGAAATGCGCGAGCTGTTCCAGGCGCGCCACACCATCGCCATCTATGCCACTACCGAGCCCAACGAGGCGCTGGCCCTGGGCGGCACCACCACCATCCTGCACGAGGGGCGGGTGGTGCAGAGTGGCAAGACCGCCGAGGTCTACCACCGCCCGCAGCAGGTGCTGGCCGCCGAGCTGTTCTCGGAACCTGCGATCAACCTGATGCCGGGGCGCATCAGCGGCTCCGAGGTGAGCTTCGCCGATTGCGTGCACTTTCCGCTCAACCCCGATCTGCGCGGTATCGCCGAGGGCGAGTACCGCTTTGGCGTGCGTCCCAGCCATATCGGCCTGGTGCCATCCAACGACGATGATCTGGAGCTGGCCGTGACCGTCGAGCTGGCCGAGATCAGTGGTTCGGAAACCTTCCTCCATGTGCGCAACGAGCAGTTCGTGCTGGTGCTGCACCTGCCGGGGGTGCACGAGTACGCGGTGGACACGCCGATCCTCATTTACATCCCCACCCACAAACTCTTCGTCTTCGCCGCCGATGGGCAACTGGTGCAGGCGCCCAGTCGTCGTCAGGGGAGGGCCGCCTGATGGCCGAGATTCGCTTGCACAACCTCGCGCACAGTTACAGCGGCACGCCGAAAGCGCCGGAAGATTACGCAATCCGCGAGATGAACCACATCTGGCAGCAGGGTGGTGCCTATGCGCTGCTGGGGCCGTCGGGCTGCGGCAAATCCACCTTGCTCAACATCATCTCCGGGCTGCTCAGCCCGTCCCAGGGTGAGGTGCAGTTTGACGGCAAGGCGGTCAACACGCTGTCGCCGCAAGAGCGCAACATCGCCCAGGTTTTCCAGTTTCCGGTGGTCTACGACACCATGACGGTGTTCGACAACCTGGCCTTCCCATTGCGCAACCAGGGCATGGATGAGGCGCGGGTGATGAGCAAGGTGCACGAGATCGCCGAGGTGCTGGAGTTGCATCCGTTGCTGCACAAGAAGGCGCGCAACCTCACCGCCGACGAGAAGCAGAAAGTGTCCATGGGCCGTGGCCTGGTGCGCGACGACGTATCGGCAATTCTCTTCGACGAGCCGCTGACGGTGATTGATCCGCATCTGAAGTGGAAGCTGCGGCGCAAGCTCAAGCAGATCCATGAGCAGTTCAATATCACCATGGTCTACGTCACCCACGACCAGTTGGAGGCTTCCACCTTCGCCGACAAGATCGCGGTTATGTACGGCGGACAGATCGTCCAGTTCGGCACCCCGCGCGAGTTGTTCGAGCGCCCCGGCCATACCTTCGTCGGCTATTTCATCGGAAGCCCAGGGATGAATCTGATCGACGTACAGCGCTGTGCGGGCGGGGTGCGCTTCGCCGATACGGTGCTGCCGCTCTCCGACGCGCTCAACCAGCGTCTGGCCGAACTAGATGGCAAGCGCCTGCAGGTGGGCATTCGTCCCGAGTTCGTACACGTCTGGGACGGCGCCTACGAAGATGCGTTGTGTGGCCGGGTGCTGCACGTCGAGGATCTTGGCACCTACAAGATCCTCACCTTCGACCTCGATGGCCACGTGCTCAAGGCGCGCCTGCAGGAGGATCAGCCCGTGCCGCGCGAGCAGGTCTACCTGAGCTTCCCGGCGCAGTGGCTGATGCTCTATGTCGACGACTATCTGGTGGAGGTGGCGCCATGAAGGTGCAGAACAACAAGGCCTGGTGGCTGGTGCTGCCGGTGTTCCTGCTGGTGGCGTTCAGCGCCATCGTGCCGATGATGACGGTGGTCAACTATTCGGTGCAGGACATCTTCGACCCGGCCACGCGCTACTTCGTCGGCGTCGACTGGTATCGCCAGGTGCTGCAGGATCCACGCCTGCATGACTCGTTGCTGCGCCAGTTCATCTTCTCCGCCTGCGTGCTGCTGATCGAGATTCCCTTGGGCATCGCCATCGCCCTGTGCATGCCGACACGCGGGCGCTGGGCCTCGCTGTGCCTGATCCTGATGGCCATTCCGCTGCTGATCCCGTGGAACGTGGTGGGCACCATCTGGCAGATCTTCGGCCGGGCCGACATCGGCCTGATGGGCTGGGCGCTGAACAGTCTGGGTATCAGCTACAACTATGCCGCCAACACCATGGATGCCTGGGTGACGGTGCTGGTCATGGATGTGTGGCACTGGACCTCGCTGGTGGCGCTGCTGTGCTACTCGGGGCTGCGCGCTATTCCCGATGTTTACTACCAGGCGGCGCGCATCGACCGCGCGTCGAACTGGGCGGTGTTCCGCCATATCCAGTTGCCCAAGCTGAAAAGCGTGCTGTTGATCGCGGTGATGCTGCGCTTCATGGACAGCTTCATGATCTACACCGAGCCTTTCGTGCTCACCGGCGGCGGGCCGGGCAACGCCACCACCTTCCTCAGCCAGACCCTGACGCAAATGGCCATCGGCCAGTTCGACCTGGGCCCGGCGGCGGCGTTCTCGCTGGTGTACTTCCTGATCATCCTGCTGGTGTCCTGGCTGTTCTACACCGCCATGACCCACGACGACAAAACCCGCTGAGGCCGACCATGACGCTACGCAAACGCCTGGTACTGCTGATCTACTTCCTGTTCATGCTGGTGCCGATCTACTGGCTGCTGAACATGTCGTTCAAGAGCAATACCGAGATTCTCGGTGGCCTCAGCCTGTGGCCGCAGAGTTTCATCCTGGACAACTACCGGGTGATCTTCACCGACCGTAGTTGGTACGAGGGTTACCTCAACTCGCTGTACTACGTCAGCCTCAATACCCTGATCTCGCTCAGCGTGGCGCTGCCGGCTGCCTATGCCTTCTCGCGCTATCGCTTTCTTGGCGACAAGCACCTGTTCTTCTGGCTGCTGACTAACCGCATGGCACCACCGGCGGTGTTCCTGCTGCCGTTCTTCCAGCTCTATTCGTCCATCGGCCTGTTCGACACCCATATCGCCGTGGCGCTGGCGCACTGCCTGTTCAACGTGCCGCTGGCGGTGTGGATCCTCGAAGGCTTCATGTCCAGCGTGCCCAAGGAAATCGACGAGACGGCCTATATCGACGGCTACAGCTTCCCGAAATTCTTCGTGAAGATCTTCATCCCGCTGATTCGCTCCGGCATCGGCGTCACAGCCTTCTTCTGCTTCATGTTCTCCTGGGTCGAGCTGCTGCTGGCGCGCACCCTGACCTCGGTGGACGCCAAGCCCATCGCGGCGGTGATGACCCGTACCGTGTCGGCCTCGGGTATCGACTGGGGCGTGCTCGCCGCTGCCGGGGTGCTGACCATCCTGCCGGGGATGCTGGTGATCTGGTTCGTTCGCAACCATGTGGCCAAGGGCTTCGCCCTTGGTCGCGTGTAAGGGAGGTTCGTCATGAACTGGATGGCCTGGACTCTGCCGACCGCGCTGTTCTTCGCCGGCATCGCCGTGCTGCTGGCCGGCATGACGCTGGTCGAGCTGCGCTGGCCGTGCGTCGAGCGCAAGGGTTTTCTGCCGATCACCACCACCCGGGGTGATCGGCTGTTCATCGGTCTGCTCGGCAGCGCCTACCTGCATTTGCTGGTAATCGGCGTGACCGACTGGAGCGTGTGGATAGCGTCGTTGCTATCGCTGTTGTGGTTGTGCGCAGTCATGCGCTGGGGCTGAGCCGGGCTGCCGCCGGTATGCCTCTCCCCATATCCTGAGATGGAGGTCTCTATGTTCGACAATAACAACAAGACCCGACATAGCATGGCATTGGCTGCCTTGCTGGCGTTGTCCGGTTTGAGCGGTGCGGCCTGGGCGGATGCCTATGAAGAAGCCGCGAAGAAATGGATCGCTGATGAGTTCAACCCCTCGACCCTGACGCCCGAGCAGCAGCTCGAAGAGCTGAAATGGTTCATCAAGGCCGCCGAACCATTCCGTGGCATGGACATCAGTGTGGTGTCGGAAACCATCACCACCCACGAGTACGAGTCCAAGGTACTGGCCAAGGCCTTCAGCGAGATCACCGGCATCAAGCTGCGCCATGATCTGCTGCAGGAAGGCGACGTGGTCGAGAAGCTGCAGACGCAGATGCAGTCGGACAAGAACATCTACGACGGCTGGGTCAACGACTCCGACCTGATCGGCACGCACGCGCGCTATGGCAAGGCCATGGCCATCAGCGACATGATCAAGGGTGAGGCCAAGGACTTCACGTCGCCGACCCTGGATCTCCAAGACTTCATCGGTATTTCCTTCACCACAGGGCCGGACGGCAAGCTCTATCAACTGCCCGATCAGCAGTTCGCCAACCTCTATTGGTTCCGCGCCGACTGGTTCGAGCGCCCGGAGCTGAAGGCCAAGTTCAAGGAAATCTACGGCTACGAGCTGGGCGTGCCGGTCAACTGGTCGGCCTATGAAGACATCGCCGAGTTCTTCTCCAAGCACGTCAAGGAAATCGACGGTCAGCGCGTCTACGGTCATATGGATTACGGCAAGAAGGATCCGTCGCTCGGCTGGCGCTTCACCGATGCCTGGTTCTCCATGGCCGGTGGTGGCGACAAGGGCCTGCCCAACGGCCTGCCGGTTGACGAGTGGGGCATTCGCGTCGATGGCTGCCGTCCGGTGGGCTCCAGCGTTGCCCGTGGCGGCGATACCAATGGTCCGGCTGCAGTGTTTGCCACACAGAAATACGTCGACTGGATGCGTCAGTACGCGCCGCCGGAAGCCCAGGGCATGACCTTCTCCGAGGCCGGTCCAGTGCCCGCGCAGGGCGCCATCGCCCAGCAGATCTTCTGGTACACCGCCTTTACCGCCGACATGACCAAGCCGGGCCTGCCGGTGGTCAACGCGGACGGCACGCCGAAGTGGCGCATGGCGCCGTCGCCCAAGGGACCGTACTGGGAGGAGGGCATGAAGCTCGGCTATCAGGACACCGGTTCCTGGACTTTCCTCAAATCCACGCCGGAGAAACAGCGTCTGGCCGCCTGGCTCTACGCGCAGTTCGTCACCTCCAAGACTGTGTCGTTGAAGAAGACTCTGGTCGGCCTGACGCCGATTCGCGACTCGGACATCAACTCGCAGGCCATGACCGACGTTGCACCCAAGCTGGGTGGGCTGGTGGAGTTCTACCGCAGCCCGGCGCGCGTGCAGTGGACGCCGACCGGCACCAACGTGCCGGACTACCCGCGCCTGGCCCAGTTGTGGTGGCAGTTCATCGCCGAGGCGGCCAGTGGCGACAAGACCCCGCAACAGGCGCTCGATGGCCTGGCTGCGGCGCAGGACACCATGCTCGGTCGCCTGGAGCGCTCCGGTGTGCTGGGGGAGTGCGGGCCGAAGCTGAATGAACCGCGTGACCCGCAGTACTGGTTCGACCAGCCGGGCGCACCCAAGCCCAAGCTGGCCAACGAGAAACCCAAGGGTGAAACCATCGCTTATGACGAGCTGCTGAAATCCTGGGAGCAGGCACGCAAGTGAGTCGCTCGGGCGTACTGGCGGCCAAAACCCTTCCTATAAAGAGCGGAAGTCCCATGTAGGAGCGGTTGGCGGCATTACGCTTCAGCGGCGATAAAAAAACGGCACCCTAGGGTGCCGTTTTTCATTCAGGCGTCTTGCTTATTTATGCAGGTGCTCGGCCGCATGCAGGGTGTTCTCCAGCAACCCGGCGCGAGTCATCGGGCCTACGCCACCCGGAACCGGAGTGATCCAGCCAGCGCGGGGCAGGGCGGTCTCGTACACCACGTCACCAACCAGCTTGCCATCTTCCTGGCGATTGATGCCGACATCGATGACGATGGCACCTTCCTTGACCCACTCACCCTTGACCAGCCCCGGCTTGCCGACGGCAACCACGACGATGTCGGCCTGACTGACGTGAGAGGCCAGATCCTTGGTGAAGCGGTGGGTGACGGTGACGGTGCAGCCGGCCAGCAGCAGCTCCATGGCCATCGGGCGACCGACGATATTGGAGGCGCCGACAACCACCGCGTGCAGGCCATACAGATCGACCCCGGTGCTGTGCAGCAGGGTCATGATGCCCTTGGGCGTGCAGGGGCGCAGCAGCGGCATGCGCTGGGCCAAGCGACCGATGTTGTAGGGGTGGAAACCGTCCACGTCCTTATCCGGGCGAATGCGTTCGAGCAGCAGCGAGGCGTCCAGATGCTCCGGCAACGGTAGCTGTACCAGAATGCCGTCGATGGTCGGGTCTTCATTGAGTTCGTCGATCAGCGCGAGCAGGTCGGCCTGGCTGGTTTCAGCCGGCAGATCATAGGCTCGGGAAACAAAGCCGACCTCTTCGCAATCCTTGCGTTTGTGGGACACATAGACCTGGGAGGCGGGATCGGTACCAACCAGGATCACGGCCAGGCCCGGTGCTCGCAGGCCTTGCTGGCGACGCTCGGCGACACGTTGGGCAATCTGCTGGCGGAGGCTGGCGGCGATTGCCTTGCCGTCGATCAGTTGTGCGGTCATTGCGCTGGGTAACCATTAATAGGGATGAAAAAAGGACGCGCATTCTCGCATGGGTGCTCACGTGGGCAAAGGCGCCTGCCGTCGTTTTCGCGTAACTCCTTTATATCGCTGAATTTTTTTGAAAATTTATGTTGACGGGTTCGGGGGGCGTCTATAACATTCGCCCCGCTTCTCAGGAACAGCCACTCGCTGGGTGAGACGGCAAAAGCTAAGCCCTTGCGGTAAAGCTGGAGTCGAAAGCTTGTAAGTCTGCTCAGGCGGATGGATAAGCGCCCGTAGCTCAGCTGGATAGAGCATCCGCCTTCTAAGCGGATGGTCGCAGGTTCGAGTCCTGCCGGGTGCGCCACTTGGCGGTCAGGCAATTTGAGTAGCAATGCAATATGGTGGGCGTAGCTCAGTTGGTAGAGCACAGGATTGTGGCTCCTGGTGTCGTGGGTTCGATTCCCATCGTCCACCCCATATTCCAGAACGCCAGGCCAAAAGCCTGGCGTTTTTGTTTTAAGCTGCAAAGCCACGCGGACGTGGTGAAATTGGTAGACACACCAGATTTAGGTTCTGGCGCCGCAAGGTGTGAGAGTTCGAGTCTCTCCGTCCGCACCATCTTACAAATCCCCCCGCATTGCCGCCTGCTTCTAGGGTGACTTCTTAATATTGACCCTCTAGAATGCTTGGCCTTGAATTCGGGGCCGGCTCGAGCCGGCTTTTGTCTGTGCAACGAGGAATATCCATGCAAGTTTCTGTTGAAAGCACTTCTGCTCTTGAGCGCCGCATGACCGTCGGCGTACCCGTCGAGCGCATCGAGACCGAAGTCAACAAGCGTCTGCAACAGACTGCCCGTCGTGCCAAGGTTCCTGGCTTCCGTCCTGGTAAAGTGCCGATGAGCGTTATCCGTCAGCGCTACGAAGACGCTGCTCGCCAAGAGGCGCTGGGTGACCTGATTCAGGCTACCTTCTACGAAGCCGTGGTCGAGCAGAAGCTGAATCCGGCTGGTGCTCCGGCCGTCGAGCCGAAGTCCTTCGAGAAAGGCAAGGATCTGGAGTACGTCGCCACTTTCGAAGTTTTCCCCGAGTTCGAAGTGACTGGCCTCGACAGCATCGCCATCGAGCGCCTGCAGGCTGAAGTGGTCGACAGCGACGTCGACAACATGCTGGATATCCTGCGCAAGCAGAATACCCGCTTCGAAGCTGTCGAGCGCGCCGCCGAAAATGGCGACCAACTGAACATCGACTTCGTTGGCAAGATCGATGGCGAAGCCTTCGCTGGCGGTAGCGCCAAGGGCACTCAGCTGGTGCTGGGCTCCGGCCGCATGATCCCAGGCTTCGAAGATGCCCTGGTGGGTGCCAAGGCTGGCGAAGAACGCGTGATCAACCCGACCTTCCCCGAGGATTATCAGAATCTCGATCTGGCTGGTAAGACCGCCGAGTTCACCGTTACCGTGAACAGTGTTTCCGCCCCGCAACTGCCTGATCTGAACGACGAGTTCTTCGCCCTGTTCGGTATCAAGGAAGGCGGTCTGGAAGGCTTCCGCGCCGAAGTTCGCAAGAACATGGAGCGTGAACTGCGTCAGGCCATCAAATCCAAGGTCAAGAACCAGGTAATGGACGGCCTGCTGGCTGCCAATCCGGTCGAAGTGCCGAAGGCGCTGATCGGTAACGAAGTGAACCGTCTGCGCGTGCAGGCCGTTCAGCAGTTCGGTGGCAACATCAAGCCTGATCAACTGCCGGCCGAGCTGTTCGAAGAGCAAGCCAAGCGCCGTGTCGTGCTGGGTCTGATCGTCGCCGAGGTCGTCAAGCAATTCGAGCTGAAGCCGGACGATGCTCGCGTGCGCGAGCTGATCGAAGAGATGGCCTCGGCTTACCAGGAGCCTGAGCAAGTGGTTGCCTGGTACTACAAGAACGACCAGCAGATGAACGAAGTGCGTTCGGTTGTACTGGAAGAGCAAGTTGTAGATACTGTTCTGCAGAAGGCCAACGTGACCGATAAAGCGGTTTCCTACGAAGACGCAGTCAAGCCGGCGGAAGCTCCTAAAGCCGACTGATCTGGTAGCCTCGTTCGAGCACACCACCATAAGCCAGCCTCCGTGCTGGCTTATGCGTATTTGAGACATGACAGTTAGGGAGTGAGCGCAAGACATGTCCCGCAATCCTTTTATGCAAAACATGCCTGAAATCCAGGCCGCTGGCGGCCTGGTGCCGATGGTCATCGAGCAATCCGCTCGTGGCGAGCGTGCCTACGACATCTACTCGCGCCTGCTCAAGGAGCGCGTCATCTTCCTGGTTGGCCAGGTCGAGGACTACATGGCCAACCTGATCTGCGCCCAGTTGCTGTTCCTGGAGGCAGAAAACCCGGACAAGGACATCCACCTGTACATCAACTCGCCAGGTGGCTCGGTGACTGCTGGCATGGCGATCTACGACACCATGCAGTTCATCAAGGCCGACGTATCCACCACCTGCATCGGCCAAGCCTGCAGCATGGGTGCGTTCCTGCTGGCTGGCGGCGCCAAAGGCAAGCGTTTCTGCCTGCCGAATTCGCGCGTGATGATTCACCAGCCGCTGGGTGGTTTCCAGGGGCAGGCCTCGGATATCGAGATCCATGCCAAGGAAATCCTGTTCATTCGTGAGCGCCTCAACGAGCTGCTGGCTCAGCACACCGGTCAGAGTCTGGAAACCATCGAGCGTGATACCAATCGCGATAATTTCATGAGCGCTTCGCGCGCCGTGGAATATGGTCTCGTCGATGCCGTGCACGAAAAGCGTCAAATGCCGGTCTAGATAAGGCACTGCGTGCGGGCATTCTTCATTGACGCTAGCTGCGCCCTTGAAAATGCCCGCATTTGCCTTCATCTTGTGTTTCAAGCCTACCGTATTGGATTGATCGAATGACTGATACCCGTAACGGTGAGGACAACGGCAAACTGCTTTATTGCTCCTTCTGCGGCAAAAGCCAGCATGAAGTGCGCAAGTTGATCGCCGGTCCTTCCGTCTTCATCTGCGACGAATGCGTCGACCTGTGCAACGACATCATCCGTGAGGAGGTGCAGGAAGCCCAGGCCGAGAGCAGCGCGCATAAACTCCCGGCACCCAAGGAAATCAGCGGCATCCTCGATCAGTATGTGATCGGTCAGGAGCGCGCCAAGAAGGTGCTGTCGGTGGCGGTGTACAACCACTACAAGCGTCTCAATCAGCGTGACAAGAAAGACGATGTCGAGCTGGGCAAGAGCAACATTCTGCTGATCGGTCCAACCGGTTCCGGCAAGACGTTGCTGGCGGAAACGCTGGCCCGCCTGCTCAATGTGCCGTTCACCATCGCTGATGCCACCACCCTGACCGAAGCCGGTTATGTGGGTGAGGACGTCGAGAACATCATCCAGAAGCTGCTGCAGAAGTGCGATTACGATGTCGAGAAGGCCCAGATGGGCATTGTCTACATCGACGAAATCGACAAGATTTCGCGCAAATCCGACAACCCGTCTATCACTCGCGACGTATCGGGCGAGGGCGTGCAGCAGGCATTGCTCAAGTTGATCGAAGGCACGGTGGCCTCGGTTCCGCCGCAGGGCGGGCGCAAGCATCCGCAGCAGGAGTTCCTGCAGGTCGACACGCGCAACATCCTGTTCATTTGCGGCGGCGCGTTTGCCGGCCTGGAGAAAGTCATCCAGGCGCGCTCTACCAAGGGCGGCATCGGTTTCGGTGCGGAAGTACGTAGCAAGCAGGAAGGCAAGAAGATCGGTGAGTCGCTGCGTGAGGTCGAGCCGGATGACCTGGTCAAGTTCGGCCTGATTCCCGAGTTCGTCGGTCGCCTGCCGGTGATCGCAACGCTGGAAGAGCTGGATGAGGCTGCGCTGGTGCAGATTCTCACCGAGCCGAAGAATGCGCTGACCAAGCAGTACGCCAAGCTGTTCGAAATGGAAGGTGTGGATCTGGAGTTCCGCTCCGACGCGCTGAAGTCCGTGGCGCAGAAGGCGCTGGAGCGCAAGACCGGCGCGCGTGGTCTGCGTTCGATTCTCGAAGGCATTTTGTTGGACACCATGTACGAGATTCCGTCCCAGCAAGACGTGAGCAAGGTGGTGATCGACGAAAGTGTCATCGAAGGTTCCTCCAAGCCGCTGCTGATCTACGAGAACAGCGAGCCTCAGGCCAAGGCCGCGCCAGACGCCTGATGGCTGTCACACGTTGCAAAGAAGGGGCCCCTTTGGGCCCCTTCGCTTTTCTGGACATTGCGCTTGTTTTTTACGGGAGCTACCCCCATCTTAAAAGCCAAGGGTAATCCCGCCTGTTTACGGCCTCATGGCCGCTGCTGAGCCGAAATCATGAAGACAACCATCGAATTGCCTCTCCTGCCATTGCGCGATGTAGTGGTCTATCCGCACATGGTCATCCCGCTTTTCGTCGGGCGCGAGAAATCCATCGAAGCCCTGGAGGCAGCGATGACGGGCGACAAGCAGATTCTGCTGGTGGCCCAGAAAAACCCGGCAGTGGACGATCCGAGCGATCAGGATCTTTACCACGTGGGTACCGTTGCCACCGTGCTGCAACTGCTGAAGCTGCCCGATGGCACGGTCAAGGTTCTGGTCGAGGGTGAGCAGCGCGGTGCCATCGAGCGCATCTTCGAGATCGAAGAACACTGCCGTGCAGAGGTGCAACTGATCGAAGAGGGTGAAACGGCCGAGCGTGAGTCGGAAGTCTTTACCCGCAGTCTGCTCAGTCAGTTCGAGCAGTACGTGCAGTTGGGCAAGAAGGTACCGGCCGAAGTGCTGTCCTCGCTCAACAGCATCGATGAGCCCAGCCGCCTGGTGGATACCATGGCCGCTCACATGGCGCTGAAGATCGAGCAGAAGCAGGAAATTCTCGAAATCACCTCGCTGTCCGCCCGCGTCGAGCACGTGCTGGCGCTGCTGGATGCCGAGATCGACTTGCTGCAGGTCGAGAAGCGTATCCGTGGCCGGGTGAAGAAGCAGATGGAGCGCAGTCAGCGCGAGTACTACCTGAATGAGCAGATGAAGGCCATTCAGAAAGAGCTCGGCGACATTGACGAAGGCCACAACGAGCTCGACGAGCTGCGCAAGCGCATCGATAACGCAGGTTTGTCCAAGGAGGCGCTGACCAAGGCCAATGCCGAGCTGAACAAGCTCAAGCAGATGTCGCCGATGTCCGCCGAGGCCACCGTCGTGCGTTCCTACATCGATTGGCTGGTGAACGTGCCGTGGAAGGCCGAGAGCAAGGTGCGCCTCGACCTGGCGCGCGCCGAGAGCATTCTCGATGCCGATCATTACGGCCTGGAAGAGGTCAAGGAGCGCATCCTCGAGTATCTCGCCGTGCAGAAGCGGGTGAAGAAACTCAAGGGGCCGGTGCTGTGCCTGGTAGGCCCGCCCGGCGTAGGCAAAACCTCGCTGGCCGAGTCCATCGCCACTGCCACCAACCGCAAGTTCGTGCGTATGGCGCTGGGCGGCGTGCGTGACGAGGCCGAGATCCGTGGACATCGTCGTACCTATATCGGCTCGATGCCGGGGCGTCTGATTCAGAAGATGACCAAGGTCGGTGTGCGCAACCCGCTGTTCCTCCTCGATGAAATCGACAAGATGGGGCAGGACATGCGTGGCGACCCTGCCTCTGCGCTGCTGGAAGTGCTCGATCCAGAGCAGAACCACAATTTCAACGATCACTACCTCGAGGTCGATTATGACCTGTCGGATGTGATGTTCCTCTGCACCGCCAACTCGATGAACATCCCCGGCCCCTTGCTGGATCGGATGGAGATCATCCGTCTGCCGGGCTACACCGAGGACGAGAAGGTCAATATCGCTATCAAGTACCTGGCGCCCAAGCAGATCAAGGCCAACGGCCTGAAGAAGGGCGAGCTGGAGTTCGACGAGGCGGCTATTCGCGACATCATCCGCTATTACACCCGCGAGGCAGGTGTGCGCAGCCTGGAGCGGCAGATTGCCAAGGTCTGCCGCAAGGCGGTCAAGGAGCACATTGGCGAGAAGCGTTTCCAGGTGGCCGTGAGCGCTGACTCGCTCGAGCATTTTCTGGGTGTGCGCAAGCACCGTTATGGCCTTGCCGAACAGCAGGATCAGATCGGTCAGGTGACCGGGCTGGCCTGGACTCAAGTGGGCGGCGAGTTGCTGACCATCGAGACCGCAGTGGTGCCCGGCAAGGGTGTGTTGATCAAGACCGGTTCGCTGGGGGACGTGATGGCCGAGTCCATGACCGCCGCCATGACCGTGGTGCGCAGTCGCGCCAAGAGTCTGGGGATCCCGGCTGATTTCAACGAGAAGCGCGACGTTCACATCCATATGCCGGAAGGTGCCACGCCCAAGGATGGGCCCAGTGCAGGCATCGGTTTGTGCACCGCTCTGGTTTCTGCGCTGACGCAGATTCCCGTGCGCGCCGATGTGGCAATGACTGGCGAGATCACCCTGCGTGGCCAAGTACTGGCCATTGGCGGGCTCAAGGAGAAACTTCTGGCTGCTCACAGAGGGGGGATCAAAACTGTGATCATTCCCGAAGAAAATGTGCGCGACCTGAAGGAAATTCCGGAAAATATTAAGCAAGACCTGCAGATTAAACCGGTTAAATGGATTGACGAGGTCCTGCAAATTGCGCTGCAATACGCGCCGGAGCCCTTGCCCGATGCGGCTCCCGAGATGGTTGCAACGGATGACAAACGCGAGTCTGATTCCAAGGAGCGAATCAGCACGCATTAGCCAGATGGCTTCCTTGACACAATTTTTGAGCCCTTGATATAAAGCGGCTCTTATTGTGTCAGCAGGCCATCCAGCGCCCGCTTTGCTTACACTAAAAATCAAGAAACAAACTAAACAGAAATAAGGGGACTTAGAGTGAACAAGTCGGAACTGATCGATGCTATCGCTGCATCTGCTGATATCCCGAAAGCTGTTGCTGGCCGCGCGCTGGATGCAGTGATTGAATCCGTCACTGGCGCTCTGAAGGCTGGTGATTCCGTAGTACTGGTTGGTTTCGGTACCTTCGCTGTCAAAGAGCGTGCTGCTCGCACCGGCCGTAACCCGCAGACCGGCAAGCCGATCAACATCGCTGCTGCCAAGATCCCGGGCTTCAAAGCTGGCAAGGCTCTGAAAGACGCCGTCAACTAAGCGTCTTCCGGGTTTGCCTCGCCATCGGGCTATTGGTTCGATGGTCGCCGGGAGGAGTAGGGAGCGAGTCGTCACCGACACTTCTGCACTGACCTGCCGGCACGTTACGAGAAGGCGCATCCACGGATGCGCCTTTCTTCTATCTGGACATTACCCACACTGCGCGACTGGTGACTCTGTACGGTCGTTCTGGGGGAAGCATGCTGCAAAACATCAGGGACAATTCACGCGGTTGGATTGCCAAAACCATTATCGGCCTCATCGTGATGCTGATGGCCTTTACCGGTTTCGAAGCCATCGTCACGGGCACCAGCAACCGCAACAACGCGGCCAAGGTCAATGGTGACACCATCACGCTCAACGAGTTGGGCCAGGCAGTCGAGATGCAGCGTCGTCAACTGCTGCAGCAACTGGGGCGTGACTTCGATGCCTCGTTGCTCGACGAAAAATTGCTGCGTGAGGCTTCGCTCAAGGGCCTTATCGATCGCAAGCTTTTGCTGCAAGGCGCTCGTGATGCCGGGTTCGCCTTCTCGCAGCCTGCGTTGGATCAGGTCATCCTGAAGACGCCCGAGTTCCAGACCGAAGGGCGCTTCGATCCTGCGCGTTTCGATCAGGTGATCCGCCAGATGGGCTACACGCGTCTGCAGTTCCGTCAGATGCTTGAAGAGGAAATGCTGATTGGTCAGTTGCGTGCAGGCCTGGGTGCCAGCAGTTTCGTGACCGAAGATCAGGCACGCGCCTTCGCCAGCCTGGAGCGTCAGACGCGTGACTTCGCCAGCCTCGTGATCAAGGCTGATAGCGCAGCGACGAAGGTTTCTGACGAGGACGTGAAGTCCTACTACGACGAACATGCCGCCGAGTTCATGAGCCCTGAGCAAGTCGTGCTCGAGTATGTCCAGCTGGACAAGGACAGCCTCTTCGACTCCGTCGATGTGACCGACGAAGAGCTGCAGCCGCTGTATCAGAGCGAGATTGCCAATCTTTCCGAGCAGCGTCAGGCCGCACACATCCTCATCGAGGGCGATGACGACGCGGCGAAGAAGAAGATCGAGGAGATCAAGGCGCGCATCGATGCCGGTGAAGACTTTGCGGCATTGGCCAAGGAGTTTTCTCAGGATCCAGGCTCTGCTGCCAACGGTGGCGACCTCGGTTATGCCGGGCAGGGGGTCTACGATCCGGCGTTCGAGGAAGCCCTGTATGCGCTCAAGCCCGATCAGGTTTCCCAGCCCGTTCACACCGCGTTCGGCTGGCACTTGATCAAGCTGCTCGGTGTTCAGGGCGCAGAAGTGCCTAGCTTCGACAGCCTCAAGGAAAAGCTGGCGCGTGATTACAAGGCGCAGCAGGTCGAGCAGCGTTTCGTAGAGCTGAGCAAGCAGCTCGAGGATGCCGCGTTCGAGGCGTCGGATCTGGCTCAACCGGCTCAGGAGCTGGGGCTGAAGGTTCAGGTGACCGAGCCCTTCGGTCGTGAAGGTGGCGCCAGCGGCATCACCGCCAACCGTCAGGTACTGCAGGCGGCGTTCAGCCCCGAGGTTCTGGAAGACGGCAACAACAGCTCGACCATCGAACTCGACCCGAGCACCGTGGTTGTCATTCGTGCCAAGCAGCACCTCAAGCCCGAGCAGTTGCCTCTGGAGCAGGTGGCCGAGAGCATTCGTGGCCATCTGCAGCAAGAGCGCGCCAGTGCTGCAGCCAAGGCAGAGGGTGAGCGCTTGCTCGCGGCTGCCAAGGCCGGCGAGAACCCGCGCAAGGATTGGTCGGTGCAGGAAGCGGTCACTCGCAGTCAGGAGGGCGTCGAGCCCAAGGTGCTGCAGGCCCTGTTCCGCATGCCCAAGCCGGAGTCCAAGGATGCACCGTCCTTCGCAGGTGTCGTGCTGAACAATGGTGACTATGTGGTGCTGCGTCTGGATGGCGTCAGCGTGCCGGAAGCTGCGTTGAGTGAGCAGGAGTTGGGGATGTATCGCAACTTCCTGGCGTCGCGCGAAGGCCAGCAGGACTTTGCTGCTTACCGCAAGCAGCTGGAAGCCAAGGCCGACATCGATCGCTTCTGATTGTAGGCGGCACCTTTCGAGGTGCCGTGCCGAACGGCAAGCAATAAAAAACCCGCACCAGGTGCGGGTTTTTTATTGGCTCGGGAAAATTACTCTTCCATCGGGCCCATCGCGGTGGTGTTGAAGCCGCCGTCGACGTACATGATTTCACCGCTGATGCCTGAAGCCAGGTCGGAGCAGAGGAAGGCACCGGCGTTGCCGACTTCTTCGATGGTGACGTTACGACGCAGCGGAGTCTGGCGCTCGTTGGCGGCCAGCATCTTGCGGAAGCTGGCGATGCCACTGGCGGCCAGGGTACGGATCGGACCGGCGGAGATGGCGTTGACGCGGGTGCCTTCCGGGCCGAGGCTGCCGGCCAGGTAGCGCACGCCTGCTTCCAGGCTGGCCTTGGCCATGCCCATGACGTTGTAGTTGGGCATGGTGCGCTCGGCACCCAGGTAGGAGAGGGTGAGCAGGCTGCCGTTGCGGCCTTTCATCATCTCGCGACCAGCCTTGGCCAGGGCGACGAAGCTATAAGCGCTGATGTCGTGAGCGATCTTGAAGCCTTCGCGGGTGGTGACGTCGGTGAAGTCGCCGTTGAGCTGGTCACCCGGGGCGAAACCGACCGAGTGGACGATGCAGTCCAGGCCGTCCCACTTCTTGCTCAGTGCGTCGAATACAGCGGCGATTTCCTCGTCGCTGGCTACATCGCAGGGGAAGCACAGGTCGGCGCTGGAGCCCCAGCCTGCAGCGAACTCTTCGACGCGGCCCTTGAGCTTCTCGTTCTGGTAGGTGAAAGCCAGCTCGGCACCTTCGCGGTGCATGGCGGCGGCGATACCCGAGGCGATGGACAGTTTGCTGGCGACGCCAACGATGAGTACGCGCTTACCGGTTAGAAAACCCATTGTGCTATTCCTCTTCCTGTTTCAAGGATCAGTGAGCCGTTGTTGGAGCCATGAAGGCGGCTTCCAGCAACTGCTGCGTATAAGGGTGTTGCGGTGACTTGAAGATCGCGTCCGCCGAGCCTTGTTCGACCACCTTGCCCTGCTTGACCACCATCAACTGGTGACTCAGTGCTCTGACTACCGCCAGGTCGTGGCTGATAAACAGATAGGTCAGGTTGTACTTGGCCTGCAAGCCGCGCAACAGTTCCACCACCTGACGCTGAACCGTTCGGTCGAGCGCCGAAGTGGGCTCGTCCAGCAGGATCAGCGCCGGTTTCAACACCAGTGCCCGAGCAATGGCAATCCGCTGCCGTTGCCCGCCTGAAAACTCATGGGGGTAGCGGTGCCGCGTCTGCGGATCCAGCCCTACCTCCAGAAGTGCGTCGATGATCGCCTGTTCCTGTTCCGCATCGGTGCCGATGCCATGGATGCGCAGGCCTTCGCCGACGATCTGAGCCACCGACATGCGTGGGCTGAGACTGCCGAACGGATCCTGAAACACCACCTGCATCTGCCGCCGCAGAGGGCGAACCTCTTTCTGCGAAAGCCCCTGCAGCGACTGGCCCTGGAAACGGATATCGCCCTGACTGCCGAGCAGCCTGAGGATCGCCATGCCCAGTGTGGACTTGCCGGAACCACTTTCACCGACGATACCCAGGGTCTGACCCTGAGGCAGGGTGAAGTTGATGCCGTCCACGGCTTTCACATGATCCACGGTCTTGCGCAGCAGGCCCTTTTTGATCGGGAACCAGACACGCAGATCGTCGACCGCCAGCATGGTATCGCCTGCAGGGTTGGCCGCAGGTTCGCCGCTGGGTTCGGCACCGAGCAATTCCTGGGTATAGGGATGCTGCGGTGCCTGGAACAATTGTTCACACGACGCCTGTTCGACGATGCGACCGCGCTGCATGACACATACGCGATGCGCAATTCTGCGTACCAGGTTGAGATCGTGGCTGATCAGCAGCAATGACATGCCCAGACGCGCCTGCAGATCCTTGAGCAACTCGAGGATTTTCAGCTGTACGGTGACGTCCAGTGCGGTAGTTGGCTCGTCCGCGATCAGCAGTTGCGGTTCATTGGCCAGCGCCATGGCGATCATCACCCGCTGACGTTGGCCGCCGGAAAGTTCATGCGGATAGGCCTTGAGGCGCTTCTTTGGTTCTGGGATACCGACCAGTTCCAGCAGTTCCAGCGTGCGCGCACTGGCCGCCTTGCCGCGCAGTCCTTTGTGCAGTGCGAGCACCTCGTTGATCTGCTTCTCGATGCTGTGCAGCGGGTTTAGCGAGGTCATCGGCTCCTGGAAGACCATGGCGATACGGTTGCCACGGATGCCGCGCAGGCGGCCCTCGCCGAGCTTGAGCAGATTCTCGCCGGCATAGTCGATGCTGCCGACTGGGTGGCGGGCGAGCGGGTAGGGCAGCAGTCGCAGGATGGAATGTGCGGTGACCGACTTGCCCGAGCCGCTTTCGCCGACCAGGGCCAGGGTTTCCCCCTTGCGGATGTCGAAGCTGACGTTTTCCACGACGCGCTGGACGTGATCGCCGGTAACGAATTCGACGGCCAGGTCGCGTACCTGCAGCAGGATTTCAGCTTGGCTCATGTCATTTCCTCGGGTCGAAGGCATCGCGGGCGGCTTCGCCGATGAACACCAGCAGGCTTAGCATGATCGCCAGTACGGCGAAGGCGCTGATACCCAGCCAGGGCGCCTGGAGGTTGCTCTTGCCCTGGGCGACCAGCTCACCGAGCGACGGTGCGCCGGGTGGCAGGCCGAAGCCGAGGAAGTCCAGGGCGGTCAGGGTGCCGATGGCGCCGGTGAGGATGAAGGGCATGAAGGTCATGGTCGAGACCATGGCATTGGGCAGGATATGGCGGAACATGATGGCGCCGTTGTTCATGCCCAGGGCGCGGGCGGCGCGCACGTACTCCAGGTTGCGACCACGCAGGAACTCGGCACGTACCACATCGACCAGGCTCATCCAGGAGAACAGCAGCATTATGCCCAGCAGCCACCAGAAGTTCGGCTGCACGAAGCTGGCGAGGATGATCAGCAGGTAGAGCACCGGCAGGCCTGACCAGATTTCCAGGAAACGCTGGCCGATCAGATCGACCCAGCCGCCGTAGAAGCCTTGCAGGGCACCGGCGATCACACCGATCACCGAGCTGGCCAGGGTAAGGGTCAGGGCGAACAGCACGGAAATGCGAAAACCGTAGATGACCCGGGCCAGTACATCGCGGCCCTGATCGTCGGTGCCCAGCCAGTTCTGCGACGAGGGCGGCGCGGGGGCAGGCACCGCCAGGTCGTAGTTGATGCTCGAATAGCTGAACGGGATCGGCGGCCAGATCATCTTGCCGTCCTTTGCCGCGATCAGATCCTGGATGTAGGGGCTCTTGTAGTTGGCCTGCAGCGGAAATTCGCCACCGAACACGGTTTCCGGATAGCGTTTGAGCACCGGGAAATACCACTGCCCGTCGTAACGCACCGCCAGGGGCTTGTCGTTGGCGATCAGTTCGGCGCCGAGGCTCAGGCCAAAGAGGATGAGGAACAGCCACAGCGACCACCAGCCGCGTTTGTGGGCCTTGAAGCGGGCGAGGCGACGTTGGTTGAGCGGAGACAGTTTCATGCTCAACCCTCCCGGCTTTCGAAGTCGATACGTGGATCGACCAGGGTGTAGGTGATGTCGCCGATCAGTTTCACGACCAGTCCCAACAAGGTGAAGATGAACAGGGTGCCGAACACCACGGGGTAGTCACGGTTGATCGCTGCCTCGAAACTCATCAGACCCAGGCCGTCGAGGGAGAAGATCACTTCGATCAGCAGGGAGCCGGTAAAGAAGATGCCGATGAAGGCAGACGGGAAGCCGGCGATGATCAGCAGCATGGCATTACGGAACACGTGCCCGTAGAGCACGCGCCGATTGTTCAGGCCCTTGGCGCGGGCGGTGGTCACGTATTGCTTGCCGATCTCGTCGAGGAAGCTGTTCTTGGTCAGCAGGGTGAGGGTGGCGAAGTTGCCGATGACCAGCGCCGTGACTGGCAGCACCAGGTGCCATAGATAGTCGAGAACCTTGCCGCCGAGGCTGAGGTCATCGAAGTTGTTCGAGGTCAGGCCGCGTAGCGGAAACCAGTCCCAGTAGCTGCCGCCGGCGAACAGCACGATGAGCAGGATGGCGAAGAGGAAGGCGGGGATGGCGTAGCCGATGATGATGGCCGAACTGGTCCAGACGTCGAAGGCGCTGCCGTGGCGGGTCGCCTTGGCGATACCCAGCGGGATCGACACCAGGTACATGATCAGGGTGCTCCACAGACCCAGCGAGATGGACACCGGCATCTTCTCGATGATCAGGTCGAGTACCTTGGCATCACGGAAGAAGCTGGAGCCGAAATCCAGATGCAGGTAGTTGTTGAGCATGATCCAGAAGCGTTCCGGTGCCGGCTTGTCGAAGCCGTACATCTTCTCGATTTCCTCGATCAGCTTCGGATCCAGGCCTTGCGCGCCACGGTAGTTGGAGCCTGCCACCGAGACCTCGGCGCCGCCGCCGGCGATGCGGCTGGTGGCGCCATCGAAGCCCTCGAGTTTGGCGATCATCTGCTCCACCGGGCCGCCGGGAGCTGCCTGGATGATGATGAAGTTGATCAGCAGGATGCCGAACAGGGTCGGGATGATCAGCAGCAGGCGGCGGAAGATATAGGCCAGCATCTTATTGCGCTGCCTCCGTGCTCACCGGTTCTGTGGGAAGATCCTTGCGTACCCACCAGGTGTGCACACCGATGTCGTAGAGCGGCGTCACCTTCGGATGTTCGAAACGGTTCCAGTAGGCGACGCGCCAAGTCTTGATGTGCCAGTTGGGAATCACGTAATAGCCCCACAGCAAGGTGCGATCCAGTGCGCGGGTATGGTCGATCAGGCTTTGCCGTGAGTCGGCGTTGATCAGGCCTTCGACCAACTGGTCGATGGCCGGATCCTTGAGGCCGATGTAGTTGCGGCTCCCCGGGTTGTCTGCGCTGGAGGAGTGCCAGTATTCGCGTTGTTCATTGCCGGGCGAATTCGATTGGCCGAAACCGCCGACGATCATGTCGTAGTCGCGTGAGCGCAGACGGTTGATGTACTGCGAAACGTCAACGCGGCGGATGACCATATCGATACCCAAATCCGCCAGGTTGCGCTTGAAGGGAAGCAGTATGCGCTCGAACTCGGTCTGGGCCAGGAGGAACTCGAAGCTTACCGGTTGGCCATTGGCGTCGAGCATGCGGTCGCCGTCGACGCGCCAGCCTGCCTGCTGCAGCAACTGGTAGGCGCGGCGTTGTTGCTCGCGGATGATGCCGCTGCCATCGGTGACCGGTACCCGAAACTCTTCGCTAAAGACCTCGGCGGGGATCTTGCCACGCAGCGGTTCGAGGATGCTCTGCTCGGCTTCGTTCGGCAGGCCGCTGGAGGCCAGCTCGGAATTGTCGAAGTAGCTGCGTGTGCGCGTGTAGGCGCCGTTGAACAGGCGCTTGTTGGCCCATTCGAAGTCGAACAGCAGGCCCAGGGCTTCGCGTACCCGACGATCCTGGAACACCGGTTTGCGGATGTTGAAGATGAAACCCTGCATGCCTGTGGGGTTGTGGTTCTGAATTTCTTCCTTGATCAACTGGCCATTGGCAACCGCTGGCGTGCTGTAGGCGGTCGCCCAGTTCTTCGCGCTGATTTCCAGCCAGTAGTCGAACTGACCGGCTTTCAGGGCTTCCAGGGCAACGGTGTTGTCGCGGTAGTAGTCGATCTGAATGCTGTCGAAGTTGTAGAAGCCGCGGCTGACTGGGAGATCCCTGGCCCACCAGTCCGGGACGCGTTCGTAGCGAATGCTGCGCCCGGCCTGAACCTCGCCGACCTGATAGGGGCCGCTGCCCAGGGGGGCGTCCAGATTGCCTTTGCTGAAGTCACGCTTGAAGGGCAGCACGCGCAATTGGCGCAGTGCTTCGAGCAGCGAATCGTCGGCGCTGCTGCGCAGTTTCAGGCGCAGGCTGTGGGTGTCTTCTTCGTCGAGGGCCGTGATCGCCGCCAGAGGAGATTTGTCCTGGCTGGTCTTTTCGATGGCGACCTGCAGATTGCGGCGCAGGGTGTCCAGATCGAGTCTTTTGCCGCCTTCGAGGTGTGGTTCGTCCTGCAGACGCACGATCACGGAGTGGCCTTCGTCCTCGGCTTTGATCGCGGCACTGATTCGCTCGTCGCCAAGCAGTGGCTGCTGCTCGGCCTGGCTGTCATCGAGGGCATTCCACCAGTGCGCGGGCAGAACCGGCAGTTGCCCGAGGATCAGCGGCAGCTCGCGGTTACCGGCGTGCTTGAAGACGAAGCGCACACTGTGTGGCGACTCCACTTCGACCCGCTCGACGTCGGCATAGTAGCCGCGGTACATCGGCGTGCCTTTCTTCATCAGCGTGTCGAAGCTGAACTTCACATCGTCCGCGGTGATGGGGGTGCCATCGTGGAAGCGAGCGATCTTACGCAGGTGGAACCGCACCCAGGCGTTGTCCGGCGCCTTCTCGATCTTTTCTGCGATCAGGCCGTAAGCGGTGAAGGGCTCATCCATGCTCTGCACGGTGAGGGTGTCGTAGATCAGGCCGACATCGTCCGCTGGCACGCCCTTGTTGATGAAGGGGTTGAGGCTGTCGAAACCGCCAAAGCCGGCCTGGCGGAAGGTGCCGCCCTTGGGCGCATCGGGGTTGGCATAGGCGAAATGTTGGAAGTTGGCCGGATACTTGGGGGCTTCGTCGTACAGCGTGACCGCATGCTGGGGCGCGGCGAAGGTCAGGCTGGACAGACCGAGCAGGATGAGGCTGCTGCCATGAAGCAGCCAGCTGCGCAGCGGGTTTGTCATCGGGCGTTCTCCGAGGGCTTCAGCCACCAGGTGCGCAGGCCCAGGGTATAGGGCGGCGTGGTGACGAAGGCGAACCGGTTGCGGTACGCCAGGCGGTGATAATTGATGTACCAGTTGGGAATGCTGTAGTACTGCCAGAGCAGCACTCGATCCAGTGCGCGGGTGGCTGCGATCTGTTCGTCACGGGTCTTGGCGGACATCAGGCGATCGATCATCTCGTCCACCACCGGGTCGTTGACGCCGGCGTAGTTCTTGCCGCCGCGAACGCCAACCTGGCTGGAGTGAAAATACAGCCGTTGCTCCAGGCCCGGGCTCAGGGTCTGGGGCAGAGTCAGCAGGATCATGTCGTAGTCGTACTGGTCGAGGCGCTGCTTGTATTGCGCGCGGTCAACGGTGCGCAGATTGGCGTTGATGCCAATGCTCGCCAGGTTGGCGGTATAGGGCTGAAGAATGCGTTCGAGGCTCGGGTTGACCAGCATGATTTCGAATTCGAGGCGTTCGCCGCGGGCGTTGCGCAGCTCCTGGCCGACGGGCTTCCAGCCGGCTTCGGCCAATAGACCGAGAGCCCGCCGCAGGGTTTCGCGGGGGATGCCGCGGCCATCGGTTACCGGTTGATCCGGAGCCTGGGTAAACAGCTTGGCAGGTAGCGTGTCCCGATGGGGCGAGAGCAACAGCCACTCGGCGCCCTCCGGTTTGCCCGTCGCGGAAAACTCGCTATTGGGGAAGTAACTGGCCGCGCGGACGTAGGAGTTATTGAACAGCGTGCGGTTGGTCCATTCGAAGTCGAACATCAACCCCAGGGCTTCACGCACACGCCGGTCGCTGAACAGGGCGCGGCGCGTGTTCATGAACAGCGCCTGGGTCTGCGTTGGAATTTGATGCGGGATCTCGGCGCGGATCACCTCACCCCGTGTCACGGCCGGGAAGCGATAGCCGTTGGCCCAGTTCTTCGCCTGGTTTTCGATGTAGAAGTCGAATTCGCCAGCCTTGAACGCCTCGAAGGCGACGTTGCTATCGCGATAGAACTCCACTTCGACTCGATCGAAATTGTACTTGCCGCGATTGACAGGCAAATCCTTGCCCCACCAGTCCTTCACCCGTTCGAACACCAAGCGTCGCCCGGGGACGACCTGCACGATGCGATAGGGCCCACTGCCCAGAGGCGGCTCGAAGGTGGTGGCGCGAAAATCGCGGCCTTTCCAGTAATGCTGGGGCAGTACGGGCATTTCACCCAGGCGCAGGATCAGCAGCGGGTTGTCGGCGCGCTTGAAGACAAAGCGGATGCGGTGACGGTTGAGGATGTCTACGCGCTTCACTTCCTGCAGGTTGGTGCGGTACTGCGGATGGCCTTCGTTACGCAACAGGCGGTAGGAGAAGGCGACGTCGTAGGCCGTGATGGGTTTGCCATCATGGAAGCGGGCTTCGGGGCGCAGGTTGAACACCACCCAACTGCGATCCTCGCTGTACTCGACGCTCTTGGCGATCAGGCCATAGCTCGATGCCGGCTCGTCACCGGAGGGGTCGTAGGCGCCCGTGCCGACCATCAGCGGTTCGTTCAGCTCGTTGGCGCCGTACTGCAGGAAATGCGCAGTGGATATGGGGCTGCTGCCCTTGAGGGTGTAGGGATTGAGCGTGTCGAAGGTGCCCGATGCCATGACGCGCAGCGTGCCGCCCTTGGGGGCGTCAGGGTTGACCCAGTCGAAGTGACTGAAGCTGGCCGGATACTTCAGCGTTCCGAACTGCGCATAGCCGTGGCTTTCGCTGATGGCCGCAGAGGCGGTAACGCTAAAGACCAGGCAGAGGAACAGTAGGGAGAGAAAACGCATCGGCGGTGAAATCCGATCCTTGGCTGCTGTGGGGCTTATATGGCCGGGTACAGTAACAGCTTGTCCGTACAGGAAAAAGAGCGGTGCTTGCAACGCCGGGTGGCTCGGCACCCGGTTGCAACCTGCGGCGCACGATAGCGGCACTTTGGCATACACTGACGAAAACGATGAGGATGCAAACTTGGTCGAACGCAGTCATGGTGTGCAGTCATGGATCGACCGTCTGAGCCAGGCCGAATTGCCCGCACTGACCTCCGTCGTGCGAGATCTGCAGCACCTCTCGCAGCGCTCTGACGCGTCAGTGCAGCAACTGGCCGACATTCTGTTGCGTGATGCGACCCTGACCTCCAAGGTGCTGCGCGTCGCCAACAGCGTCTATTACAACCCTTCGCAAGAAAGCATCCGCACCATCTCGCGGGCGATCGTGTTGATCGGCTTCGATAACGTGCGCCTGATCAGTCTGTCGGTCAGTCTGATCGATGGCCTGCTGACCCAGGCCCCGCGTCAGCAGCTACTGGAGTTGCTGGCGCGCTCGTTCCATGCCGCTGTCCAGGCGCGCAACCTGGGCGGCTATGTGCTCGGCAATCATGCCGAAGAGGTATTCATCGCGGCGCTGCTCCATCACCTCGGCGAACTGGCGTTCTGGAGTTGCGGTGGCGCTCAGGTCGATGAATTGACGGCGGCGCTGGAAGTGCCTGGCGTGGATGAGGACGAGGCGGTGCGCGGCGTGCTGGGCACCAGCTTTCGGCAACTGACTCAGGGGCTGGCCAAGAGCTGGGGGCTGGGTGAACTGGTCAGTCTCGCGCATGCCGGCTCTTCGCATGCCGATCCCGCACTCAGGGCCGTGCAACTGGGCGTTCGCATCAGCGAAGCAGCGTTGCAGGGCTGGGGATCGTCGGAGATGGAAGCCGTGTTGGGCAAGGTTGCGCCGTTCATCGGCCTCAACGCCGAAGAGGCGTTGCAGCAGGTGCTTGCCAGTGCCGAGGAAGCGGTCAAGGTGGCCTCGACCTTTGGTGCTGGAAAGCTCTGCCGGCTGATCCCCAGCACCGACCCCGAGCAGATTGTCGGTCAGCAGCAGGCACGCAAGGCCAGCCTGCTGCAGCCAGATCTGCTGGTGATGCAGCAGGCCCTGCAGGATCTGGGCTTGATGGCCAATCAGCGTGGCAATGTAGACCTCATCCTCGATACCCTGCTCAAGGGTTTGCACCGCGGCGCGGGGCTGGAGCGGGTGATGCTGGCTGTGCTGGCCGACGAGCAGCGTTGTTTCAAGGTCAAGCGAGTGCTGGGTGAACAGAGCGAGCAGTGGTTGAGGGAATTCGTGCTGCCGGCCATACAGGTCGAGCAGCCACATATCTTCAGTTATGCGCTGCGCCATCGTGAGGCGATCTGGATGGGCGTGCCGGCGACCTACAGCCTCAATGAACTGGTGACGCTGCCCATTCGTCAGAGTCTGGGCACCGGAATGTTCTTCATCGCGCCGCTGATGGCGGGCAATCGAGAAGTCGGTGTGCTTTACGCTGATTGCCGCGTATCGGGCCGCGCGCTACGGCATGAGCAGTTCGTTGCGTTTCAGCGCTTCACCTTGCTGGCGGGGCGCTGCCTGGGGGCGTTGAGCAAGCGCTGACGCCAGCCGAGCTATGGAAGGTAAAGCGTCAGCATCTGGCCTGGTTGCAGGGCGTGGCTCTCCAGGCTGTTCCAGGTCTGCAGCGTCTTGGTGTCGATATTGAAGCGCTTGGCGATGACATAGAGCGAGTCGCCTTTCTTCACCCGGTAGTAGGTGGCCTTGTCACGGCTATCGCGAGAAGAGGTGCGAACGGGCGCGTTGCTGGCCTGCGCGGGCTCGGATTCCATGCGCAGGGTCTGCCCGACCGTGAGCTGGTGATTCTGCAGCTTGTTCCAGCGTTGCAGTTCCTGCACCGATACCTGGTGGGCGCGGGCGATCTGCCAAAGGTTGTCGCCATTTTTCACCTGATAGGTGCGAGCGCCGCTGCCGCTTCTGCCGGGCGCAGCCTGGGCGACCATGCGCTGGTGTAGCGGCTCGCTGGGCGGGTCGCCCGGTTTGGTCGGGATGGTCAGCTCCTGGCCAATGCTGAGTCGATTGCCGCTGAGCTGATTGACTTCGCGCAGCATGCTTACGCTCAGGTGGTAGCGGTTGGCAATGCTGTTCAGGCTGTCGCCGCTGCGTACCTGATAAGTCTGCCAGTCGACCAGATCCTGAGGCTTCATCATCGCCAGGCTGGCATTGAGCATCTCCGCCTTTTCGGTGGGCACCAACAGGTGTTGCGGGCCATCGAGCGTGACGCCACGCTTGTAGGCCGGGTTCAGTTGCAACAGCTCGCTCTCGTCGAGATTGGCCATCTGCGCCAGGCGCGACAGATCCATGTGTTGTTTGATGGCGATCTGTTCGAAATAGGGTTCGTTGGCAATGGGCGCCAGAGTGACGCCATACGCCTCAGGGGTCATGATCACCTGGGACAACGCCAGCAGCTTGGGTACGTATTCCTCGGTTTCCTTGGGCAGCGAGAGGTTCCAGTAATCGCTGGGCAAGCCGAGCTTCTCGTTGCGCTCGATGGCGCGGCTGACGCGACCTTCGCCTGCGTTGTAGGCCGCCAGCGCAAGCAGCCAGTCGCCGTTGAACATCTCGTGCAGGCGGCTCAGGTAATCGAGTGCGGCCCGTGTGGAGGCGGTGACGTCGCGTCGGCCGTCGTACCAGTTGGTCTGGCGCAGGTTGTAGTTGCGACCGGTGGAGGGGATGAATTGCCAAAGACCAACGGCCTGGGCAGGGGAGTAGGCCTGTGGGTCGTAGGCGCTCTCGATGACTGGCAGTAGCGCCAGCTCCATTGGCATGTCGCGTTCGGCCAGGCGTTCGACGATGTAGTGAATGTAGGGGGCGGCTCGTTCGCTGACGGTGTCGACATGACGCGGATTGCTGGCGAACCAGAGGCGCTGTCGCTCGATGCGCGGGTTGGTGCCGATTTCATCCTGCAGCTTGTAGCCGTCGCGCAGGCGTTCCCAGATGTCAGCGTATTCGCGAGCGAGGGCGTCGGTATTGAGCCATTCTGGCTCTCGCTCGAGCCCTACCGCGCGCTGCGGGCCGACGCTGTCGTCGGTGGCGGAGGGCGACAGGCTCTGACAGCCGGCCAGGGTTACGCAGCAGAGCAGCGCGGACAACCGTGCACTCTGCGCCAATGCCTTAAGATTCAATGGCTTGCGCGTAGGTAAAGGCATTGGGTGAGAGGTTTTCCCCGGGAAAAAGTTCGGGCGATTCTAGGAAGCGAACCGGGGGCGGTCAAGTTTTCACCAGGCTTTTGTGACCTGTTTCCCTCTGGCTGGCCCGGCCAGAAGGGCGCGGGCCGCGGTTCGGCTACTGCCGTCTACCGGCTGTCAGAAGCGATCCTTCCAGGCCCGCAAGCTGGCGAATACGTCCTGTGCATCGTCGTACCGCGTGCCATCGTTGCGCTCGGCGCTGGCGACCACTTCGGGCTCCGCCGTGCGCAGGAAGGGGTTACTGGCTTTCTCCAGTGCGATGGTCGAAGGCAGGCTGATACGGCCCGTTTCGCGCCATGCGCTGACCTGTTGCAGGCGCGCCTCGACCTGCGGGTTGCCGGGCTCTACGGCGTGGGCGAAACGCAGGTTGCTCAGGGTGTATTCGTGGGTGCAATACACCTGTGTAACTTCTGGCAGTGCAGCCAGGCGCTGTAGCGAGGCATGCATCTGTTGCGGCGTGCCTTCGAACAAGCGGCCACAGCCGGCAGCGAATAACGTATCGCCACAGAACAGCAAGCCCTGCTCGGCCTGGTAATAGGCAATATGACCCAGGGTGTGGCCGGGAACCGCGATGACCTGGAAATCCAGTCCGAGCACCTTGATGTTTTCGTCACCGGCGAGGCCGATGTCCCGCTCGGGAATCTTTTCCGTGGCCGGGCCGTACACTCGCGCCCCGGTAAGCTGCTTGAGTTCGGCGACACCACCGACATGGTCGAAGTGGTGGTGGGTGACGAGGATATCGCTCAACTGCCAGCCGGGGTGTGCCTGCAGCCAGGCCAGAACCGGCGCGGCGTCGCCCGGGTCGACCACCGCGCAGCGGCGGCTATCGGCATCCTGGAGCAGCCAGAGGTAGTTGTCGTTGAAGGCGGGCAGGGCATCTGTCTGGATCATCGTGGGTCGCTAAGCCGGCAATAAAGGTGCATCTTATAAGAGCAGCCCGTGACGGCAACCCCTCAGGCTGTAACACCTCCGCTGGCGGCGTCGCTACGCCCTGGCGATCATGCAATTGCCCGCAAGGGAGGAATCGCGATGAGCGATCAGCCAAGCGTCCAGGCCGACCCGCAATGGCTCAAGCTGATGGACGATGCGCGTGACTGGCTGGCCGGGCCGCTGGGTCAGCTCCTGCTGGAAGAGGAACGGCGTCTGCTGGAGGACGAGCTGGCGCGTTTCTTCGGCGGTTATCTGGTCAGCTATGGCCCGGGTGCCGAGGGGCCGCCCAGAGCGGGACAGATTCAACACAACGTACGTCTGGGGCCGCCCATGCCCGGTGTGCAGATCGTTTGCGAAGAGCAATCCTGGCCGTTGGGCGAGCACGCCGCCGATGTGGTGGTGCTGCAGCATGGGCTGGATTTCAGTCTTTCACCGCATGGCCTGCTGCGTGAAGCCGCGCGCAGTGTCCGCCCTGGTGGGCACCTGCTGATTCTCGGCATCCATCCCTGGAGTGCCTGGGGCGCGCGTCGCCTGTTCGCGCAGGATGGCCTCAGTCAGGCGCGGTGCATCGCTCCCAGTCGGGTGGGGGACTGGCTGACGCTGCTGGGTTTCGCGTTGGAGAAACGTCGCTTCGGGTGCTATCGTCCGCCGCTCGCGTCGCTTGCCTGGCAAACGCGCCTGCGCCGACTCGAGCGCTGGGGCGATTCCTGGCAATTGCCGGGGGCCGGCTTTTATCTGCTGGTCGCGCGCAAGCTGGTGGTGGGGCTGCGCCCGCTACGGCAAGCGCGGCGCGAGCCCATGGGCAAGCTGCTGCCACTGCCGGTGGCGAAGATCAGTCGGCGTGATGTCGATAGCTGATCCAGCTGCGCCCTCGCTGGTCAATTGTGTACAGAGCCTGTGAATGTCTGAAACCGATCAAGTCGTGATCTATACCGATGGTGCCTGCAAGGGCAATCCCGGCCCTGGCGGCTGGGGCGCTTTGCTGGTTTACAAGGGCGCCGAGAAGGAGTTGTGGGGCGGCGATCCGAGTACCACCAATAACCGCATGGAGCTGATGGCGGCTATCGCCGGGCTGGTCGCCCTGACCCGGCCTTGCGCGGTGAAGCTGGTCACCGACTCGCAATATGTCATGAAGGGAATCCAGGAGTGGATGCCCAACTGGAAGAAGCGCGGCTGGAAAACCGCAAGCAAGGAACCGGTCAAGAATGCCGATCTGTGGCGCAAGCTCGACGAAGAGGTGAATCGCCATCAGGTCACCTGGCAGTGGGTGCGCGGGCATACCGGCCATCCCGGTAACGAACGGGCCGATCAACTGGCCAACCGCGGCGTCGACGAAGTCCGCGGGCAGTGAGTCATTGGGGCGGCGTGTCGGGCTGCGGTAATATGCCGGCGCCGGCAGCGGCCCCCGAGTTTCAAGAGAGAGTGTGAGCGTGAGTACAGAAAACGGCGTCATCAGACGGGTCGTGCTGGATACCGAAACCACCGGTATGCCAGTCACCGACGGCCACCGCATCATCGAGATCGGCTGCGTCGAACTGCTCGGCCGGCGTCTGACCGGCCGACATTTTCATGTCTACCTCAATCCGGATCGCGAGATCGACGAAGGCGCCATCGCGGTTCACGGTATTACCAATGAATACGTGGCCGACAAGCCGCGTTTCCGCGATGTGGCCGATGAATTCTACGAGTTCATCAAGGACGCGCAGCTGATCATCCATAACGCGGCGTTCGACGTTGGCTTCATCAACAACGAATTCGCTTTGCTGGGGCAGAGTGAACGAGCCGACGTCAACGACTACTGCAGCGTGCTCGATACCCTGATGATGGCGCGTGAGCGTCATCCGGGGCAGCGCAACAGCCTGGATGCGCTGTGCAAGCGTTACGGCGTCGACAACTCCAACCGCGAACTGCACGGCGCCTTGCTCGACTCGGAGATTCTGGCCGACGTCTACCTGGCGATGACTGGTGGGCAGACCCATCTATCGCTGGCGGGCGAAGAGGGTGATGGAGATGGCAGTGGTCGCCAGCAGGCGACGCCGATTCGCCGGCTCGACCCGAACCGGACGCGCACCCGGGTGATCCGCGCCAGTGCCGATGAATTGGCTGCGCACGCTGTGCGCCTGGCTGCCATCGCAAAATCCGCCGGTGGTTCGGCGCTCTGGGCGCAATTGGAAGAGCAGCAGTAACCCGGTTGCACGCCTCAAGCAGCAAGGCGCCTTTTGTCCTTGCTCTCACTTGGGGCTTGCCGCTTGAAGCGGGTAGCTGCTTCTTTGCGACCTTTTCGTACAGCCTGATGCATCGGGGGTTCCGCCTGCAGTAAGGAGCCTCTAACCTGAGTCGATAGGCAGGCAACGCCTGCTCCCGTTCAGGATGTCAGCATGTACAAAGACCTCAAGTTCCCCGTTCTCATCGTTCACCGTGACATCAAGGCCGATACGGTCGCCGGTGATCGCGTGCGGGCCATTGCGCGCGAGCTGGAGCTCGACGGTTTCAGCATCCTGCCAACGGCCAGTTCCACCGAGGGGCGCATCGTCGCCTCGACTCACCATGGTCTGGCCTGCATCCTGGTCGCCGCCGAAGGGGCTGGTGAGAACAGCCGCCTGTTACAGGACATGGTCGAGCTGATTCGCGTGGCGCGGGTGAGGGCGCCGCAATTGCCGATCTTCGCCCTGGGTGAGCAAGTCACCATCGAGAATGCCCCGGCCGAGGCCATGGCCGATCTGAACAACCTGCGCGGCATCCTCTACCTCTACGAGGACACCGTCTCCTTCCTCGCTCGGCAGGTGGCGCGCGCCGCGCACAATTACCTCGACGGCTTGTTGCCGCCGTTCTTCAAGGCGCTGGTGCAGCACACCGCGCAGTCCAACTACTCCTGGCATACGCCAGGTCATGGCGGTGGCGTGGCCTATCGCAAGAGTCCGGTAGGGCAGGCCTTCCATCAGTTCTTCGGCGAAAACACGCTGCGTTCGGACTTGTCCGTCTCGGTGCCGGAACTGGGCTCGCTGCTCGATCACACCGGCCCGCTGGCCGAGGCCGAAGCCCGCGCGGCGCGCAATTTCGGCGCCGATCACACCTTTTTCGTGATCAACGGTACCTCGACTGCGAACAAGATCGTCTGGCATTCGATGGTCGGGCGTGACGACCTGGTGCTGGTGGATCGCAACTGCCACAAGTCGATCCTGCATTCGATCATCATGACTGGCGCCATCCCGCTGTATATGACGCCGGAACGCAACGAGCTGGGCATCATCGGGCCGATTCCGCTTTCCGAATTCAGCAAGGAGTCGATCCAGTCCAAGATCGATGCCAGCCCGCTGGCACGCGGCCGTGCGCCCAAGGTCAAGCTGGCGGTGGTGACCAACTCCACCTACGACGGCCTGTGCTACAACGCCGAGCTGATCAAGCGCACCCTGGGCGACAGCGTCGAGGTGCTGCACTTCGACGAGGCCTGGTACGCCTACGCAGCGTTCCATGAGTTCTATGCCGGGCGCTATGGCATGGGTACCGAAGGCGGCGAGCAGACGCCGCTGGTGTTCAGTACCCATTCGACCCACAAGCTCCTGGCCGCTTTCAGCCAGGCCTCGATGATCCACGTGCAGGATGGTGGGCGACGCCAGCTCGATCGTGACCGCTTCAACGAAGCGTTCATGATGCACATCTCCACCTCGCCACAGTACGGCATCATCGCCTCGCTGGACGTCGCCTCGGCCATGATGGAAGGCCCGGCGGGGCGCTCATTGATTCAGGAAACCTTCGACGAGGCGCTGAGCTTCCGCCGTGCGCTGGCCAACGTCAGGCGCAATCTGGCGGCGAATGACTGGTGGTTCAGCATCTGGCAGCCGAGCCTGGGCGAGGGCAGCGAAGGTGTCGCCACCGAAGACTGGCTGCTCGAGCCCGACGCCGACTGGCACGGTTTCGGCGAGGTGGCCGAGGACTACGTGCTGCTCGACCCGATCAAGGTGACCCTGGTGATGCCCGGGTTGACGGCGGCAGGGCGCATGGAGCAGCAGGGCATCCCGGCTGCGGTGGTCAGCAAGTTCCTCTGGGAGCGTGGCCTGGTGGTGGAGAAGACCGGCCTGTATTCCTTCCTGGTGCTGTTCTCCATGGGCATCACCAAGGGTAAGTGGAGCACGTTGCTCACCGAGTTGCTGGAGTTCAAGCGCAGCTACGATGCCAATCTGCCGCTGACCCAGGTGCTGCCTTCCATCGCTCAGGCCGGCGGCGTGCGCTATCACGGCATGGGCCTGCGCGATCTCTGCAATGCCCTGCATGGCTGCTACCGCGATAACGCCACAGCCAAGGCCATGAAGACCATGTATACCGCGCTACCCGAGGTGGCGATCAAACCGGCGGATGCCTATGACCGCCTGGTGCGCGGCGATGTGGAAGCGGTGCCGGTGGCGGAGCTGGAAGGGCGCATTGCTGCGGTGATGCTGGTGCCTTATCCGCCAGGCATCCCGCTGATCATGCCAGGGGAGCGCTTCACGGCTGCGACCCGCTCGATTCTCGATTACCTGAGCTTCGCCCGTACCTTTGATGAAGCGTTCCCCGGCTTCGACATCGACGTGCACGGCTTGCAGGTCGAGCAGGGGCAGTATTGCGTGGATTGCCTGATCGAATAGGCTGGCATTCTGCCAGGCTGAACAAGAACCCTGGCAGATCAACCCGTTATCCGCGATAGTCAAAGCAGTTCTTAACTTCTCAGGCGTGCCTTGCGTCACAGTGGCAAGCATCGACTTTTATGGCGTGCTTGTTATAGTTGCGCGGTTATTAATCACAAAATAATTACCGTATTGCCGAGCCTGCGGCCGAGGATGACTGCCATGTCCGACTACCAAGCCTTCCGCGTCGACCTGGCGGACAAGATCGCCCATGTGCAGATCAACCGTCCAGAGAAGGTCAATGCGATGAACGCCGACTTCTGGCGCGAGATCATCGACATCTTCGACTGGATCGATAACACCGATGCCGTGCGCGTCGTGGTGCTGTCTGGTGCCGGCAAACACTTTTCTTCCGGCATCGATCTGATGCTGCTGGCCTCGGTCGGTGCGCAACTGGGCAAGGACGTCGGACGCAATGCCAACGCGCTGCGCCGCAAGATTCTCGAACTGCAGGCCTCGTTCAATGCCGTGGACAATTGCCGCAAGCCTGTCCTGGCGGCGATCCAGGGGTACTGCCTGGGCGGCGCCATCGATCTGATCAGCGCCTGCGACATGCGCTACGCCACCGCCGATGCACAGTTCTCCATCAAGGAGATCGACATGGGCATGGCGGCGGATGTCGGTACCCTGCAGCGCCTGCCACGGATCATCGGTGACGGAATGATGCGGGAACTGGCCTTCACCGGGCGCACCATCGACGGTGAGGAGGCCGCCCGCATCGGCCTGGTCAATCGCACCTATGCCGATCAAGAGGCGCTGCTCGCCGGAGTCATGCAACTGGCTGGCGAGATCGCTGCCAAGTCGCCGATCGCCATCCGCGGCACCAAGGAAATGATTCGCTACATGCGCGATCACCGGGTCGACGATGGCCTCGAATACATTGCCACCTGGAATGCCGCCATGCTGCAGTCCGAAGACCTGCGCCTGGCCATGGCTGCGCACATGACCAAGCAAAAGCCGGAGTTCGCCGACTGATGCCCTGCCCAGCGTTGTTCGTCGCGAGTTACGAGGTGCCTAGCGTATGGTGAGTGGAGCCACGTCCCTGAACCTGGTGCGCGACGAGTTGTTCGTCACCATGGAAGAAGCCGAGCAGAGCCTCGAACAGTTCATCGCCGAACGTCACAACGGCAGCCTGCTGCAGCAGGCCGTGGAAAGCCTGCACCAGGTGCGCGGCACGCTCAATCTGGTGGAGTTGGCCGGTGCCGAGCTGCTGGCTCAGGAAGTGCTCGACCAGGCCACGGACATCCCTGCCGGTGCCGGTGAGGAGCGTGACGTGCAGTTGGCCGCCTTGAGTAATGCGCTGCATGTACTGCGCCGTTATCTCGAAAACGTCGATGCCCATCGCCAGGAAATGCCCGAGCTGCTGCTGCCGGCGATCAACGATTTGCGCCAGGCCGGCGCACAGCAACCTTTGCCCGAGAGTTTCTTCTTCAGCGTGCGCCTCGACCAGGCGCGCCCGCACACGCCTGCGCTGCCGATCGATAGCGCGGCCAAGCAGGTCGAAGCCAAGCGTTTGCGTCACATGTATCAGGTTGGCCTGCTCGGTCTGATTCGCGAACAGAACCTGCAGGGCAGCCTCAAGCTCATGGCGCGCGCGATGGAGCGCTTGAGCAAGCTGTTCGCTGGCGAGCCGGGCGGGCGCATGTGCTGGATCGGCAGCGCTGCCATCGAGTCCCAGGCCGATGGTCAACTGCTGCCGCGCAAGTCGCGCAAGCAATTGCTCTCGCGCCTCGACCGCGAACTGAAGCTGGTGCTCGCCAATCCTCAGTACGAAGCACCACGCAGCCTGCTCAAGGAGCTGCTCTATCTGGTCGCCCTGGCCGATAGTCATAGCGCCAATGCTAGCGCCGTGCGTGAGGTGTTCGGGCTGGCGCCACTGCCGTTCACCGACCATATGCTGGAAGAGGAATACAAGCGCCTGTCCGGCCCTGGGCAGGCGGTGATGCGCTCGCTCTCCACCGCCATTCGCGAGGAGCTGGCCAGCGTCAAGGACATGCTCGACCTGCTCGAACGTGGCACTCAGCATGAAGAGACCCTGGGAACGCTGCATGCGCTGCTGGGCAAGCTGGCCAAGACCCTGAGCATGGTCGGGCTGAGCTCGGCGGGTAACTCGTTGAGTGCGCAGTTGCCACAAGTCGCCACCTGGATGGACAGCACAGCGCCGCAGCCGCAGCAGTTGCTGCAATTGGCGGATGCCGTGCTCTATGTCGAGGGCATGGTCGCCAGCCTGGAGCGTGGCGAGCATCGTGAAAGCAAGCCGCAACCGGTTGAACCGGGCGATGAGGCACAGTCGTTTGCCGGCCATCAGTTGGCCGAGGCGCGCATCGTCGTGGTCGACGAGGCTCAGGCCGGCCTGGCGTTGGCAAAGCGGGCCATTACCGCCTACCTCGAGTCTGCCGGCGACAAGATGCATCTGGCCAATGTGCCGTTCAGTTTGCAGGCCGTGCGCGGTGGGCTGTGGTTCCTCGAGCAGCGCCGTGCTGCCGCCTTGGTCGGTGCCTGTGCCGATTACATCCAGACGCGCATGCTCGATGCCGGGCAGATGCCGTCCGAGCAGATGCTGGAAACCCTGGCCGATGCCCTGAGCAGCCTGGAGTATTACCTCGAAGCCGGTGCCGTGCTGCGACCCGAAACCCAGCCGAGCGTGCTCGATCTGGCCGAGGAGAGCATCAAGGCCCTGGGCATGTCGGTGGCAGCCTGATGGTCTGGCGTCATACCTACCTCGATCCTGCGCAGGCAGGCGGCTGGGCCTTGCTGTATGACCGTCAGCAGTTCCTGGCCGACAGCAATGGCGTGCTGTTCCCGCGTGACTGGATCAAGCGTCAGGATCTGCCCATCGTCAGCGAACAGGGCATCGGCTATTTCGGCAAGGATGCGGTCTTCCTGCTGCAGGTAGAGTCCTCGGCCGCACTGGAAGGCTGCAGTTGGCAAAGTCTGCGCCAGTTCATGCTGCAGGGCGATGCCGAGACCTTCCGCATGCTGGCCTACGCCGCGCAAATCGGTACCTGGCAGCGCGAGCACCGTTTCTGCGGCAGTTGTGGTGAGGCCACCCGCCAAGTACCGGGCGAGTGGGCGATGCGCTGCGAGACATGCGAGTCGCAGCATTATCCGCGCCTGTCGCCGAGCATGATCGTGCTGGTGACCCGTGGCGATGAAATCCTGCTGGCGCGTTCCCCGCGTTTCGTCACCGGCGTCTACAGCACGCTGGCTGGCTTCGTCGAGCCGGGTGAGTCGGTCGAGCACTGCGTCGCACGCGAGGTGCACGAAGAGGTGGGCCTGCAGGTGCACAACCTGCAGTACATCGGCAGCCAGGGCTGGCCGTTCCCGCATTCACTGATGCTCGGCTTCCATGCCGAATATGCCGGCGGCGAGATCGTCATGCAGGAGGACGAGATTGAGGATGCTCGCTGGTTCCGCGTCGATGATCTGCCGCCGCTGCCGGCGTCGCGCTCGATTGCTCGGCATCTGATCGATCTGTATGTCGCACGACGCCTAGGCTTGCCTGAACCCATCCTGCCGTAGTACGGGGTTGGCCTGCCACGCCCAGTGGTGTCAGGCGAGCCAGTGCTGCCAGACCAGGCGCGCAGTCAGTGCCAGTACCACCAGAATGAACACCGGGCGAATGAACTTCGAGCCGCCCTTGATCGCTGTGCGCGCGCCCAGGAATGCACCGACCATCAGCGCCGCTCCCATGCTCAGCCCCAGCACCCAGGCGACCTGACCGAACGCAATGAACACGACCAGGGCAGCGGCGTTGCTGACGAAGTTCATCGTCCGCGCCACCCCGCTGGCGCGCACCAGATCGAGCGGATACATCAGCAGGCTGCTGACCGTCCAGAAGGCTCCGGTGCCGGGGCCGGCTACGCCGTCATAGAGTCCCAGTCCTAGTCCTTGCGGCCACTGCCGGCCACGGGCGATGGGCAGGTTCTGCTCGCTGGGTGCCTGTGGTGTGCGGCCAAACAGCAGGTACAGGCCGCAGGCGAAGACCACGGCTGGCAGCATCTGATTGAGCCATTGAGCTGGCATCCAGTGGGCGATCACTGCGCCAAGCAGGGCGCCGATCAGCGTTGCCAGCAAGGCGTTGCGCCATTGGTTCGGATCGAAGAGCTTGCGCCGGTAGAAGGTGAAGGCCGCCGTGCCGGAACCGAAGGTCGCACAGAGCTTGTTGGTACCCAATACCAGATGCGGTGGCAGGCCAGCGGTGAGCAGTGCCGGGATGGTCAGCAGGCCGCCACCGCCGGCGATGGCATCGATGAAGCCGGCGATGAAGGCGACCAGTACGAGGACGGCCAGGGTGCCGGGATCGATGGCGAGTTCGAGCAGAAAGGGCATGGAAAATGTCGACTTGTGGGCGAGTGCGCAGCGTCTCGGCTGTTCGTGGGCAGAAGAGCTGCGCATAATGCCCGCATTTCGCCAGAGAAGGAACGTGATCGATGCAATACAACGGCTTGGCCTGGGCAGTCGCCTTGCTGGCGCTTCTGGTGCTGCTGGTGGCGCTGCGCGTCCTGCTCAATACCGGCTGGTTTCTCGGTTGGTTGCGGGGCACCGTTGGCCTGGCGTTCCTCGCCCTGGCCGCTCTGGTCGGATTGGTGGCTTACGATCTGTACAACTACGAGCGATTGCCCGAGGGCAAGCCGCTGGTCACCCTGAGCTTCAAGGCCGACGGGCCGCAGCGCTACAGCGTGAGCCTGCTGGAGGGCGGTCGGGAGCGTACCGTTACACTGGAAGGCGACTTGTGGCAGCTCGACGGGCGCCTGATCCGCTGGAAGGGGCTGGCCAATCTGATCGGGCTGGAGCCGGGTTATCGCCTGGAGCGCCTTACCGGCCGCTTTCTCGCCATCGAACAGCAGGCCCTGGCGCAGCGAGGGCGCGTGCAACTGGCACAAAGTCCCTATGGCGTCGATCTGTGGCGTTGGCTGCGCCTGAATCAGCGTGACCTGTTTCTGTTCGATGCGCAGGCCTTGCGCGTGACCTACCTGCCGATTGCCGATGATGCGGTATACAGCGTCAGCCTTACGCCAACTGGCCTTCTGGCCGAGCCGATGAACTCGGCCGCCAAGGCAGCGTTGAAGGACTGGTAGCGGCCGCCTGCGGCCATCTGATGACCCTCTCCCGCTTGCGGGAGAGGGTGCCCGAAGGGCGGGAGAGGGTGTTGAGCCTCACGAGGGGGAGGAAGGTTCCTCAGGAAAGGAAACCGCCATCCACGTTCAGGGCCACGCCGGTGGTGTAGCTGGAGGCGTCACTGGCCAGGTACAGCACAGTGCCGGCCATTTCGCTCGGGTCGGCCACGCGCTTGAGCGGGATACGTTGCAGGGCATGCTTGAGGATGGCGTCGTTCTTGGTCAGCGCCGAGGCGAACTTGGTATCGGTCAGGCCCGGCAGCAGCGCGTTGCAGCGAATGCCGAACTGCGCGCATTCCTTGGCGAAGACCTTGGTCATGCTGATCACGGCGGCCTTGGTCACCGAGTAGATGCCCTGGAACTCGCCGGGGGAGACGCCATTGATCGAGGCGACGTTGATGATCGAGCCGCCGCCGTTCTCCTTCATCAGCTTGCCGCCTTCGATGGACATGAAGTAGTAGCCGCGAATGTTCACGTCCACGGTCTTCTGGAAGGCGGAGAGGTCGGTGTCCAGCACGTTGCAGAACTGCGGGTTGGTGGCGGCGTTGTTGACCAGGATGTCGAGGCGACCGAACTGTTCTCTGATCTGCGCGAAGACGCTCTGGATCTGCTCCATCTCGCCGATGTGACAGGCGATGGCGGTGGCTTTGCCACCTTCGGCGATAATGGCATCGGCCACGGCCTGGCAGCCGTCGATCTTGCGGCTGGAGACGATCACGTGGGCGCCTTGCTGGGCCAGCAGCTTGGCGATGGCCTCGCCGATGCCGCGGCTGGCGCCGGAGACGAAGGCGATCTTGCCGTCGAGGTCGAACAGGTGGGTCTTGGACATTGTGATTACCCCGGGTTAGAGAGTGGATTTAGCGATGACCTGCAGGCACATCTGCTCCAGCAGCTTGTTCATGTGAATGAACTGGGCGAAGCGCTTGTCCTGGGTCTGGCCGTGATAGAAGCGGTAGTAGATCTGCTGCACGATGCCGGCCAGGCGGAACAGGCCGTAGGTGTAGTAGAAGTCGAAGCTGTTGATAGCGATGCCGGCTTTTTCGGCGTAGTAGTCGACGAACTGCTGGCGCGTGAGCATGCCCGGCGCGTTGCTCGGCTGGCGGCGCATCAGCTGTACCGGTGGTGGATCGCCGGCTTCGATCCAGTAGGCCAGGGTGTTGCCCAGATCCATCAGTGGGTCGCCGATGGTGGTCATCTCCCAGTCGAGCACGCCGATGATCTGCATCGGATTGTTCGGGTCAAGGATCACGTTGTCGAAGCGGTAGTCGTTGTGCACGATGCCGGGCTTGTGGTGGTCGGCCGGCATCTTGTCGTTCAACCAGGCCTTGACCGGTTCCCAGGTCGGCGCGTCTGGGGTCAGGGCCTTCTCGTAGCGGTCGCTCCAGCCTTTGATCTGGCGTTCGACATAACCCTCTGGCTTGCCCAGGTCGCCCAGACCGCAGGCGTTGTAATCGACGTTATGCAGCTCGACCAGCTTGTCGATGAAGCTCTTGCACAGGCTCGTGGTCTGCTCGGCGCTGAAGCTCAGCTCGGCCGGCATCTCCGAGCGCAGGATGATGCCCTTGACCCGTTCCATGACGTAGAACTCGGCGCCGATCACCGACTCGTCGGTGCAGTGCACATAGGCTTTGGGGCAGTAGGGGAAGCCGGCATTGAGTTGATTGAGGATGCGGTACTCACGGCCCATGTCATGGGCGGATTTGGCCTTGTGGCCGAACGGCGGGCGACGCAGCACGAATTCCTGCTGGGGGTATTCGATCAGGTAGGTCAGGTTCGATGCGCCGCCTGGAAACTGGCTGATACGTGGTGCGCCTTCGAGATCGGAGATGTGGGCCTTGAGGTAGGCGTCGATGGTGCCTGCGTCAAGTTCTTCGCCTGCGCGGATGCCAGTGGATTGATCAGTGAGCGCCATGTCTATCCCTTCTACTTATGATGGGTGCCCCAGATAATTTTCTAATCTAATGCTGCACCCGGGTCGTCACAAGCAATACGCGCCGTTATAGGTGGGCGTGTTGCCCCTCGATCAAACTGCCTGATCAGTCACCTTGGAGTGGCCTGGTTCAGCCGTCTGCGAGCGTCGCGCAGCGACGACACGAAGGGGCGGCGCCAGGGATGCAGGCAATAAAAAACCGGAGTGCCAGGACTCCGGTTTTCGTGTCTTGCAATCAGCTCGCTGATCAGACCGGGAACAGTTCGCCCAGCTTCATCGCCAGCATCATGTCGCCTTCGGCGCGCAGCTTGCCAGCCATGAAGGCCTGCATGCCGTCGGTTTCACCGCTGACGATGCCTTTGAGGGTCTCGCTGTCCATGATCAGGGTGACGTTGGCGTTCGGGTTGTCGCCTTGTTCGAGGGCGCAGGTGCCGTCCTTGACGATCAGCGCGTAGTTCTCGCCATCTTCGATGTTGAACTGGAACACCAGATCCAGGCCGGCAGCGGCGCTGGCGTTGAACTTGGATTGCATGGTTTGGGCGATGTCAGCAACACTCATGGTCTTATCCTTCTTTTCAGGTTTTTCGCGCGGCGCGAGGCCGCATGGGGCCGGGCTCATCGGTAGGTGATGAGCTCAGGCGCCTTCAGCAGCTGCAGATGCACATGGCTGTTGAAGGAAGCCAGACTTACCTCGCGCCCGCGAAACTTCAGCAGGCTGAGCGAGGTATTGACGATTTGCCAGTTCAGTTCGAACGCCTTGCAGGCCGGTACGTCGGTGATCAGACGCAGCAGGGCGGTAATGGTGCCACCGGAGGTGAACACCGCGATGTTCTGCTTGCTGTCTGCCTGCTCGAGAATACGTTGCAGGCCACCTTCGACCTGGTTGACGAATGCCTGCCAGCTCTGCAGGCCGTGTACGTCGTATTCGCCGGACACCCAGCGCTGGATCAGCTTGGCGAACAGGCGCTGGAACTCGGCGCGGTTATTCGCGCCATTGCGCAGGATATCCAGCGCTTCGGGTTCTTCAGCGAGGATGCCGGGCACCAGCGTACGGATTACCGCATCGGCATCGAACTCGTTGAACGCGTCGTCGATTTCCAGGGCAGGCGCTGTGGCCAGTTGTTCCAGGGTGGCTCGTGCGGTGTGCTGTTGGCGGCGCAGGCTGCCGCTTATGCAGCGATCCAGGCGCACGCCCAGCTGTGCCAGGTGCGCACCAAGCACCTCTGCCTGGCGCACGCCGGTGGGGGACAGCACGTCGTAATCGTCTGCGCCGAATGAAGCCTGGCCATGTCGAATCAGGTAGATGCTGCCCACGTCCGTCGTCTTCCCGGCACGTTGAAAGTTTCGCGAGGTTATGAGGAAGCCGAAGCACTGTCAACGAAAAAACATACGCTTGTTTGAATTGCCGTAAAAACCTCGATGCGCGTCCGTAAGCCAATGGTGGATGTGCGCTTGCGTCGGTATGCTTGAATGCTCGTTCAGGCGCCCAGCGTCGCAAATCTTTGGCCCGCGCGCCTGACTGAATCGTTTTCCAAGGGGGATCTGTGGAGTTTCTTAGTGAGTATGCCGGCTTTCTCGCCAAAACCTTGACCGTCGTGGTCGCCATCGTCGTGGTGCTGGTCTTCATCGCGGCCCTGCGCGGCAAGGGGCGCCGAGCTGGCGGACAGTTGCAGGTCGAAAAACTCAACGATTTCTACAAGAACCTACGCGAGCACCTGGAGCACTCGGTGTTGCGCAAGGACGAGTTGAAAGCTCTGCGCAAGGCCGAAGCCAAGGCGGCCAAGCTGGAGAAGAAGGCGCCGAGCAGCAAGCCTCGGGTTTTCGTGCTGGACTTCGATGGCGATATCAAGGCGTCTGCCACCGACAATTTGCGCCATGAAGTCACGGCACTGCTGTCGATGGCCAAGGCCGAGGACGAAGTGGTGCTGCGCCTGGAAAGCGGTGGCGGCATGGTGCACAGCTATGGCCTGGCATCGTCGCAACTGGCACGTATCCGTGAGGCCGGCATTCCGCTGACCGTGTGCGTGGACAAGGTGGCGGCCAGCGGCGGCTACATGATGGCCTGCATCGGCCAGAAGATCCTCAGTGCGCCGTTCGCCATTCTCGGCTCCATTGGCGTGGTCGCGCAGTTGCCCAACGTGCACCGTCTGCTGAAAAAGCACGATATCGACTTCGAGGTGCTGACCGCCGGCGAATACAAGCGCACCCTGACCGTATTCGGTGAGAACACCGACAAGGGCCGGGAGAAGTTCCAGGAAGACCTGGAGATCACCCATGAGTTGTTCAAGGGCTTCGTCGCCCGCTACCGCCCACAGCTGGACATCGATGCCGTGGCGACCGGTGAGGTCTGGTTGGGTATGGCGGCGCAGGAACGCCTGCTGGTCGACGAGCTCAAGACCAGCGATCAATACCTGGCCGAGCGTGCGGCGCAGGCCGAGCTGTTCCATCTGCATTTCGCCCAGAAGAAAAGCCTGCAGGAGCGTGTCGGCCTTGCCGCCAGCGTGGCACTCGACCGCTTCGTGCTGACCTGGCTGAGCCGCCTGCAACAGCAGCGCTTCTGGTAGCTTGAAGAATCACGACGACAGGAGACGGAGATGACTGAATTCAAGGCATTGCTGGTCAGTGAAAAGGCTGATGGCAGCTTCCAGCGCCAGGTGGTGCAGCGCCAACTGACCGATCTCGCGGATGGCGAATTGCTGATTCGCGTGCGTTATTCCTCGCTCAACTACAAGGATGCCTTGTCGGCCAGCGGCAATCGTGGCGTGACCAAGCAGTACCCGCACACGCCGGGCATCGATGCTGCGGGGGTGGTCGAGGCCTCCAGCGTGGGCGAGTTCGCCGTCGGCGACGAGGTGATCGTTACCGGCTACGACTTGGGCATGAATACGGCTGGCGGCTTTGGCCAATACATTCGCATACCGGCGGCCTGGGCGATCAAGCGTCCGCAGGGGCTGTCGCTGCGTGAAGCGATGTTGCTGGGTACCGCTGGCCTGACGGCGGCGCTGTGCGTGGACAAGCTGGAGCGTGTCGGCGTCGCGCCGCGTGATGGCCTCGTATTGGTCACTGGCGCTACTGGTGGCGTTGGTAGCGTTGCCGTGATGCTGCTGAAGAAGCTCGGTTATCGCGTCGCGGCTGCCACCGGCAAGGCGGATCAGGCCGAGTTCCTGCGCGGCCTGGGTGCCGACGAGATCGTCACGCGTGAGGAACTGCAGCAGGGCGTCGAACGGCCACTGCTCAAGGAGCGCTGGGCAGCAGCGGTGGATACGGTGGGTGGCGATATCCTGTTCAACGTGGTCAAGTCACTGCGTCACAGTGGTAGCGTGGCCTGCTGCGGCCTGACTGCAGGAGTCGCTTTCCAGGCGTCGGTGCTGCCGTTCATCCTGCGTGGCGTCAACCTGCTGGGCGTGGATTCGGTGGAGTTGCCGCTGGTGGTCAAGGCATCCATGTGGGACAAGCTGTCGCTACAGTGGAAGCTGGATCTGGCGCCGTTGGCTCATGAAGTCGCGCTGGAAGCGCTGCCTGATGCTATCGAGCAGATCCTTGCTGGCAGCATGGTCGGTCGGGTGCTGGTGCATCTGGACTGAGTGCCACGCCAATGAAAAGGCCCCGCAGTGCGGGGCCTTTGCGTTTCTGCAGGCGATTCAAGCGCGGCGACGGAACAGCGGCAGTGGCTGATCGGCAGAGGCCTGATAAACCTCGTCGTACTCCTCGAAGGCCTTGAGGGCGTCGATGGGATCCTTGTCCGCACGCAGGGCGAAGGCATCGAAACCGACCCGGCGCAGTGCGAACAGTTGATCGCGCAGCACGTCGCCGATGGCACGCACTTCACCTTTGTAGCCGTAGCGGGTGCGCAGCAGGTAGGCGGTGGAGGAGTGACGGCCGTCGGTGAAGGCCGGGAACTCCAGAGCGATCACCTGAAAATTCGCCAGGTCATCGGCGATTTCCTCGATTTCATCGCCAGCTTCCAGCCAAACACCCAGGCCGCCATCGCGGGCCTTGAGGGCGTGGCCGTGCTCGACCCACAATGCCAGCGGCACGATGACGTCGTCGCAGTTGGGGATGGCGTCCAGGGTCACGTCCTTGGCCAGCAGGTGCCAGGTTTCGTCGATCACCTGGCCGTTCTTAATGATTCGCTGCATAGACGCGCTCCTTGAACGGGTCGATACCGATGCGGCGGTAGGTATCGAGGAAGCTTTCTTCTTCGGTACGTTGCTCGACGTAGACCTTGATGATCTTGTCGACCACGTCCGGCATGTCGTCCTGGGCGAAGGACGGGCCGAGGATCTGCGCCAGGCTGGCATCACGGCCGGCGCTGCCGCCGAGCGATACTTGGTAGAACTCCTGGCCTTTCTTGTCCACGCCGAGAATGCCGATGTGGCCGACGTGGTGGTGGCCGCAAGCATTCATGCAGCCGGAAATGTTCAGGTCGAGGTTGCCGATGTCGAACAGGTAGTCGAGATCGTCGAAGCGGCGCTGGATGGCTTCGGCCACCGGGATCGACTTGGCATTGGCCAGCGAGCAGAAATCGCCGCCTGGGCAGCAGATGATATCGGTCAGCAGGCCCACGTTCGGCGTGGCGAAACCTTGCTCGCGTAGCTCGCCCCAGAGGGTGAACAACTGACGCTGCTCGACGTCGGCGAGAATGATGTTCTGGTTGTGGCTGTTACGCACCTCGCCGAAGCTGTAGCGGTCAGCCAGTTCGGCGATGGCGTCGAGCTGCTTGTCGGTGACGTCGCCTGGCGCCACGCCGGTGGGCTTGAGCGACAGAGTCACGGCGACGTAGCCGGGCTTCTTGTGGGCGAAGGTGTTGCGCTGGCGCCAGCGGGCGAAACCTGGGTGCTCGGCGTCCTGCTGGGTGAGCAGGGCGTCTTCGTCCTGCAGGGCCAGGTAAGCCGGGTCGACGAAGTGGGCGGCGACGCGCGCCACTTCGGCCTCGGTCAGGGTCATCGGGCCGTCTTTGAGGTGTGCCCACTCGGCGTTGACGCGCTCGGCGAACACCTCGGGGGTCAGCGCCTTGACCAGGATCTTGATGCGCGCCTTGTACTTGTTGTCACGACGGCCGTAGCGGTTGTACACGCGCAGGATGGCGTCGAGATAGCTGATCAGGTGCTGCCACGGCAGGAATTCATTGATGAAGCTGCCGACGATCGGGGTACGGCCCAGGCCGCCACCGACGGAAACACGGAAGCCCAGTTCCCCGGCTTCGTTCTTCACCGCTTCCAGGCCGATGTCATGCACTTCGATGGCGGCGCGGTCGCTCACGGCGCCGTTGACGGCGATCTTGAACTTGCGCGGCAGGTGCGAGAACTCGGGGTGGAAGGTCGACCACTGACGGATGATTTCGCACCAGGGGCGCGGATCGACGATCTCGTCCTTGGCCACGCCAGCGAACTGGTCGGTGGTGGTGTTGCGGATGCAGTTGCCGCTGGTCTGGATGGCGTGCATCTGCACGGTGGCCAGCTCGGCGAGAATCTCCGGCACGTCTTCCAGCTCCGGCCAGTTGAACTGCACGTTCTGCCGGGTGCTGATGTGCGCATAGCCCTTGTCATAATCGCGGGCGATCTTGGCCATCATGCGCACTTGCGTCGAGGACATCAGGCCGTAGGGAACGGCGATGCGCAGCATCGGGGCGAAGCGCTGGATATAGAGGCCATTTTGCAGGCGCAGCGGGCGGAACTCCTCGCCACTCAGCTCACCAGCGAGGTAGCGACGGGTTTGATCGCGGAACTGCTTGACGCGATCCTCGACGATCTTCTGATCGTACTGGTCATATACGTACATGAAGGGTCCTGTTTTTCAGGCAACTGCCAATCAGCGCGCACGGCCGCGCACCCCGTATGAACACGGAGCCGGGGCACGATACCAGCTCAGCTTTATGCGTAAAAGTGAAGTTTGAGTATATAAGCCGATGATTTGGTAATAAGCCGGCTCGGCGTTGCATCGATACGGCCTTGAGCGATGGCAAAGGCTGGTCTTAACTCCTATCAACCGCCTACACCGACAAGAACGAAGGGGGACATATGAGCAGTCAGGGTGATAGCGAACGTGGCGACAGTGTCGTCGACGCCTGGGCAATTCTTTTGCTTATCCTCATCGTCGTCTCCACTGCAGTGTTCTGGGTCAGCGGCCGCTGACCTGCTGATCACGGCTCGGCGTTTTTCTGCCGTTAGCCCTATACTGCGCCGACTTGTGGAGGATGTGCGTCGGTGATCAGGTGGGTGCTGGGCCTGTGCGTGATGTTGTGGGTCGCCGTTGCCGGAGCGGCGGATAAGCCCGTCTCGGTCGTTTTCATCAATCCCGGTTACAGCAACGAGCCGTTCTGGGTCGACTACAGTCGCTTCATGCACGAGGCGGCCGCGCAGCTCGGCATGCAGTTCGAGGTCATCTATGGCGAGCGGGACGTGCCGCGCATGCTGCAAGTGGCTCGTCAGCTCAGCCACTCGGCAACCCCTCCGGATTACCTGATTTTTACCAACGAACAATTCGCCGGCCCACAGATACTGCGTCTTTTCGAGGGGCGGCGTACCCGCCTGTTCGCCTTGCACAGCACGCTCAACCCGGAGCAGCGGGCGCTCACCGGTGGTAGCCGCGAGCGTTACAGCAACTGGATCGGCAGCCTGGTGCCCAATGATGAAGAGGCGGGTTACCTGATGGGGCGTGCGCTGATCGAGCAGGCCGGCGGGCGGCCCGCGCAGATGCTGGCGTTTACCGGGGTCAAGCAGACTCCTTCGGCCACCTTGCGCCTGGATGGGTTGCACAGGGCGTTGGCTGAGGCGCCGAACGTGCGCCTTGAACAGGCCTTGTACGGCGAGTGGCAGCAGCGTCGTGCCTATGAGCAGGCCAGGGCGCTGTTACCGCGTTACCCCAGGCTCGACCTGATCTGGTCGGCCAACGACGAAATGGCCTTTGGAGTGATGCAGGCCGCGCAGGAGCTGGGGCGCAAGCTGCATTACTCGGCGCTGAACAATTCGCAACGGGTATTGCAGGCCCATGCGGATGGGCGTATCGATATTCTCGCCAGCGGGCACTTCCTGCTGGGTGGCTGTGCCCTGGTGATGCTCTACGATCACGCGCATGGCGCCGACTTCGCCAGCCGAGGTGGCAAGGATCAGATCGCGCGGCTGTTGCGCTTGATCAGCGGCGATCAGGCGCGAAGCCTGGCCAAGCACCTGAAGCGGGCGCAAGCGGATGTCGATTTCACCCGTTTCAGTGCCGTGCTCAACCCGGGCGGCAGTGCCTGTTCGGTCGACGCGCTGCTGGAGTGATCAGCCGACGGCCAGATGCAGGATCAGTTTCACCACGCCCAGTAGCACCAGGACGAAGAAGCTGGTGAAGATCACGCCGAGCAGGATGAAGTGGCTGGGCTTGCCCCGGCTGAAATCCCGGCTGCGGTTCTTGCCGCTCTGCACGCCAAAGGCGGCAGCCAGAACGCTCTGCAGCATTTCCAGAAGGGTCAGGGGCTTTTCGTCCTTTTCCATGTCGACCTCCGGCAGAAGAAATCTCGCCATTGAGTCTAGCCCGTCCGAGGCTGGGCGATTGAAAGCGAATCAGGCAAGCTGCTGGCAGGCTTCGCTGACAGGTTTTCCATGCTTCCCGCCGACCCCTCATTCCCCGATGACGCTGCACAAACCGAGCGCACGCGCGAGACCATCCTGCGTTATCACCTGAGCTGGAAGCACCGCGACCTCGAGGCGGTGCTGGCGCTCTATCATCCGGACATCGAGTACAACGACTTCTACCAGCAGCGCTGCATGCGCTTGAGTGACCTGCGCGAGTATGTCGAGCACAACCTGCCGCGTCGGCCAGGGGAGCTGTTGGAGCACGTCGACCGTATCCGTATCGATGGGCATACCGCCTTCATCCAGTACCGCACCAGTCTGCAGGGCGGAGAGGGGCTGGTCTCGTTTCGTACCGGCGAGGCCATCACCGTGCGTGAGGGGCTGATCTGGCGAATCAATGAATATGCGACCCTGGTGCGCGAGGGGCGTGACGGTGCGGAAACGGCCAGCTCACGTCCGGCGATCAGCCGGTTGGGCCTGTCCACGCGCCAGCTCGGGCAGCTGGCGCAGGATCTTCAGGATTATTTCCAGCGCAGCCAGCCGTTCCTCGACCCTGAGCTGGATCTGCAGCAGGTCGCCGCCGCCACCGGCTACAGCCGCAATCAGATTTCCCACCTGCTCAACCAGGTGCTCGGCGAGAGCTTCTATCGCTACGTCAACCGCGCGCGGTTGCAATATCTGCTGGATGGCCTGCAGGCTGGGAGTGATCTCAAGCGTATCGACGAGCTGGCATTCGCCGCCGGCTTCAACTCCCTGTCGGCGTTCTACAGCTGTTTCAAGCGACATACCGGCTTGTCACCGAAGGCCTACCTGAAAGAGATTTCCGCGCGTGCACGCACGCAAGACAGCGACTGATCGCCACGACTAGCCTTGTGTCATCGTTGGATGACGGAGGCGCGGATGAATTCCTGGCGCACTATCAGCCTGTGGATGGATCAGCTCGATGATCCACTACCGGCTAGGCCTAGCCTGCAGGCCGACCTGCAGGTCGATGTGGCGATCATCGGTGCCGGTTATACCGGGTTGTGGACGGCCTATTACCTCAAGCGGCATGCCCCGCAACTACGTGTCGTGATTCTGGAGGCCGAGACGGCTGGTTTCGGCGCATCCGGGCGCAATGGCGGCTGGCTGATGGGCAACCTGCTCGGCGAGGATCGCCTGCTGCGCGCTCTGCCTGCGACTGAGCGCAAGGCATCCTTCGACCTGCTGCACGGTATTCCCGATGAAGTGGCCGAAGTCGTGGCTCGTGAAGGCATCGACTGCGACCTGCGCAAAGGCGGCGTGCTGTATTGCGCCGCGCGTTACCCCGAGCAGGAAGTACGCCTGCGGGGTTACCTCCAGCATTTGCGCGAGCTGGGCCTCGGTGAGGACGATTACCGCTGGCTGTCGCCGAGCGAACTGGCCGCGCAACTGCGTGTCGCCAATGCCTACGGCGCGCTGTATAGCCCGCATTGCGCGACCATTCAGCCGGCCAAGCTGGTGCGTGGTCTGGCGCGCTGCGTTGAACGCATGGGCGTCGAACTCTATGAACGCAGCCCGGTGATCGACTGGCAGCCCGGCCTGGTGCGCACCGCGCAGGCCTGCGTCTCGGCTGACTGGGTCGTACCGGCTATCGAAGGCTATGCCGCGAGCCTGCCGCCGCTGGGCCATCATCAGTTGCCGGTGCAGAGCCTGATCGTCGCCACCGAGCCATTGCCGGCGGATGTCTGGGCCGGTATCGGCCTGGAACGTGGCCAGGCTTTCAGCGAGTTCAGCCGGCAGGTCACCTATGGTCAGCGCAGCCTCGATGATCGGTTGATCTTCGGTGCACGTGGCGGCTACCGCTTCGGCGGCCGGCTGCGTCACGACTTCAATCTGACCGAAGATGAACTCGGTCTGCGTCGCTACCTGATGGGGGAACTCTTCCCGCAGCTGCGCAACGTGCGCTTCAGCCACTCCTGGGGCGGCAACCTCGGCATGGCGCGGCGTTTCCAGCCGCACATGCTGCGCGACACGCGCACCCGCATTGCGCTGTCCGGTGGCTACGGCGGTGAGGGTGTGGGTGCCACCAATCTTGGCGGCCGGACCCTGGCCGACCTCATCCTCGGGCGCGACAGCGAGTTGCTGCAGCAGCCCTGGGTATTGAGTGACAGCCCGATTTCCCGTCTGAGTCGCTGGGAGCCCGAGCCCTGCCGCTGGCTCGGCTACAACGCGATCATCCGCAGCTTCGTCCATGAAGACGAGGTGCTTGCCAGCCCGCGCAGTCCGGCCTGGCGGCGACGCCTGGCGCAAGCGCTGGCTGGACGGCTGGAAAGCCTGATGTGCTGAGCGAGCATTCGTATCCGCCGACCTTTTACTGGAGCCCACATGAACATCACTCACTTCCGTAACACACCAGAGATCGCCCTGGAGGATTCCAATCCGGTGGCTGTCCCGCTGGGCGAGCCGCTGGCCGTCACTTCGACCACCAGCGTCGAGCGCAGCGATGGCGTGGAAACCGGTGTCTGGGAATGCACGCCGGGGCGTTGGCGCCGGCAGATCGTGCAGCAGGAGTTCTGCCACTTCGTCGCCGGGCGTTGCACCTTCACTCCCGACGGCGGTGAGCCTATCGAAATTTGCGCCGGTGACGCGCTGATGATGCCGGCCAACACCACCGGCATCTGGGACATACAAGAAACGGTGCGCAAGACCTATGTGCTGATCTTCTGAATCAGCACCTTTTCAGTGACTGCCTAGAACAACAACTCAACGAGGTATTCCCATGCTGAAGAAACTTCTTCCGTGCCTGCTGCTGGCCGGCACCGCCCATGCCGCTGACAGTGTGCGCATCTATAACTGGACTGACTACATCGCCCCGGACACCCTCAAGCAGTTTGAGCAGGCCAGCGGTCTGAAGACCCACTACGACGTTTACGACAGCAACGAGACCCTGGATGCCAAGCTGATGGCTGGCCGCTCCGGCTATGACGTGGTGTTCCCCTCCAACCACTTCATGGCCCGGCAGATCCAGGGCGGCGCACTGAAGGCCCTCGACCGCAGCAAGTTGCCCAACTGGAACAACCTCAACCCGGTGCTGATGAAGGCACTGGAAGTGAACGATCCGGGCAACGCACACGGTTTCCCCTACCTCTGGGGCAGTACTGGCATCGGCTACAACGTCGACAAGGTGCGAGCGGTGCTGGGCGATGACGTGGCCATGGACAGCTGGGATGTGCTGTTCGACCCGGCCAAACTGGCCAAACTGAGCCAGTGCGGCGTGGCGATCCTCGACAATGGCCCGGAAATGCTGCCGATCGCCCTGCATCATCTGGGGCTGCCGCACCACAGCAAGAACCCCGAAGACTACAAGCGCGCCGAAGCGCTGCTGATGGAGATGCGCAAGAACGTGCGGTATTTCCATTCTTCCAAGTACGTTGGCGACCTGGCCAATGGCGAGATTTGCATGGCGGTCGGCTTCTCCGGCGACATCATGCAGGCCGGTGCGCGCGCGGCCGAGGCGGGCAACGGCGTGAAGATCCAGTACGAGATTCCCAAGGAAGGCGCGCCAATCTGGTTCGATATGGTGGCCATGCCGGCCGATGCGGGTAACGAGGAGGGCGCCTATGCCTTCATGAACTACCTGCTGCAGCCCGAGGTGATGGCGGCCATCAGCAACCATGTGAAGTACGCCAACGGCAATGCCAAGGCCGACGCCCTGGTCGATCCGGCCCTGAAAGCCGATCCCACCGTGTACCCGCCGGAGTCGGTGATGGACAAGCTGTACACGCTGGAGGCCATGCCGCTACAGATCGACCGGCTGCGCACGCGTATCTGGAGCAAGGTCAAGAGCGGCGTGTGAAGGACGCTCGGCCTGCCTCAGGGCAGGCCGAGCGTGTTCAGGAAGCTATCGACTCGCGCCGTGTAGGTCGGATCGGCCCCGAGATCCGCGTTGATCTCGCCGTGCGAGCGATCCTCGCGCACCACGCTGACCGTCACACCCAGCTGGCGCGCCTTGTCCGCATAGGCGTCGGCCTGCGGGCAGGCGTCGCTGCGCCGGGTCGAGCAGACGGCCAGCAGCGGGCGGGCGTCCTTGCGCAGGACATGTAGCGGCGAGGCTTTCTGCCAGTAGCTGTTGTCCTTGCCGAAGGCGCGGTCGTACAGCGGCAGATGGCGACCCTGCATCACGGCCGGCACGTCGAAGGCGGCGCTGTCCAGGGCGACGGTGCCGAGCCAAGAAGGCGACACCCCGGGTGCCAGTTGCGGGTCGCTGCTCAGCAATGAGACCAGGTGAGCGCCGGCGGAATGGCCCATGAGCACCAGGCGCGCCGGATCGCCGCCCCAGCCACGGGCCTGGCGTTGCACGGCTGTTATGGCCTGCGCCACGTCACTGGCCTGGGTCAGCGGGTCGGCATCCGGTAGCAGGCGGTAGTTGCTCGATACCAGGATGTAGCCCTTGCCTAGCCAGTGTCGGGCCTTGTTCTCGATCACCGCGTCGCGGGCCTTGTCGCCGGTGTACCAGCCGCCACCGTGCACCATGAACAGAATGGGTGCGGTTTGCGCATTAGGCGGCAGGTAAACGTCGAAAACCTGTCGTGGATCTGTGCCGTAGGTTTGCTCGTGCAGGATGCGGCTGCCGGCCGGTAGCTCGCCGAGCAGTTGTTGCTCGGCGCGTGCTTCGCGGCGTTCCTGGAGTTTATCGCGCAGGACTCCGGCCTGACTGACGATGGGCAGGCACAGCGAGGCGAGGATGAGCAAAGCGGGAAAGCGGGGCATGGAGCACTCCTTCAGAGAACGCCAGGCCTCATGTTAGTGCAGGGCGGCTCGGCGATTTGCGATCCAGATTACGAACCTTGATCAATTCCGTGGCGCGGGCGCGCAATTGTCCGCAGCCTCCATCGACATCCTGGCCCGCTGAGTTGCGCACCTTGGTCAGTACGCCACGGCTGTGCAAGTAGCGCACCATCTCGACGATACGCTCGCCATCCGGGCGCTGATAATCGTCCGCTTCCAGGCTGTTGTAGGGGATCAGGTTGAGCACGGCGAACTTGCCTTTGAACAGGCGCAGGATGTTATCCATCTCCTCCTGGCTGTCGTTGATGCCCTTGAGCAGCGTCCACTGGTACTGGATGGGGTAGTCGATGGTGCGGGCATAGGCCTCGCCCAGCTCTATCAGTTCCTCGGGGTCGATACGCGGCGCCTTCGGCAGCAAACGCTGGCGCAGTTCGGCATCTGTGGTATGCAGCGACAGGGCCAGTGCCGGACGTACACGCTGCTGTGGCAGGCGCTCGAATACGCGCGGGTCGCCGACCGTGGAGAACACCAGATTGCGTTGGCCGATGCCGCCCTCGGTGCCGAGCAGGTCGATGGCCTCCAGCACGTTGTCGAGGTTGTGCGCCGGCTCGCCCATGCCCATGAACACCACTTTCTTCACCGGGCGGAAGCGTCGGCCCAGAGCGACCTGGGCGACCATCTCGGCGCTGCTGAGCTGGCGCAGCAGGCCGCTCTTGCCGGTCATGCAGAATACGCAACCGACGGCGCAACCGACCTGGCTGGAGATGCACAGGCCGTCGCGCGGCAGCAGCACGCTTTCCACCATCTGCTTGTCGGCCAGTTCCACCAGCAGGCGCGCCGAGCCGTCGGCTCCCGGGTGTTCGGAACGCAGGCGGGCCAGGCCATCAAGATCAGCCGCCAGCGCCGGCAGTGCCTCACGCACCGTCAGCGGCAGGAAATTCTCGGTTTTCTGGTGCTTGGTGCCGGTGTCCAGCGGCTTGCCCTGCAGCCAGGCACGGGTGATGCGCCCGATGTGCTGGGGTTTGGCGCCGAGGTCGGCGAGGCGTTGGGTGATATCGGAGAGCTGCATGGGGCGCGGATGCTATCACTTGGCCGGGGTGTCGACCACGTCGAAGCGCAGCACACCGATCATCTGCCCAGCCTCCGTGACCACCTGTACCTGCCACTGGCCTGCAGCGTCCGAGGGGAAGCGCAGCTTGTGCGTCCAGGCGCGGTAACCCTGCTTGCGCCCACCATGGATATCCAGGGCGATGCGGTCGACCTCGCGTCCGTTGTGGCGCCAGACATGGTAGATGCGCTCGTTGAGCCCGCGAGGCGCATTGATCGCCGTGTAGGCGTACAGGCCGTCGTCCTGCAATTGCGCCAGAGTTACGCTTTCCAGCTGTTCCCCCGGCGTGCGCAACTGGCCGTCGAAGCGATCGCTGATGGCCACTTCGTTCAGCCACAGCGTCGCAGGCGGTACCCAGACGCGCGCCATCCAGCCGCCGGCGGCCAGTACCAGCGGCAGCAGGGTAAAGGCGAGCACACGGCGCCAGCCGCTGAAGCCGATCACGCCCGCCAGGCTGGGGAGCGCCAGCAGGGTCGCCAGTGCCAGCGAGATGCCGTAACTCTGCGGTGTGCTCAGATGGAAGATGATCGGCAGCGCGGTGAGCATTACCGCGAACAGCGTCAGGGTGTGGAAGCTCAGCAACAGCCAGCGGCGCGGTGCCAGCCAGCGGTAGTAGATGGGGTCGGTGATCGAGGCCAGCGCGGCCGCTGCCAGCAGGCCACTGAACAGCAGCTGCCCGCTGTTCCAGGTGGTGGTGATGAAGAAGAACGGCAGGACGAAGAACAGGCTTTCCTGGTGGATCACCTGGGTGGCGTAGCGTAGCAGCGGCAATGGCAGCTCGAAACCGAAGCGTCGAGCGATGCGCTCACGCAGCAGGTTTTCCAGTATCAGCCAGACCCAACTGAGCAGCAGAACCAGCCCGAGTACCTTGGCCAGGTGCGCCTGGCGATCCACCAGGAGGAAGCTGGCGACGCCCGAACAGAAGCCGAAAATGGCGATCAGCCCCGGATAACGGTGGAGCCAGGCGAGCAGGGTGGGGATCTTGGCGAGCAGGGCTTTCATGGGGATCGAACGCAGATGAACTGGGCGCGCATGCTAGGCAGCTGGCGCGTTGGGTGCAAGCGGCTCGTCGCTCGTGCTGGCGATGCTGCGCCGCTTGCGGCACTATTGCGCCCCCGTTTCACCACCGAGTCCGAATCGATGAAATTCATCCATCAACGCGAGCAACTGGAAGAGGGCGATCTGGTGGTCATCCAGTGTTCGCAGCCCTGCAATATCCGCCTGATGAACGATGCCAACTTCCGCGCCTTCAGAAACCGTGGCCGGCATACCTACCACGGCGGCGCCTTCATCAAGTTCCCGGCGAAGATCCGCGTGCCTTCCAGTGGTTTCTGGAACATCACCCTGGATACCGTGAGTCGGAAAGCGGTGAGCGTGACGCGCAAGCCACAACTCGAGTACAGCATCACCATCAAGCGTCAGCGGCGCGAGGGTATCTGACCGAGGGGCAAAAACTCTAAACCCTGGCGCGCCTGGACAGGTCACACCTGTGTGAACCTGACAAACAAGGAGCGCTCCATGCTGAAGTTTCTCGTCGGTACCGTTGGCATCATCTTCATCATTGGCCTGATCGTGGTGATTGGCCTGTTCAAGCTGATCTTCTAACTGCAGCCGCCCGGCTGTCTTTCGGCCGGGCGGCTGGCTGTCACAGACGGCGCTGGTTGTCCTGGTGCTGTGCGCAGCTCATGAAACCCTTGCTGTCGACCCGGCCGTTGACATCGAAGTCCACGTAGTAGGGCTGCTCCAGGCCGTCGACATTCAGCACGTAGTTGTTGCAGGTGCCGCCGCTGACGTTGTTGTGCACTTCCGAGGAGGGTGGGCCGCCGAGGGTGAGCACCTGTTCCTTGCTCATGCCGTGGTCGACCTGCTTGACCAGCGGCTCGTTGCGGAAGGTCACGTAGTCGACCGGGTTCTCTATCGTCGAGCAACCGCTCATCACGGCCGCCACGGTCAGCACTGCAAGGCTGCGTTTGTACATGTCATCGCTCCGTCGAATGAGCCGAGATGGCTCGACAGTCGTTGGAGCAGAGTTCGTGTGCGGAGTTCGCGTTTTTCGATGATCGGCGCGAATCACCTCGTGTACATGCCTATGAATGAAAAGAGCCCGCTTTCGCGGGCTCGTTTGCATCAGTCGTCGTAACCGAGATTCGGCGCCAGCCAGCGTTCGCTGACGGCGATGTCCTGGCCCTTGCGCGCTGTGTAGCTTTCGATCTGATCCTTGTCGACCTTGCCGACGGCAAAATACTGCGCCTCTGGGTGGGCGAAGTACCAACCGGACACGGCGGCCGCCGGGAACATGGCGTAGTGCTCGGTAAGGAACACGCCGCTGCGGCCCGCCTTGTTGTAGTCCGCTTCGGGGTCGAGCAGTTTGAACAGCGTGCCTTTCTCGGTGTGATCCGGGCAGGCCGGGTAGCCGGGAGCCGGGCGGATGCCCTTGTACTGCTCGCGGATCAGCGCCTCGTTGTCCAGTTGCTCGTCCGTGGCATAACCCCAGTACTCCTTGCGCACACGCTCGTGCAGCCATTCGGCGCAGGCTTCGGCGAGGCGGTCGGCCAGGGCCTTGACCATGATCGAGTTGTAATCATCACCCTTGGCCTCGTAGGCCTTGGCCACTTCCTCGGCACCGATGCCGGCGGTGGTGATGAAACCGCCCACGTAGTCGGTCACGCCGCTGTCTTTCGGCGCGACGAAGTCGGCCAGGGACAGGTTCGGCTTGCCGTCCGGCTTGATGGTCTGCTGGCGCAGGTGGTGCAGGGTGGCGAGCTGTTCGCCGTTGTCGCCGTAGACTTCGATGTCGTCGTCACGCACCTGATTGGCCGGCCAGAAACCGAACACGGCGCGGGCCTTGATCAGCTTCTCGTCGATCAGCTTACGCAGCATCGCCTGGGCGTCGTTGAACAGGCTGGTGGCCGCTTCGCCGACGATCTCATCGGTGAGAATGCGCGGGTACTTGCCAGCCAGATCCCAGGAGATGAAAAACGGCGTCCAGTCGATGTACTCGGCCAGCACGTTGAGGTCGATATCGTCCAGCACCTGTGCGCCGGTGAAGCTTGGCTTGGGCGCGACGTAGCCGGCCCAGTCGAAGGTCGGCTTGTTGGCCACCGCGTTGTCGTAGCTCAGGCGCTCGGTGCGGGTGGCACGGGCGGCGGTGCGTTCGCGTACTACTACGTACTCGTCGCGGGTCTTCTGCACGAAGTCGGCTTTCAACTCCTTGGACAGCAACTGGGTGGCCACGCCCACGGCGCGCGAGGCATCGGTGACGTAAACCACGGCGTCGTTCTGGTATTGCGGCTCGATCTTCACCGCCGTGTGTGCCTTGGAGGTGGTGGCGCCGCCGATCATCAACGGCAGGTGGAAACCCTGGCGCTGCATTTCCTTGGCGACGTGCACCATCTCGTCAAGCGACGGGGTGATCAGCCCTGACAGGCCGATGATGTCGCACTTCTCGGCGATGGCGGTCTGCAGGATCTTCTCCGCCGGCACCATCACGCCCAGGTCGACGATGTCGTAGCCATTACAGCCCAGCACCACACCGACGATATTCTTGCCGATGTCGTGCACGTCGCCTTTAACGGTAGCCATGAGGATCTTGCCCTTGGCTTCCGGCTTGTCGCCTTTCTCGGCTTCGATGAAGGGAATCAGGTGCGCCACGGCCTGCTTCATCACGCGGGCGGACTTGACCACCTGGGGCAGGAACATCTTGCCTGAACCGAACAGGTCGCCGACCACGTTCATGCCGCTCATCAGCGGGCCTTCGATCACTTCGATGGGCCGTGCGCATTGCTGGCGGCATTCCTCGGTGTCCTCGACGATAAAGGCGGTGATGCCTTTTACCAGCGCGTGCTCCAGGCGCTTGTCGACCGGCAGCGAGCGCCACTCTTCGTTCTCGACTTCCTTGGCAGCGCCGTCGCCCTTGTACTTGTCGGCGATGGCCAGCAGCGCCTCGGTAGCGCCGTCGTTACGGTTGAGCACCACGTCCTCGACCGCGTCGCGTAGCTCCTTGGGAATCTCGTCGTAGATTTCCAGCTGGCCGGCGTTGACGATGCCCATGGTCAGGCCGTTCTTGATCGCGTAGTAGAGGAACACCGAGTGGATCGCTTCGCGCACCGGGTTGTTGCCACGGAAGGAGAACGACACGTTGGACACGCCGCCGCTGGACAGGGCGAACGGCAGGTTGTCGCGGATATAGGCGCAGGCTTCGATGAAGTCGACGGCGTAGTTGTTGTGTTCCTCGATGCCGGTGGCGACGGCGAAGATGTTCGGGTCGAAGATGATGTCTTCCGGCGGGAAGCCCACTTCGTTGACCAGGATGTCGTAGCTGCGCTGGCAGATTTCCTTCTTGCGCGCGGCGGTGTCGGCCTGGCCGACTTCGTCGAAGGCCATCACCACCACGGCGGCGCCATAGCGCTTGCACAGCTTGGCGTGGTGCTTGAACTGCTCGACGCCTTCCTTCATGGAGATCGAGTTGACGATGCCCTTGCCCTGGATGCACTTGAGGCCCGCCTCGATCACTTCCCACTTGGAGGAGTCGATCATGATCGGCACGCGGGAGATGTCCGGCTCACCGGCAATCAGGTTGAGGAACCTGACCATGGCCGCCTTGGAGTCGAGCATGCCCTCGTCCATGTTGATGTCGATCACCTGGGCGCCGGCTTCCACCTGCTGTAGGGCGACTTCCAGGGCCTCGGTGTAGTTCTCCTCGCGGATCAGCCGGGCGAACTTGGCCGAGCCGGTGATGTTGGTGCGCTCGCCGACGTTGACGAACAACGACTGACGATCGATGGTGAACGGCTCCAGGCCGGACAGGCGACAGGCCTTGGGAATCTCCGGAATCGGGCGCGGCTGATACTTGGCGACCGCTTCGGCGATGGCCTGGATATGCCCCGGCGTGGTGCCGCAGCAGCCGCCGATGATGTTGAGAAAGCCGCTGGCGGCGAATTCTTCGACCACTGCGGCCATTTCTGCCGGGGTTTCGTCGTATTCACCGAAGGCGTTGGGCAGGCCGGCGTTGGGGTGGGCGGACACATGGGTGCCGGCTTTATTCGACAGCTCTTCCAGGTACGGACGCAGGTCGGCGGCGCCAAGGGCGCAGTTCAAGCCCACGGAAATCGGCTTGGCGTGCGCCACCGAGTTCCAGAACGCTTCGGTGGTCTGGCCCGAGAGGGTGCGGCCGGAGGCGTCGGTGATGGTGCCGGAGATCATGATCGGCAGTTCGACACCGTCCTCGTCGAACACCTGCTGCACGGCGAAGATCGCCGCCTTGGCGTTCAAGGTGTCGAAGATGGTTTCGATCAGGATCAGGTCGGCGCCGCCTTCGATCAGGCCGCGAGTGGCTTCGGTGTAGTTCTCCACCAACTCGTCGAAAGTGACGTTGCGGTAGCCAGGGTCGTTGACGTCCGGGGAGATCGAGCAGGTGCGGCTGGTCGGGCCAAGCACGCCCGCTACGAAACGCGGGCGATCCGGGGTTTCCAGGGTCTTGGCGTCTGCCACTTCACGGGCCACGCGGGCGCCAGCGACGTTCAGCTCGTAAACCAGCTCCTCCATGTCGTAGTCGGCCTGCGACACGCGGGTGGCGTTGAAAGTGTTGGTTTCCAGGATATCGGCGCCGGCATCCAGGTAGGCTTTCTCGATCTCGGCGATGATCTGCGGCTGAGTCAGCAACAGCAGGTCGTTGTTGCCCTTGACGTCACTCGGCCAGTCGGCAAAACGCGCGCCGCGATAGTCGGCCTCTTCCAGCTTGTAGCTCTGGATCATGGTGCCCATGCCGCCATCGAGGATCAGGATGCGTTCCTTGAGGGCTTGTTGGAGGGCATGCAGTCGGGCGCTGCGATCGGGGAGCGTGGACATGGGCAACCTGTCTGGCCTGGAGAAAAAGGGCGCAAATCATAGCAAGGATGCAGGGCTTTCGGACGCATGCTGGGTTTCCATGAATTTCATTCATGTTGCTCGCGGGGTAGGTCGCCAGGGCAGTGGATTGCGGGGCTGCGCCAGGTAGCGTGTGACCTGGGCGCGCGCGCAATTCGGCGGGTGCGTGAATCTCTTTCAGGGCCTTCGTGGCACGTATCGCGCTATCAATGAACGTCGTTACCGGTAGAATCTGCGCTCTCATCGATTCCGGATGCCATTCCATGCCCACCCGCTTGTTGCTCGCCTTCGCGCTGCTGTTGGCTTCTCTGGGCGTGCGCGCCGCCGCCATTTCCTATGTCGATGACGTGCAGCCGATCCTCACGCAGAAGTGCGTGGCCTGCCATACCTGCTACGACGCACCCTGCCAGCTCAACCTGGGCAGTGGTGAAGGCGCACTGCGGGGCGCCAGCAAGCAACTGGTGTATGACGGCACGCGTACCGAGGCGCAGGCGACCACTCGCCTTTACTATGACGCGCACGGCGAGGCGGCCTGGCGCCGGCGGGATTTCCATTCCGTACTCGATGCGCAGGGCGGCCAGGCCGCGCTGATCGCGCGCATGTTGGAGTTGGGGCGGAGCAATCCGTTACCGGCCAACGCCAAGCTGCCGGAGGATCTGGATATCGCCATCACCCGCAGCAACACCTGCCCGCTGCCGGGGGAGTTCGCCGAGTACGCCAGCAAGAACCCGCACGGCGGCATGCCGTTCGCCGTGACCGGGCTGACCGATGGCGAATACGCCACCCTGAGCCAATGGCTGCAGCAGGGCGCTCCTGTACAAGAACAGGCCATCACGCCAACGGCTGCCGAACTCAGCCAGGTGGAGGCGTGGGAGCGTTTCCTTAATGCACCGGGCGCGCGCGAGAACCTGGTGTCGCGCTGGATCTACGAGCACCTGTTCCTCGCGCATCTGTACATCGAGGGCGGGGATCAGCGTCATTTCTTCCAGATGGTGCGTTCGCGCACACCCAGTGGTCAGCCCATCGACCCGATCGCCACCCGCCGCCCCAATGACGATCCCGGTACGACCTTCTATTACCGCCTGTGGCCGATCCAGGGTGTGATCGTGCACAAGACCCACATCACCTACCCGATTGGCAGCAAGCAGCTCGAACGCGTACGTCAGCTGTTCTTCGCCAGCGACTGGACGGTCGATGCCGTGCCGGGTTACGGCGCCCAGCGCCGCGCCAATCCGTTCGAGACCTTCGCGGCCATCCCGGCGCAGGCGCGTTACCAGTTCATGCTGGATAACGCCGAGTACTTCGTGCGTACCTTCATCCGTGGCCCCGTGTGCCGTGGTCAGATCGCCACTGACGTGATTCGCGACAACTTCTGGGCACTGTTCCAGGATCCGGCCCACGACCTCTACATCACCAATGCCGAGTATCGCGAGCAGGCCACACCGCTGTTGGCGATGCCGGGGCAGTTCGACGATATCGGCGATTTGCTGGGGCTGTGGCGCAATTACCGCGACAAGCGCAACGAATACGAAGACCTACGCCGCGACACCTATGCCGATGCACCGCTGCCGGGCTGGTCGACGATCTGGACGGGCAACGACAACGCGCTGTTGTCGATCTTCCGCCAGCACGACAGCGCCTCGGTGCGCAAAGGCCTGCTGGGCGAGATTCCGCAGACCATCTGGCTGCTGGACTATCCCTTGCTGGAACGCACCTACTACCAACTGGTGGTCAACTTCGATGTGTTCGGCAATGTCTCCCACCAGGCGCAGACACGCTTGTACTTCGACCTGATCCGTAATGGCGCCGAGGTCAACTTCCTCCGCCTGCTGCCCGCCGAATCGCGCCAGGCCTACCTGGACGATTGGTACCAGGACAGCGGCAAGCTGAAGATGTGGCTGGACTACACTCACGTCGACCATCGCACCCCGAGCGCTCTGTATCTGCCCGGCCCGGATGCCAAGCGCAGCTTCGCCGACCAATTGCTTAGCCGCTATGCCAGCCTCGATGCGCGGCCTGATCCGATCAACCGCTGCAGCAATGGTCGCTGCTACCGTGAAGGGCTCAAGGCTGAGCAGCGCGATGTCGAGCAGAGCCTCAGCCGCCTGGCCAGTCGCCCGGCAGCGGGGCTCAAGGTGATCGAACAGATGCCCGAGGCGACGATGGTGCGGGTCGAGTTCCCCGATGGCTCGCGCGAGGTCTACAGCCTGCTGCGCAACCGCGCGCACAGCAACGTGGCCTTCATGCTGGGTGAGGAACTGCGTTATCAGCCGGGCCTGGACACCCTGACGGTCTACCCGGAGGTGCTGAGCAGCTACCCGAACTTCCTCTTCAACCTCAAGGCGAGCGAGGTCGAGGATTTCGTTGGCCAGATGCAGCAGGTGAGCGACGCCAAGGGCTTCGAAGCCATCACGCAGCGCTGGGGCATTCGCCGTAGTCATCCGCAGTTCTGGTTCTACTTCCATGACCTGGACGCGCGCATTCGTGAAACCCAGCCCATCGAAGCCGGCGTGCTGGACATGAACCGCTACGAGAACCTGTAAAGTCATTGGCAGTCGGCAGTGGCGTTGTGCTGCTGCCGACGCTCGTCGGGTTTCGTCGACCTTTCTCTAGCCACCGCGGTCGGACGCTGTGGTTGCCTGTTTGCAGGCAGTCTCGTGACAACTTCAACGAGAGGGGGAACGGCGTTTCCATGCTGGTTTCAGTACAGGCGTTGCGCGCATTGGCAGCCTGGGTCGTGGTCTTTCACCATGTCATGCAGGTGTTCTTCAATTTTCAGGCTGACAGTTTCATCGGGCGGCTGTTCGCCGAGCGAGGCGCCGTTGGCGTCGACATCTTTTTCGTCATCAGCGGGCTGGTGATCTATCTCTCCACTCAGGGCAAGGCCATCACGCCTTGGCGCTTCATGCTCAACCGTGTGCTGCGCATCGTTCCCGCCTATTGGCTGTACTCACTGATCGCCGCCGCGATCATCGCCTTCGCCAACCCGGTGATGCCGGTGCAGGCGTTCGATCTGTACCATCTGTTGCTTTCGCTGTTGTTCATTCCGGCCGAAAATCCTGGCGGCTTCGGCCTCTATCCAACGCTCAATGTGGGCTGGACGCTGAACTACGAGATGTTCTTCTACCTGCTGTTCGCCCTGACATTCATGCTGACTGAGCGCCTGCGCCTGGCGTTCGTCGTCATCGCCCTGGTGGTCTTTGGGGGACTGGCGACTCAACCCTGGATGAGCGATTTCTATCGCAACAGCATCGTCTACGAATTCGTTTTTGGCATGCTGCTGGGCGTGTTCTATAGCCGTGGCTGGATTCGTCAGGGCCTCTGGCTGCCGTTGCTGGTCATCGCCGGCTCGTTGCTGACCCTCTACCACTTCGACAACTCCATGCGCCTGCTGCATTGGGGCGTTCCCAGTGCATTGATCGTCGCGGCCTGCATCGCCATGGAGCCCTGGTTCAAGGACAATCGCCTGCTGGTGCGGATGGGTGACTGTTCTTACTCGGTGTACCTGCTACACGTGATCATCCTGTCGCTGGGCTGGTACGTGCAGGCCAGCCTGGATCTTGCGCCAGCGCTGGTCATCGCTGCGTGCATACCGCTGATTGCAGTGGCCGCCTGGGGCAGTTACGAGTTGATCGAGCGGCGGTTCTTCGTTCGTGCCAAGGCTTGGGTCGAGGCGCGTTCAGATCGTCGAGTGCTGCAGCCTTATCCTGAGTAATTTAGTAGGACTATAATCATCGCGTCACTTGGCGTACACTGCGCCGCATGACCGTGAGGAGTTGCCATGAGCACCATTACCATTACCGATGCCGCCCATGATTACCTGGCCGAGCTGCTGAGCAAGCAGGACACTCCGGGTATCGGCATTCGTATCTTCATCACCCAGCCGGGTACGCCTTACGCGGAAACCTGCATCGCCTACTGCAAGCCGGGCGAGCAGAAGCCGGAGGATACCCCGCATGGTCTGGCCAGCTTCACTGCCTGGATCGACGCCGTCAGCGAGCCGTTTCTCGAAGACGCCATAGTCGATTACGCGACTGACCGCATGGGTGGGCAACTGACCATCAAGGCGCCGAACGCCAAGGTGCCGATGGTCAACGAAGACAGCCCGCTCAACGAGCGTATCAACTACTACCTGCAGACCGAGATCAATCCGGGCCTGGCCAGCCATGGCGGCCAGGTGTCGCTGGTCGACGTGGTGGAAGAGGGCATCGCCGTGCTGCGCTTCGGCGGCGGCTGCCAGGGCTGTGGCCAGGCCGACTACACCCTCAAGGAAGGCATTGAGAAGACCCTGCTCGAGCGCATCCCTGAACTCAAGGGCGTGCGTGACGTGACCGACCACAGTAACCGCGAGAACGCCTACTACTGACGGCTTGCGTGTGCGAAAAAGGCGACCCTTGGGTCGCCTTTTTTCGTTGTGCCGGCGTTCACCAGTACTTGGGATAACGCCCTGGGCGCGTGGCGTTGTTGTACAGCAATGCCACCAGTATCAGGATCAGCGCACCACTCAGGGTGGGGAACAGCAGGAAGTTCCAGCCTGGTTGCGTCAGGAAGATGATCACCGGGTTCGAGCCCGCTGGTGGGTGCACGCTACGGGTGAACATCATCAGGGCGATGGCGCTGCCCACCGCAATCGCCAGTGACCACACCCCTGGCCCCAGCAGGTGCAGGCAGAGCAGACCGACCAGGCTGCTCAACACATGCCCCAGCAGCACGTTGCGCGGTTGCGAGAAGGGCAGATCAGGAAAACCGAACACCAGCACGCACGAGGCGCCGAAGGAGCCCAGCAGCAGGCTGGCCGACAGCAGGTCGGCGCTGAGCGCGATGCTGCCGATGGCGAGAAAGCCGCCGAGCCAGGCCAGGGCGATCTGGCGAGCCGGCGCTCGAGGCGGCAACGCTGCCCCATCGCCGCGTAGTTTGCTCAGGAATTTCAGCATGGCGTGGCCCTGTTGATGCGAGTGGTCGAGGCTGGGTTGTTGGCCAGTTTACCTAGCGGGCGGATCGGCCGTCGCAGCAACTCGCCACCACAGTTGGGGCAGTGTTGAGCGAGCCGATGTTCGGCGCAATCGCTGCAGAAAGTGCACTCGAACGAGCAGATGCGCGCGTCCAGGCTGTCGGGAGGTAGGTCGCGATCACAGCATTCGCAGTTGGGGCGCAGTTCGAGCATGAGTGATTTCCTAGTGGCGTTGACCGAAGCGTTGCAGATATTCCTGAGGGCTGATGGCCAGGTGTTTGTGAAAGCAGCGTCGCAGATTCTCGGCGTGCCCGAAGCCAGTCAGGCGTGCCACCGTGGCGATCGATGCCTGGGCGTCATGCAGCAGCAGACGTGCGGCCTCCAGGCGTACACGTTCCACATAACGCCCAGGCCCCATGCCTAGTTCGTCGACGAAGGCGCGTGACAGGCTGCGTGGCGCCATGCAGGCCTGCTCGGCCAGGCGCTGAAGCGAAAGATCTGCTGCCAGATTGGCGGGAATCCAGTCCAGCAGGGCGGCCAGCTTGGGGGTGCGACTGGGCTCCGGGCTCAGCAGTGAGCTGAACTGCGCCTGGTCACCTGGCCTGCGCAGGAATAGCACCAGGCGGCGCGCGACTGCCAACGCCATCGGTCGACCCAGATCGGCTTCCAGCAGCGCGAGGGCAAGGTCGATGCCGGCGGTCACTCCAGCCGAGGTAAAGAGGTGCGACTGCTGCTCGTCCTGTGCGTCGAAGGTGTGCAGGCAGTCGGCCTGAACGGTGATCTTGGGGTGCCGCTGCGCCAGTCGCTCGGCATCTGCCCAATGGGTGGTGGCGCGGCGACCATCGAGCAGGCCGGCGGCGGCGAGGATCAGCGCACCGGAGCAGACCGAGCCCAAGCGGCGGATATGCGGTTCGCTGTCACACAGCCAGGCCAATAGCGCCGGATTGCTGCATTGCGCGGCCTCGCCCAGTCCGCCGGGAATCAGCAGGGTGTCCAGCGTGGTGCTGTCGAAGGTGCGCCAGCTGTGGTCGGCGACGAGTTGAAAACCAGCGGACGTGGCGACCGGGCCAGCCTCTTCGGCGAGCAGGCACAGACGGTAGCAGGGTGAGAGACCCTGGCGCTGGCGTTCGACATTGGCGGAGGCGAAGACCTGCAGCGGCCCCGTGACGTCCAGGCTCATCACGTCGGGGTAGATCAGGCAGGCAATGGTTCTGAGCGCATCCATCTGGAGCCTCCGCGGAAATTGGAGGCAGTGTGCGCCGGGGCAGGCGTGGCAACAAGGACATTAAGCCCACAGATATTGCCAATTTTTTAGGGGCGCCGAATGGCGCCCCGGCAGGGTTTACTCGGGCATGCTCCAGGGAGCCAGGTCGAAGCCCTTGCGTCGCAGTTCTTCGCGGGAGTGGGTCAGGGCACTGGCCAGTTGTTGCGGGTCGCTGTAAGTGGCGCTGGACAGCTGGGTGCGGCCGAGTACGCGGGTGTTGGTGCGGTCGATGACGCTGATGCTCACCAGGCCGGTGCCATCTTGCGGCGACCAGGCAACGCATTGAAAGGGTTGGAAGGCGCGATCGGCGATCAGCAGGGCTTCATTAAAACGCAGCGGTGCATTCATGGGGTCGGTTTCTCCGAATAGTTCCCAACAACTTGTAGGGTGGTCTGGCAGCTAATTAGCTGACCTGTCAGTTCTGTTGATGAGCTGACACAAGCGTTAAGTCACATGCTTTCGGAAAAAGTTTTAGAACTGCGTAAAAGTGCCGCACCGAACAACTTCGGCGCGGCGGTAAAGGCAACTTTTTGGATAAAAAGTTCCCGCGCATTTTCGCCGCGTCAGGGCTACAGGCCAGAGCTTGCGGGGGCTTGCGCTTGTGGGGCGGCGTTGCGCTCATGGCGGTAAGCACTGACCGCTTCATATACGGCCTTGCGCAGACGGTTTATTCCGCCAATGGGGCGATGTTCCGGAAGTGCATGCCAGGGATTGAAGGACAAATTGTCGCAGAAGAGATTCTGTTCCCGACTATCGAAGTCCTGAGGTGGCAATGTGATGCGTGCCACGGTCTGGAACGGCGAGATCTTTTCGCTCCACTGCACGCTGGTGTCTTCGATGGGCATGTAGTACTGCGGATTCTGCGTTTGCACCTGCAGCTCGAAGCACGCCGGAGCGCGATCCAGCGAGAGTTGCTGGTATAGCGCATTACGCAGGAAGTTCGGCAGCTCGGTGTTCTGCTCGGGCAACTGGTAGGGCGGGCAGTTCTGCGGAGCTGGTACCACACGGTATTTGACGTTGAGCGGGCCCAGCTTGTAAGGCGCGATGGAGTTGTAGGTGGTCGCCACGGGCGTCTCCGGTGCCGGCGCCAGAGTCTTCAGAGCGATGATCAGGTGACGGATTTCCCAGGTACGCGGATCCCAGCTGGGGAAGAAGGCCAGCACCTTCTTGCCGTCGGCCTGGGCGGCGAAGTTGCTGCGGTATTCGGCCACATCGCTGACGAAGAACACCGGGTGATTGAACATCACGAAGTCCTGTTCCCCTGCATGAGCGGCGCCCGGCATCAGTTTTTCGCCAGGCACGTCGAGCAGCTTGACCGCCATGCCGCGCGCGTCGCGCGCACTGTCGAACTGCGGGTAGGCGTTGCCGTTGGACAGGCGCACCCAGGCTTGCCAGGTTTTTCCCGGTTCGCTGAACACGCCCTGGCGCAGCTCGGCGGCCAGATCATCGAGCACCTGCACCTCGCCCTTTACGCAACCGTGAGCCTTGGCGTGGGCATCACGCAGTACACGGGTGTTGTCGCGGTGCTGTTCGACCACGCGCACGGCATCCTCGATGATCGCGCGGGTCAGCGCCGCTTCATTCGGTGGGATCTGTTCCTCGCTCGACACCGGGCCGGAAAACTTCCAGGCGTAGTAGGCCTCGCCAGCGCCCCAGCCGAGCATGCCGACCACGGCGAAAAAGAACACGAGCTTGCCGATCAGGCGACCGAGCCAGAGCCAGAAACGTTTCAACATGCGCGCATTCCTTTTTATCGTTTTCGTGAGTCGCAGGTATCAGCCTTCACAGCTCGGCCCCGGTGTCCATGAGCGAGCCGGAACCTCGCCCAACTGCGCCTCCAGGCGTTCGTTGCCCAGCACCTTGAGGTATTCGATCAGCGCGAAGCGTTCTTCCGGCGCCAGAGCGCGGCCGATCACGCCCTGCTGGCGGCAACCGTCACGGAACTCGTGGCCGCCATTGCCATTGCCGGTCACGCTCGTGTCGAAGAAGAAGCCGCCCGGGAATTTTTCCGTCTGGAAGCCAACGAACTTGGGATCGAACTCGAAGTTACCGACCCAGAAGCTGCTCTGCCGCTCGTAGACAGGCGAGAGCAACTGGAACAGCGTCGGTACGGAGCCGTTGTGCAGGAAGGGGGGCGTCGCCCAGATGCCGTCCAGCGGGCGCGCCTTGTAGCCGCGCAACTCCCGCACGCCGATGGGCAGACCGTAGCCATCCATCTGCTGACGCTGAGGGGGCTGGATGCCGGCGTCCTGATAGGCACGGTTCTCCACGTAGGCGGTGATGTAGGCCAACCCTTTGGCACTGGAGATGCTCTTGAAGTCGACGTCGTCGAGGCTGGCGCCGAATAGCTTGACGTCAAGCCGGCTCAACTCGGCCTTGGTCCAGCCCAGGCGGCTGATGTCGAAACGGTGGTCAGCGATGTTGTCGGCCGTAGTCGGGTCGGTGCCGACCACGCTGGTCGGCACGATATGCATGCGCCACTCCGGATCGCGCGAGGGCGCCAGGCGCTGATCTTTCGGCTTGGGATCGGGCGCGTGGCAGTAGGCGCAGTTTTCCTTGAACAGGGCTTTGCCACGGCTGGCCAGGGGCAGATCGATGTTGCCCAGCACCTGTTCCGGCCAGTGCGGCGGCTTGAGTTGCTTGAGCGTCTCTTCGAGGGTGTAGAGATCCTGCGGGCGAACGCTGGAGGCATAGCGATCGGCCTCGGCAATGGGTTGGCCGTGGGTATCGAGCAACTGCAGAGTGGCACCCACGCCCAGCGCTTCGCCGATGTTGCGGGCCATCGGCTGCATGGCCGAGCCGTTCCACTGCACCCAGTCGAACTTCCAGATATCCCAGAGCTGCGGATAGCTCACAGGGCCATTGGCAACGCGGTAGTTGGCCGGATCGATGGCGCCGCCGAACACGGTATTGGCGATGCGCCCGAAGGCATCGGTGCGGCCGAAGCCTTCTTCGGTGGGGTAGAGCCCACGGTGCCAGTCGTTGGCGGCAGTTGACAGCAGGGTGTCGAGTACCTGTTTGAAGTCCTCGCGCAAACGATCACGCCCTTGCGGATACTGATCACCGAGTACCTCGCGAGCGAAGCGGCGGAACTTCAACGGGTTGTAATAGGTAAAGGCCATGCTCATGCCGAGTGCCTGGCCAAAGCCGCCGCCACGCAGGGTTGGCACTGTCGAGGCCAGCGAGTGCAGCGCCGCGCCACCGTCGATGCGCACGGCCTGGCCACGATAGCGCAGCTCACCGGTATGGCACGCCGCGCAGCTGATATCGAGGAAGCGCTCGCCGTTTTCGTCATCCTGGTGGCGGGTGAACCCGACCGGCAGGTTGCCGGGGTTGAGCGCCGTGGGCTGTTGCTGCGGGTCGATCAGAAAGCCGAATCGGGCCAGGTATTCGGGGCGGGCGAACTTGTCCGTGCCGAAGGGCAATTCCAGCGCCGTGAACCACTCGTAGCGCAGCCCCTTAACCTGGGTGCCTTGCGGCGTGTAGTAGTAGGTCTGGCGTTGCGCCTCGCTCCATTGGTCGAGGTAATGCAGCTGCTCGGGCTTTTCATAGGCCGGCAGGTTGGGGTAGGCGACGTAGTAGAGCACCACGGCCAGCAGGATCAGCGCCATTGCCAGGACAAGTTTGATGATACGGCGGAGCATGCGCATCGGGGACTTCCTTGTGGCGTTCTTATGAATTGCGCTGTTATGCCAATCCCTTGCGCACTTGGCAAGTTGCCATCAGGCAAATAACCCGGTGCTCGCAATAACCAACAGGAAGCATGGATATAGAGAAACGTTCCAAGAGGTGTCAAAGTAATTGCTAGTTTTACAACTAAGCGCGCCAACATATTGTTTTTATTGGTTTTACAAAATACTGGCGCCAAGGAAGGAATATGTCCGAGGCTCCGTTCGCCGCGTATCACCCGGTGCTGTTGATTAATCCCTCTGCCGATTGTGCGGCTCTGCTGCCGCGTCTGCACGCACATGGATGGGCCGTGGAGCAGGCCAGCCTGGCCGAGGCGGCACAGTACGCGGTCGACGTTGCCCTGGTTCGCCTCGATGCCGACTCCGCCGCTGCGCTGCCTGAGATTCTGCGCGTGCTGCGGCGCAGTGGCTGGTGCTGGGTTGCCGCGCTCGATGAACGACAACCGTTCGACGCATACCAGGGGGCGTTTTTCGCTGCCGGTTGCGTGGCACAGGTGCTATTGCCAGAGGGGGTGGACGGTTTGCATGAGGCGCTGCGTGAGGCGCGTGCGTGCACCCGTCTGCAGCGGCGTCTGGCGGAACGCCAGGTGGCTCAGCTCATTGGCAACAGCAGCCAGGTGCGCACCTTGCGACGCCAGGTGGAGCAGCACGCCACGCAGTCGGCGCCCGTGCTGATCCGTGGCGAGACGGGCAGTGGCAAGTCGTTGTTGTCGCGCTTGCTTCATGGCCGATCCGCTCATGCCAATGATCCTCTGGTCGAGCTGGATTGCCGTGCGCTTGCCGTCGAGCAACTGCACGTACGTCTATTCGATGAATCCGTGGGGGCACTCCGGCAGCCGGGCACCAGCGTGGTGCTCGAAGGGGCTGACGCCATGCCTGCGCTGTTGCAGGAGAAGCTGCTCGATTACCTTCGGAGCGCGCCTGCAGTGCGGGTACTGACGCTGGATCAGGGTGAACTGGCTGCGGCCGTTGCCGCCGGACGTTTTCTCGAGCCGTTGTACGGCGAGTTGGGACGCTTGCAAATCGAGGTGCCGCCGCTCAGGAGCCGGCGCGGCGATATCCTGTTACTGGCCGAGCATTTCGCCAAGCGCTATGGCGCGGGATCGAATCGCTTCGAGGGTCTGTTTGCCGACGATGCCATCGAGGCCATGCTTGAGCACCTCTGGCCGGGCAATCTCGATGAGCTGCGTAATCGCGTCCTGCACGCGCTGGTGAGTGCCCAAGGGCGGCAGATGGCAGCCGAGGATCTGCAACTGGCAGCGCCTTCGTTTCTGGACGACAGCGGTAACACCCTGGCCGATTACGTGTTGCGTGCCGAACGCCAGGCGCTCAACGATGCGCTGACGCGCTATTCCAGCAACATGAGTCAGGCCGCGCGGGCACTTGGGGTGTCGAGGCCGACCTTCTATCGGTTGCTGCACAAGCACCGGATGCGCTGATCACGCAGCAGCGGCCAGGCAACGCTGCTAATGTGCTGTAACTCGTCTCGCGCAAGGAATTTCCCATGCATCCCTTCGATGCCGAAAAACCGCCACGCCTGGCCCTTATGCTCGGTTATGCCGGCTTGCTTCCCTTTATCGGTGGCGCCCTGGGTATCTGGCTGATACCGCTCGGTTGGCGTGCGTTCGTACTCGCAGCGCTGCTCGACTATGCCGCCGTGATCCTGGCCTTCATGGGCGCGATTCATTGGGGACTGGCGATGCGTGCGGAGGCGGCGGACAGTCGTGCCCAACTGCAACTGGGGCTTTCGGTGATTCCGCCGCTGCTGGGGTGGCTGGCGCTGTCCAGTGGCTTGATGGTGGGGCTGGTGCTACCGATCTTCCTGCTGGCCTTCATCGGCCTGTATCTGGCTGATCTGCATGCGGTCAGGATCGGATTGGCACCGCGCTGGTACCCGCTGTTGCGCAAACCGCTGACGTGGGTGGTGTGCCTCAGCCTGCTGGTGGCTTGGGCCAGCGTGCTGCGTCACTGAGCCAATAGCGCCTCGACCTGCTGCAGCGCTTGATGTCGCCGTTGCAGCCAGTCGCCGCTGATCGCGCTGAAGCGTTGACCCGTGGCTTCCAGCCAGTCCCGGCAGGCCTGGTGGAATGCCAGGCGGTCGGCCAGTTCCGGTTGGCAGCGCTGCCCATCCTGAACCCAGGGCACGTCGCGTGGGTCGAGGAGCAGGTGCAGGTCGTAATGACGGCTGAGCAGCTCGCTTTCCAGCCAATCCGGTACATCGCCGAACAGGCTGCGACTCCAGAGAATGTTGCTCAGCAGATGGGTATCCAGAATCAGCAGTGGCGGGCACTGGGCGCGCGCCTGATCTTCCCAGGCCAACTGTCCACGCGCGATCACCGGGATGTCGGCGTAGCAGGTATCACGCTGTTCCTGTTCGATGAAGTGGCGAACGTATTCACCGACCACCACGCCGCCAAAGCGCTCGGCGATAAGCCCCGACAGCCAGCTCTTGCCGGCCGACTCCGGGCCGGTCAGGACGATGACCTTCATGCCGCGCCGCGCAGCGCCGGATCCTGGCGCCAGCCAAGCCAGCCGCTGATGGCCAGCAAGGTGAAGGCCGCGTAGAGGCCGGCAGTCAGGTACAGATCCGTGGCGATGAAGAAGGCCACGTAGCACAGATCGACCACGATCCACAGGGCCCAGCACTGCAGGCGCTTCTGCGCCATCCACCATTGCGCCACCAGGCTGAATGCAGTCAGCGCAGCATCCAGCCAAGGCGAGCTGGCATCGGTGAAACGGGCCATCAGGTAGCCGAGCAACAGGGCGCCGGCAACGCCGGCCGCCAGATCCCTTGTCACACCGGCAGCGGGCAACAGGCTGACCTGGCGGCCGTCGTGGCGCTCACCGCCGCGTGTCCACTGCCACCAGCCATAAATCTGCAACGCGGCGAACAGCACCTGCAGCAACAGGTTGGAGTACAGACGCCAGTCGAAGAACAGCCAGGCATAGAGCAGCACCATCACCAGGCCGATGGGCCAGCACCAGGCGTTTTGCCGTACGGTCAACCACACCGAGACGATGCCGAGAGCGGCAGCAACGAGTTCGAGCCAGGACATCCGGCATCCTCAGGAAAAAGGCGGGGCGCGATTGTAGCGGGCTGGCGGGCTCAGCACACCAGGCTGTCTGCCTGACGGTAGAGAAGCAGCAGCTTGCGCGTGATGGTGTGCTGGATGTCGTCGCGCTCGAAACTGGACAGCCGCGTCAAGCGCGCCACCTGCAGCCTGTGCAGATGCAGGTAGGGCATCTGCTGGTTGAATTCACGCAGGTCGCCTTTGACCAGCACCGGCAGGAACAGGTCGCCGACCTTTTTCTGCTGGCTGATGATCTGGGCCAGGGCCGCTTTGAATGGCATGCACCGTGGGGCCGGGCCTTGCCCTTTGATCTGCGTGCTGAGCAACAGACCCGCCTTGCCTTGTACCTTGCCTGGCAACACGCACAGGCCGGTCTTGCGAATGGCCTGGGCGTCGATGCCGTGCAAGGTGTCATGAAAGGCATAGGGGTTGGGCAACACGACCATCTTGCGCCCCAGTTCGCTGGGAAAGTGCAGGCTGTAGTTGGTGTAGAGCTGGCCCACCGACTCGGAATAGACGCACAGGCGGTTCTCGAACAGCTTGATGAAGCGCTCCGCCAGTTCACGGCGCGCCATGCTGTCGAGATCCCAGACCAGATCCTGGTTCTGCGGCCTGCTGAAGTCGACTTCCTGGTGTTCCATCATGCTCATGTGCGCCTCGTTACACGCGGAACTGGCCAAGCAAACGGTGAATCTGCCCGGCTAGCTGCTGGAGATGCTGACTGGCGGCGCTGGACTGCTCGGCCGCTTCTGCGGTGTTGTGAGCGAGGCTGGCCGTCTGGGTGACGTTGCGGTTGATGTCGTCGACGACATGCGTTTGCTGCAGCGTGGCACTGGCGATCGAGGCGTTTAGACCGGTCAGGTTGCGCAGCGATTGGGTGATCTGGCTCAGGCTCTGGCCAGCCAGGCCAGCCTGCTCGATGGTCTGCTGCGAGGCCTGGTGGCTGTCGTTGATAACCTTGACCGCCGCCTCGGAATTGGTCTGCAGGCGCTCGATCATGGTCTGGATTTCGGAGGTGGATTGCTGGGTGCGCTGGGCCAGCAGGCGCACCTCGTCGGCTACCACGGCGAAGCCTCGGCCCTGATCACCGGCACGCGCCGCTTCGATGGCGGCGTTGAGCGCGAGCAGGTTGGTCTGCTCGGCGATCGAGCGGATCACCTCCAGCACGCCGCCGATCTGCGTGCTCTCGGTGGCCAGCGACTGAATCACCTCGACTGCCTTGGCGATGGTGCCGGACAACTGTTCGATCTGTTGCAGGCTGGCATCAATGCTGTGCTGCCCCTGGCTGGCCTGATTCTCGGCCGTGTGCACTTCGCTGGATGCCTGCTCGGCGTTCTTTGCGACGTCCTGTACGCCATAGGTCACCTGATTGACCGCAGTGGCTACCAGCGCCATTTGCTGCGCCTGCTGTTGGCTGTGCAACTGCGCTTCGCTGGAAATGTTGCCCAGGCTGCGCGCTGCCTGATCCAGCGAGCTGGAGGAGTCGAGCAACTGGCGGATGACACCCCGGAGCTTGTCGGTAAAGACGTTGAAATGCCCCGCCAGAGCGGTGAGTTCGTCGCGGCCGTGAGTGTCGAGGTTGCGCGTCAGATCGCCTTCGCCACTGGCGATATTGGCCATGGCGGCCACGGCATCCTGCAGCGGACGCGAGATGCTACGCGAGATGAGCAAGACCAGAGCGGCCAGCAGCACGGCAATCGACAGGCCGATGGCCGATGCCTTGAGCACCTGGGCGCGAAACTCGGCCTGCACGTCGTTGACGTAAACGCCAGAGCCGATGATCCAGCCCCAGGGTTGGAACAACTCCACATAGGAAATCTTCGGAATTGGCTCACTGGCGCCAGGCTTGGGCCAGCGGTAGTCCACGTGTCCGGCACCCTGACTGCGCGTGATGGCCACCATCTCGTTGAACAGCGCCTTGCCGTCCGGATCCTTCAGACCCGACAGATTCTGGCCCTCGAGCTTGGGGTTGGTCGGGTGCATGATCATGACCGGCTGCTGGTCGTTGATCCAGAAGTACTCCTGGCCGTCGTAGCGCAGCTCGCGGATCACTGCCATGGCCTGCTTCTGGGCCTGATCCCGGCTCAGCGTGCCGGCGGCTTCGAGCCCCTGGTAGTACTTGAGAATCCCGGCAGCGGTCTGCACCACATGCTCGGTCTTTTCCGACTTGCCGGCGTAAAGGTCGGTGTTGATCTGTTGCAGCATGAAGCAGCCAAGCACCACCAGCATGCAGATGGCCAAGGCAAGGATCAGCCAGAGGCGACGGCTGATGGGGATACTGCGCAAACTGTTCATGGGTGATTCCCCGTTTTTTGTCGTTATGCTCGGAGATCCAAAAAGCGCTGTACTGAAGCGGAGCGCTCTTTTACTCGGGTTCTCTGATAGCATTTCGGCAGCTTGGCAGGGAAGCTGAATCTTCATCGAGCCAGACCGTTGCAAGGAACCTCTGCGGTAGGTCTCTGTCCCAGCGCCGGGACAACGCTTCTACTATTTTTGGCATTTGCCGCGACTTCTGGGGGAATGATGGATATCTGGCTGGCCTTTCAGGCCCTGATTCTGGGCGTAGTCGAAGGTCTAACCGAGTTTTTGCCAATTTCCAGCACCGGCCACCTGATCGTGGTGGGCGACCTGCTGGGCTTCAATGGTGAAACCGCCACCGCGTTCAAGATCATCATTCAACTGGGTGCCATCCTGGCGGTGATGTGGGAGTTCCGTGCCCGCGTACTGGGCGTGATCTGGGGCTTGCCGCGGGAGCGCAAGGCGCAGCGTTTCACCTTCAACCTGCTGCTGGCGTTCATCCCTGCCGTGGTCTTCGGCCTGGCGTTCGCCAGTCTCATCGAACACTGGCTGTTCAACCCGATCACCGTGGCCACGGCGCTCATCGTCGGTGGGGTGATCATGCTCTGGGCTGAGAAGCGTCAGCACGCGATCAAAGCTGAAACGGTCGACGACATGACCTGGAGCCTGGCCCTGAAAGTCGGTTTCGCCCAATGCCTGGCGCTGATTCCCGGCACCTCGCGCTCCGGCGCGACCATCATCGGCGGTCTGGTCTTCGGCCTGTCACGCAAGGCCGCCACCGAGTTCTCGTTCTTCCTGGCGATGCCGACCATGGTCGCGGCGACCGTGTATTCGCTGTTCAAGTATCGCCACATCCTGCAGCTTTCGGATTTGCCGATCTTCGCCATCGGCTTCGTCACCACCTTCATCGTGGCGATGATCACCGTGCGCGTGCTGCTCAAGTTCATCGCCAATCACAGCTACGCCGTATTCGCCTGGTACCGCATCGCCTTTGGCCTGGTGATTCTGGCGACCTGGCAACTGCATCTGATCGACTGGAGCACCGCGCAACCGTGAAGGAACGCCAGGGACGCCTGAAAAGCTGGAACGACGACAAGGGCTTCGGCTTCATCCAGCCGCAAGACGGCGGTAACGAGCTGTTCGCCCATATCTCGGTAATGCGCGGAGAGCGGCGGCCCCAGGCTGGCGATGACGTGCTCTATGTCGAGGGGCGCGATGGGCAGGGCAGGCCGCGTGCCGAGCACATGCGCCTGGCCGGTGAATTGAGTCTGGATCGCCAGGCGATCCGCCGCAAACCGACCACCAGGCAGAGCGCCAAAGCCAGTGCGCCAAGCAAGGCGCCGCGCGCCAAGCGACGCAGTCAGGTTGAAGGCCCCGTCCGTCATTTCACCGCCAAGGCGGTGTTGTTCGTGCTGCTGTGTGCGCTGCCGCTGTTCGGCGCTGCGCTGCAACTGCGCGGCACCTTATGGTGGCTATTGCCGCTGTACCTCGGCGCCAGCCTGATCAGCTTCCTGCAGTACTGGATGGACAAGCGCAGCGCGCAGCAAGGCGGGCGGCGTACGCCGGAGCAGACCTTGCACCTGGTCGAGCTGGCGGGTGGCTGGCCTGGCGCGCTGATTGCGCAGCAGACCTTTCGCCACAAGACGCGCAAGGCGTCCTATCAGTCTGTCTTCTGGCTGATCGTGGTCGCACATCAGGTGTTCTGGATCGATCTGTTGTTGTTCGACGGCGTCTACATTGCCCGCCACATCCCGTTGCTCATGCCGTAGCCAGATGGGCACGCTGGCCTTGCAGCGTGTCAAGCGGCTATGTTGAGGCTCGGAGTCTGCCTGTGACGGATTCCGCCTGCCTGGCGAGAGCAACGTTGTCATGAAAACAATAACAAGAAACCCGGGCAAAGCCCGTATCGCCCAGCGCCTTGGGCTCTGTATCCATGCGCTGGGACTGTTTCTACTGGGTGGTTTCCTTGGTTCGGTGCAAGCCTCTGCGACGGTGCAACTGAGCCTGGGCGGTACACCTGAGTCGGTTGCCTATACCCGTATGGTGCTCGAAGAGACACTGGCCCTCGGGGAGCATTCAGCCACTGTGCAAGAGCTTGGCAACCTGCCGATGACGCGCCTGGAACTCATGCTGCAACGTGGCGATATCAGCGTACTGATCCTTGGGCCAACGGCCGAACGTGATCACAGGTTTCTGCCCGTCCGCGTGGCCATGACCGACAACCTGGTCAACCAGCGCATCCTGTTCATTCCCAGAGGCAGCCAGGCGCTGTACGACCCGGTGCAGAGCCTGGACGATTTTCGTGGCCTGCAGCAGGTGGCAGGCATGGGCACGGCCTGGGCGGATCGAGCCATCTGGGAAGCCAACGGCCTGCCAGTGGCGACCATCGACGGCGACTGGAAACGGCTCTACCGCATGGTGGCTTCACCGACGCGGCGGATCGATTATCTACCCCGTGGCGCTCATGAAATGGCACTGGAGTGGATGCAGCACGGCGACCTGAAGGTGGAGCGGAACCTGGTATTCACCTACGCGCAGGATCACATTCTCTACGTATCCCCAGCGCGCCCGGAGCTGCATCTTTTGCTGCAGGAACTGCTGCCGCAGGCCCAACGCACGGGGTTGATCAGCCGTCTGGCCAGGGCGTACTACCATCAGGTCTTCGAGCCGCCGGTGAGCCTGCAGCGGCGGCGGGTCATTCGCCTGGAGATGCCTGAACCTCTATAGCAATAGCCCCGGTTGCAGGCGCTTGGGCAGGCGGCGCACCACTAACTGATGCGAGCGTGTCAGTAACTCGCTTAGCTCGGCCTCGCCCAGCGGTAAGCGTTGGGCGCTCATGCTGATCCAGTACGCCCGCGCCAGGTAGGGCGCCGGACGGATACCGGGACGATCCACGTAACCGAGGAACAGGTCGCTGTCGACCTTGAAGGCCAGATCCTCGCCGAGGAAGTCGAGGATGGCGAACATCTTGTTACCGGCCACCGAGAACACGCGGTTGCTGCCCCATTTGAGGTCTTCGCGGGCGCCGGGCAGATTCAGGCAGAAACGGGCGATCTGGTCGGGAGACATGAACATTTCCGATGGTTCGGGGCGTGGCCCACCACTTTACCTTCGTCAGTACATGCATATCACCGCCTCATAACGCAGAGTTGGCTGAAATCAGATGCTCCAGGCGTAGTCGATGCTACTCCAGCTCTTCAAGGCCAAGGCTTTATCGCGTCGTCACAGGCTTTCGGGCAGAGCGCTGTAGAGCATTGAAACACGCTGATTTAGACCTTGCTCGTGAATGTTCGCTACATTTTTCCCGCCTTTTCACCTTGTCTTGTAAACTCTGCGACATGCTCACTTGCGAGCTGGAGCCTCTCGACGCTCCAGTCGATACCCATTCATGAACGTTCATCGGCTTCTTATCTGGCTTTGGCTAGGCTTGGCGCTCGCGCTGCCAGCGTGGGCCGATGGCGTACATCTCGACGTTGCGCAGGGCGACCATTCCCCGGTGTCGTTGACGACTTACGTAGGCGTACTGGAAGACCCTGGCCAGGCGCTGAACTTGGCGGAAGTGAGTAGCGCCGCGCTAACTGGCCGTATGCGCCATGAGAGGAAGGAAAGCGCTGCTTTCGCCCTGGGCTTCACCCGTTCGGCCTACTGGTTTCGTCTGTCGCTAGGCAACTCCAGCGATGTAGCGCTCACGCGCCTGCTGGTGGTGGAAAACCCGCGTATCTCCATGGTTGATGCCTATATTGCGGACGGACAGGGCGGTTATCAGGTCTGGCGCACCGGTGCCGACCGGCCATTTACCACCAAAGCCTATGCCAACCGCAACTTCGTCTTCCCGGTCGAGCTGCCAGCGCGCTCGCAACAGGTGATCTACCTGCGTGTGCAGTCGAGCATCGGCCTGTTGGTACCGTTGCAGCTCTGGTCACCGTCAGCCTTCCATGCCTACGAGCGTGATGACTACATGGCGCGCAGCGGCTATGTAGGTATCGCGGTAGCGATGATCCTGTTCAACCTGATGCTGTTCATCGCCTTGCGCGAACGCATCTACCTGCTGTATGTGGCTTTCGTGCTATGCGCCGTCAGCCTTCTGACCATCAAGAACGGCATGGCTCCAGACTGGAGCCTGTTCGGCTTTACGCTCAATTCCAACGTTGCCTATTACAGCAGCGCCTCGCTGGCGTTGTGCACGCTGATGCTGTTCATGCGGAAGATGCTGCAGACCCCACGGATATCGCCCTGGGGCGACCGACTGCTGCTGGCGATGATTGCCGTGTACCTGGTCACGCCAGTGATCTATGGCCTGGCACTGCCGCAGGTGGCGCGTGTGGCCATCGTGTTCAACCTGCTCACTGCACTGGCGATGATCGCCGTCGCGCTCGCTTGCGCCCTGAAGCGTCAACGCGGTGCCTATTTCTTCCTGGCGGCCTTTGGCCTGCTGATACTTGGCGGCGCCAGTACCACACTACGTGCAATGGGCATCCTGCCGACCAACGTGTTCACCGTCGATGGCCTGCAACTGGGCTCGTCGCTGGAGATGCTCCTGCTGGCCTTCGCCCTGGCCGACCGAATCAACGTCATGCGCCAGGAAAAGATGCGCGCCCAGGCGCAATTGCTGCAGGCCCAGGCGCAACTGGTGGAAACCCTGCAGCGTTCCGAGCGTGAGCTGGAACAGCGCGTACAGGCGCGCACACAGGAGTTGCAGGTGCTCAATCAGCGCCTGGAGACGTTGAGCGTCACCGACGCGCTGACCGGAATTGGCAACCGCCGACAGTTCGATGCCGTGCTCGCCCAGCAATGGCGCCAGGCGCAACGCACTGCCACGCCGCTGGCGTTGGCCATCATGGATGTGGACTGGTTCAAGGCTTACAACGACCTCTATGGCCACCCGGCGGGCGATGCCTGTTTGCGACAGATCGCGCAGACGTTGGAGGCAACCCTTGGCCGTTCGACGGATTTCGTCGCCCGCTATGGGGGCGAGGAGTTCGTCTTTCTGGCACCCGGCACCGAGTTGGCCGGCGCTCTGCAACGGGCCGAGAAGCTGATCGAGGCCATGCATGCTCTGCGTCTTCCGCACAGCGGTTCGCCTTACGGCAGGGTCACCCTGAGCATTGGCGTCGCCGCGATGGCGGCTACCCCTGCAGGCGAGCCGGAGCAGCTCTTGCAGCGGGCTGACGCTGCGCTGTACCGCGCCAAGCAGCAAGGGCGTAACCGCGTGGAGTGTGATTCAGGCGCGTAAAAAAGCCTCAGGAGCACGAAGCGCCTGAGGCTGAGGAGGGTCGGCAAGGCTGCCGACCGGGGAGAGCCGTTTCAGGCCTGTGGTTGCCAGCCGCCACCGAGCGCCTTGTAGATCGCCACGATACCGCTGTACAGCTCGACCTCGGCCGAGGCCTGGGCGTCTTCGGCGGCCAGGCGCTCGCGCTCGGCATCGAGCAGCACGAGGAAGTCCACCGTGCCTTCGCGGTAACGAATTGCCGCCTGCTGCGCCGCTGCACGGCTGGCTTCGGCCTGGCGCACCAGGGCGATCAGGCGTTGCTGGCGCTTGCCGTAGTCGCTGAAGGCGTTCTCCGATTCCTCCAGGGCCAGCAGTACCTGTTGTTCGTACTGCGCCAGGGCGCCATCGGCATCGGCTTCGGCACCGCGCAGGCGCGCCCGCACGCTGCCCAGGTCGAAGGCTGCCCAACTGATGGTCGGTGCCACTGCCCAAGCCCGCGCAGCCGAGGCGCCAAGCTGCGAGCCGCGCCCGGCGGTAAAGCCGAGGAAACCCGACAGGCTCACCCGGGGGAACAGGTCAGCCGTGGCCACGCCGACTTCGGCCGTAGCCACCGCCAGTTGCCGTTCGGCGGCCTGCACATCCGGGCGTCGGCGCAGCAGCTCGGCCGGGTTGCCAATTGGTAGGGCCTTGGCGATGGCTGGCAGCGGCTTGGGCGCCAGATCCACCTCCAGTTGCTCCGGACGCTGGCCGAGCAGGGTAGCGATGCGGTTGCGCGCACGCACCTGCTGCGCCTGCAACTGCGGCACGCTGGCTTCCACCGCCGCTAGGCGGGCATCGGCGCGCAGCACGTCCAGCTCGCTGCCGATACCGGCATCGCGTAGTTGTTCGGTGATGGCGCGCGATTCCTGCTGGTTCTTCAGGTTTTCCAGGGCGATATGTTCACGCAGCTGCGCACCGCGCAGCGTGCCGTAGGCATCCACCAGTTCGGCGATCAGGCTGACCTGAATCTGGTAGTAGTCGGCCTCGGCCACTTCGATGCGCGCCTCACTGGCCTCCAGTTGGCGCTGAATACGGCCGAACAGGTCGAGCTCCCAGGCCGTGTCCAGGCCCAGATCGTAGCGTTCCTGGCGAATGCGCTCGTCCGTGGTCGGCGGCTGCTGGGCCTTGCCGAATTCGCCACTGGCGCGGCTGGTGACAGTGGGCAAACGATCATTGGCCAGGTCATCGCGGATCGCCCGCGCCGCGCGCAGGCGGCTGAAGGCCACGCGCAGCTCGCGGTTGTCCGCCAGTGAGCGCTGCACCAGCTGGTTCAGTGTCGGGTCGTCGAACTGCTGCCACCAGGCTGTATCGAAGCGCGTGCGGTCATAGTCGCCGGCCTCCAGCGCGGCAATGCGCGCCGGGTCGGTTTCGGGTACCCGGTAGTCCGGGCCTACGGCGCAGGCCGACAGGGCCAGGGCGAGCAGGGCGGGGGTCAAGGCCTTCATGCGTGTACCTCCTGCAGGCGGGTGGCTTTGCGCGCTTGGCGTTTCTCCACGAAGGCGCGGATCAGTACGTAGAACACCGGCGTCAGCAGCAGGCCGAAGAAGGTCACGCCGATCATCCCGCTGAACACCGCCACGCCCATGGCATGGCGCATTTCGGCACCGGCCCCGGAACTCAGTACCAGCGGCACCACGCCCATGATGAAGGCGATGGAGGTCATCAGGATCGGGCGCAGACGCAGGCGGCAGGCTTCCAGCACGGCGGCGACGCGATCGAGGCCTTCTTCCTGTTTCTCCTTGGCGAACTCGACGATGAGGATGGCGTTCTTGCACGCCAGGCCCACCAGTACGATCAGGCCGATCTGGGTAAAGATGTTGTTGTCGCTACCGGCCAGGATCACCCCGGTGATGGCCGAGAGCAGCACGGTCGGCACGATCAGGATCACTGCCAGCGGCAGGCTCCAGCTCTCGTACTGGGCGGCCAGCACGAGGAAGGCCAGCAGTACGCAGAGCGGGAAGATGAACACAGCGGTGTTGCCGGCGAGAATCTGCTGGTAGGTCAGATCCGTCCATTCGTAGGTCATGCCGTTGGGTAATTCCTCCTCCAGCAACTTGGCGATGGCGGCCTCGGCCTGGCCGGAGCTGTAGCCCGGTGCGGCGGCGCCATTGATCTCAGCGGTGAGGAAGCCGTTGTAGTGCATCACCCGGTCAGGGCCGGCGCTGTCATCGACCTTGACGAAGGTCGACAGCGGCACCATCTCGCCACGGTTGTTACGCACCTTGAGCTGGCCGATCTGCTCCGGTTCCAGACGGAACTGCTGGTCGGCCTGGACGTTGACCTGATAGGTGCGGCCGAAGCGGTTGAAGTCGTTGGCATACAGCGAACCCAGGTACACCTGCAGGGTGTCGAAGATGTCGCTGATGGCCACGCCGTGGGTCTTGGCCTTCTCACGGTCGATAGCGGCATCGACCTGCGGCACGTTGACCTGATAGCTGGTGAACACCGACATCGGGTTCAGCTCCGGCAACTGACGAGCCTTGTTGAGGATGTTCTGCGTCTGCGTGTACAGCTCCTCATAGCCCAGGTTGCCGCGATCCTGAATCTGCAGGCGGAAGCCGCCGATGGTGCCCAGCCCCTGTACCGGTGGCGGCGGGAAGATAGCGATGTAGGCGTCCTGGATCTCGCTGAACTGACCGTTGAGTGCGGCCGCGATGGCGCCAGCCGACAGGCTTTTGTCCTTGCGCTGGTCGAAGTCCTTGAGGGTGACAAAGACGATGCCGCTGTTCGGGCTATTGGTGAAGCCATTGATCGACAGGCCCGGGAAGGACACGGTGTTTTCCACGCCCGGGTACTTGGCGGCGATCTCACTCATGCGCTTGATCACCGACTCGGTACGGTCGAGGGTGGCGGCATCGGGCAACTGGGCGAAGGCCACCAGGTACTGCTTGTCCTGCTGCGGCACGAAGCCGGCCGGGGTGCTGGAGAAGCCCAGGTAGCCGAGCACCAGCAGGCCACCATAGACCAGCATGGCGATGCTGCTGCCACGCAGAACGCGACGCACGGTGCCGACGTAACCATGGCTGGCGCGGTCGAACACGCGGTTGAACGGGCCGAACAACCAGCCACCGAACAGCTTGTCGAGCAGGCGCGAGAAGCCATCCTTGGGCGCGTGGTGATCCTTGAGCAGCACAGCGGCCAGCGCCGGCGACAGGGTCAGCGAGTTGATCGCCGAGATCACCGTGGAGATGGCGATGGTCAGCGCGAACTGCTGATAGAACTGCCCGGTGAGGCCGGAAATGAACGCGGTCGGCACGAATACGGCGCACAGCACCAGGGCGGTGGCGACGATGGGGCCGGTGACTTCCTTCATGGCCTGGCGCGTGGCTTCCACTGGCGATTTGCCCAGGCCGATGTTGCGCTCGACGTTCTCCACCACGACGATGGCGTCGTCCACCACGATGCCGATGGCCAGCACCAGGCCGAACAGCGACAGGGCGTTGAGCGAGAAACCGAGCAGGTGCATCACGGCGAAGGTACCGATCAAGGACACCGGCACAGCGGCCAGCGGAATGATCGAGGCGCGCCAGGTCTGCAGGAACAGGATCACCACCAGCACCACCAGCACGATGGCTTCGAGCAGGGTGTGCACCACCGCCTCGATGGAACCACGGACGAAGATGGTGGGGTCGTAGACGATCTCGTAGTCCATGCCCTGCGGGAAGCTCTGCTTCAGCTCGGCCATGCGTGCGCGCACCTCATCGGAGATGGCGATGGCATTCGAGCCAGGGCGCTGGAACACCGGGATGGCCACGGCCGGCTGGTTGTTCAGCAGCGAACGCAGGGCGTACTGGTTGGAGCCCAACTCGATGCGGGCGATGTCGCGCAGGCGGGTAATCTCACCGTCGTCGCCAGCACGAATGATGATGTTCTCGAACTCTTCCTCGCTGACCAGTCGGCCCTGGGTGTTGATTGACAATTGGAAGCTGTTACCGGCATCAGACGGCGGTGCGCCGAGAGCACCGGCGGCGACCTGGCGGTTCTGCTCACGAATGGCATTGACCACATCGGTGGCGGTCAGCCCGCGCGAAGCTACCTTGTTCGGATCCAGCCATACGCGCAGCGAGTAGTTGCCCATGCCGAACAGTTGCACGTCGCCCACGCCGTCCAGGCGCGCCAGCTCGTCCTTGATGTTGAGCGCGGCGTAGTTGGACAGGTAGAGCATGTCGTAGCGATTGTCCGGCGAGGTCAGGTGCACCACCATGGTCAGATCCGGGGAGGCCTTGTCCACGGTCACGCCGAGGCGCTGCACTTCGGTGGGCAGCGTTGGCATGGTGCGAGTGACGCGGTTCTGCACCTGCACCTGGGCGTTGTCCAGATCGGTGCCGAGGGCGAAGGTCACGGTCAGTGTCAGCTTGCCGTCGTTGGTCGACTGCGACGACATGTAGAGCATGCCTTCCACGCCGACGATGGCCTGCTCCAGCGGCGAGGCGACGGTCTCACCGATCACCTTGGGGTTGGCGCCGGGGAAGTTGGCGCGCACCACCACGGTGGGCGGCACCACTTCCGGGTATTCGCTGATCGGTAACTGGAACAACGAGATGGCGCCGCTGATCAGGATCAGCAACGACAGCACGGCGGCGAAGATCGGCCGCTGGATGAAGAATTGCGAGAAATTCATGGCTCTGTCCTCAAGTCGCGCAGGCGCGATCAGCCGCGCGGCGAGCGGGTAGCGGTGGTTTCGGCGGCAACGCGTGGCGGCTGGCTGTCAGCGGCGGCTTCACGCATGCGCGCCAGTTGCGCCAGGGTGTCGGCATCGGCCATGGCCACCGGTTGCGGATCGACGGCGGCGCCCGGCATGGCCCGCTGCAGGCCGTTGACGACGATCTTCTCGCCCTTGCTCAGGCCGCTGCGGACGATGCGCAGGCCCTCGAGCTTCGGTCCCAGCTCGATGGGGCGGTAGGCCACGGTGTTGTCCGTGCCGAGCACCAGCACGTACTTCTTGCCCAGGTCGGTGCCGACCGCTTCGTCCTTGATCAGGGTGGCGGCGTAGGGCTTGCTGCCTACCAGCTTCAGGCGTGCGTAAAGGCCCGGGGTGAAGCGGCCATCCTGATTGTCGAACACGGCGCGGCCACGGATGGTGCCGGTGCGTGGGTTGACCTGGTTGTCGAGGAAGTCCAGTTGGCCCAGATGCGGGTGACCGGCTTCGTCGGACAGCCCCAGGTACACCGGGCTGGCGCCACGAGCATCGGTACCGGCTTCACGAGCCAGCTCGGTGTATTTGAGGAAGGCGCGTTCATCGGCATCGAAGTAGGCGTAGACCTTGTCGGTGGAAACCACCGAGGTCAGCAGGCTAGTGCCGGCATTGACCAGGTTGCCCAGGGTGATTTCGGCACGGCTGACGCGACCGTCGATGGGCGCGGTGATACGGGTGAAGCCGAGGTTGAGGCGGGCGTTGTCCAGCTCAGCCTGGATCGACGCGACCTGCGCCTGGGCTTCAGTGGCGGCACTGGCACGCGCGTCGGCCAGTTCGGCGGAGATGGCGTTGCTCTGGCGCAGGCGCTCGCCACGACGGGCTTCGTTGACGGCGCGAGCCTGGTTGGCGCGGGCTTGCTGCAGTTGCGCTTCGAGACGTTTGACCTCGGCCTGGAACGGGCGCGGGTCGATCTGGAACAGCAGATCGCCTTTCTTCACCAGGCTGCCTTCGTCGAAGGCGACGCGGTCGATGTAGCCGGACACGCGTGGGCGAATCTCAACCGATTGCGGCGCTTCCAGATGACCGGTGAACTCGTCCCACTCGTTGACGGATTGTTCGATGACCTCGGCCACGCTGACCTTGGGCGCCGCCATTTGCGCCTGGGCTTGTGGCGCTTGCTCGCAGCCACTCAGTAGCAGGGCGCCGGCGAGGGCCAGGGGGAATATCCAGATGTTCTTGTGATGCTGTTCCATGGGTGACTCCGCCAGTCGGATTTGTGAATGGGCGGAGTCTGCGGCGACGCATGGCGAGCGACTAATCGAACGCCATGAAGTTCAATATCATCGCCAATGATTATGGAGCGTCTGTGGTGGTGATGTGACTGATGGGACGCCGCAGGGGGCTCACGGGCGCAGATTGATTTGGCTCACGTCTCATCCGCTTGCGGAAGCGGATCTTCAAAGGCCGAACACACCGCCTCGACGCGGAAAGGCTACCTTCTCGACGATGTTGCCAATAAATAGCGGTACTGAATTGAAAACAGTAATGCGCTGAGGCATTCGCCAATCGGCGAAATGTAACGCCTGAGGTGCGCTACAGGCTGTCCGGATCGCCACAGAACATCTGGATGCGCGAACGCAGCCAGCGCTCGGCCGGATCGTTGTCCTGGGCGCCACGCCAGGCCATGTGCAGCTCGAAAGTCTGGGTTTGCAGCGGCAAGTCTTCTGCACGCAGGCCGCCGGCGGCGGTCAGGGCAGCGGCGGTGTAGTCAGGCACGCTGGCGACGATGTCGGTTTCCGCCAGCAGCGTGCCGAGGCCGTTGAACTGTGGCACGGCCAGCACCACGTGGCGTTTGCGTCCGAGCTTGGCCAGCTCGTCGTCGATGAAGCCAGTGAGGTCGCCAGCGAAAGACACCAGCGCATGGGGGCGGGCGCAGTAGTCATCCAGGCTCAGCGCGCCAGGTATGGAGTCGGCGCGCAGCAGTTTGGCCTTGCTCCGGCGTAGCACCTTGCGCTTGGCGTTGGCAGGTAGCTCGTCGGTGTAGGCCACGCCCACGGAGATTTCGCCGGAGGCGAGCAGGCTCGGCATCATCAGGTAGTTGGTGCGGCGGATGACCAGTACCACGCCAGGCGCTTCGGCGCGCAGGCGGCGGAGCAGGGCGGGCAGCAGGGCGAACTCGACATCGTCGGACAGACCGATGCGAAATACCGCCTTGCTGGTGGCCGGGTCGAAGTCCGCGGCGCGGCTGACCGCCGTGGAGATGGAATCCAGTGCCGGCGAGAGCAGGGCGAAGATCTCCTGCGCACGCGGAGTCGGCTCCATGCTGCGGCCGGTGCGGACGAACAGCGGATCATCGAACAGGGTGCGCAGGCGTGCGAGCGCGGCGCTGATCGCTGGCTGACCGAGAAAGAGCTTCTCTGCGGCCCGGGTTACGCTGCGTTCGTGCATCAATGTCTCGAAGACGATCAGCAGGTTCAGATCGAGGCGACGCAGGTCGTTGCGATTCATCCAGATACCATCCGAGGAAAACGGGCCTTGTCAGCACGGCGGTGCAAATGAGAGCCTTTGCCCCGGCAATAGTACGGGCAGTGCGAGGCGTATTGAAAGGCGCCGAATCACTGACAGGCATGACGACTATCGATAGAGTCGGATAGTGCCACCGCCACACAGCGGATAGAGTCCACAGTCATTGAAGTGTTAATCCGCGATCAAGCTCGAGGTAAGCGATGTCCCGCATGATCCGTTTTCATAAGTTCGGCGATGCCGATGTGCTCCAGTACGAAGAGGTTCCGACGCCTGTACCCGGTCCGGGTGAAGTGCTGGTGCGCGTGCAGGCCGTCGGGCTGGGCTGGAAGGACGTGTTGTGGCGGCAGAACCTGGCGGCCGAGCAGGCCAAGTTGCCGGCCGGTACCGGCTTCGAACTGGCGGGCACCGTGGCCGCGCTGGGCGAAGGCGTAGAAGGCCTGGAAGTCGGCACCGCCGTTGCGGGTTTTCCCGCCAGCACGCCGAACCGTTATCCGACCTGGGGCGATCTGGTGTTGATGCCCCGGCATGCCCTGACTCGTTATCCGGATGTGCTCAGCCCGGTCGAAGCCAGCGTGCATTACAGCGCCTTGCTGTTCGGCTACCTGGCCCTGATCGATCTTGCTCACCTCAAGCCTGGTCAGCATGTGCTGATCACCGAGGCGTCCCGCTGCCTGGCACCGCAGACCGTGCAACTGGCCAAGGCCTTGGGTGCGAAGGTGGTCGTCTCCACCAGCTCGCCGGACGACCGCGAGTTCTTGCGTTCGCTGGGAGCGGACAAGGTGATCGTCACCGAAGAGCAGGATCTGGTGCTGGAGATCGAGCGTTACACCGAAGGCAAGGGTGTCGAAGTCATCCTCGATCAGTGTGCCGGCCCGCAGATGAAGCTACTCGGCGACATCGCCGCCCCGCGTGGCAAGCTGATTCTGTACGGTAACAACGGTGGCAACGACACCGCTTTCCCGGCCTGTGCCGCCTTCAAGAAGCACCTGCAGTTCTTCCGCCATTGCGTGCTGGACTTCACCGGCTGCCCGGAGTTGGGCATCGAGCCCAATGATGAGGCCGTGCAACGTGCCCTTACGCACATCAACCAGATGACGGCTGATCGACTGCTGACGCCGGTGATCGACAAGGTGTTCGATTTCGACGATTTCGTCGCCGCGCATCGCTACATGGAAACCTGCCCGGATCGTGGTCGGGTCGCGCTGAAGCTGGCTGCGGATTAAAGTCCGCGGCCATGCGGTCGCTATACCCCTAGATTTCGACAGTTCAAGGAACCCCCAATGAGTCTCGTCACCGGCGACGCGCTATCGCTATTGTTGTTTCGTCTGCATAGCGGCAGGCTGCTCGGGATCAACCTGCTCAAGGTCAACGAGATCATCCCTTGTCCGCCCCTGACCAAGCTGCCCAGCCGCCACCCAAATGTCCTGGGTATCGCCACGCTGCGTGGCTCGGCGGTTACGGTGATCGACCTGGCCAGCGCCATCGGTGAGCGTGGCGGCAACAGCGAAGATGATGGCTGCCTGATCGTCACCGAGCTGAGCCGCTCGCGTCAGGGCCTGCATGTGAAGAACGTCGAGCGCATCGTGCAGTGCTCGACCCGCGACGTGCGCCCACCACCTGCCGGCTCTGGCAGCCGCGCCTTCATTACCGGTGTCACGCAACTCGAAGACGGCATCGTTCAGGTGCTCGATATCGAGAAGGTGCTGCACGACATCGCGCCTCCAGTGGAGGAGGCACCTGTTGGCCAGTTGCTGGAGCAACAGGACGCGCAACTGCTGCAAGGCCGGCGCGTACTGATCGTCGACGACTCCCAGGTCGCCTTGCAGCAGACGCTCAACGTCCTGCGCCAACTGGGTTTGGATTGCACGGCCGTGCGCAGCGCCCAGGCGGCGTTGCAGCAGTTGCATGATTACCAGCAGGCCGGCATGCCCTTCGAGCTATTGGTGTCGGATATTGAGATGCCTGAGCTGGATGGCTACAACCTGGTTCAGGAGATTCGGCGCAGCCACGACATCGGCGGCACTTACGTCCTGCTGCACACCTCCCTCGACAGCACCATGAACACCGAGAAAGCCCGTTCGGTCGGCGCCAATGCCGTGCTGACCAAGTTCTCCGCAGTGGATCTGACTCGTGCCACGCTGGACGCCTTTCACCAGATGAGCGACCGCTGAAGCTTCCGCAGGCGGCAAGCCCTTGCCGTCTGCGGCAGTACGTTGCCGCGTTCTGTTCAGGGGCATCTGACTTTAATTTATTTAAATCAATTGGTTACGTAGTAATTCTCGACTGGCATGAGAGTTGATCGGCTGTCTCCTGCATTCTATCGATGAGGATCAGCCATGAGCACGATTGCAGGTGTGGGAGGCTACGGCAGCCTGTCACTCATGGAGTTCAAGACCGGCAAACGTGGCGAAGAGCAGCAGAAGGACTCTCTTTTCAGTGCTCCGGCCGTGGTGCCCAGTCAACGCACCGTGGACGCCAGCGCTGCGCGCGATTACCAAGCCCAGCAGGCCACCGAGGAAGGATTCGCGCGCCTGCGCGTCTCCATGCAGACGACCTCGGCGGGCACGGCGCAAACCAGTGTCGAGAGTGGCCGTGTGGACACCAGCCAGAAGGTCGACAAGAGCGACCGCGCCCTGCAGGAGTTCAAGGCCTACATGGCCAAGACGCCTGCTGAGCGCATGCGCGACAGCATTCTCAAGGAAATGGGGCTAACCAAGGAAGACATCGAGGCCATGCCGCCAGAGAAACAGAAGGCGATCGAAGAAGAGATATCTGAACGCATGAGGGATAAGGCACAGATGCAGGCACAGGCCGATCGATCGCCCGAGGAGCAGGTATACGGCGTTCTGTGATGGCGCCACGCAACCGGTCTGGACGTTGGGTTACAGACCGGTTTGAGTGCTATCAGGCCACCACAGGAATCAGTGGGTCGGCAGCGGCCAGTGCAGTGTCACGTTCGGCCGCTGGCGGGTAGATCCACTCCGTGTTGATCTGCGTCTTCAATGCCTTGCCTTCCTGGCCGGTGAGTACCACCTTGCGTTCCCAGCCTTCGGTGTACACCGCGCTCCAGGCACCGAGATCCAGGCAGGTGACGTACTTGGGCTGGCTGTAGGGAATCGGCGCTACGCCGAGCAGATCGGCGGCGGCGTTGTTGCCCGCCGAACGTCCCAGGGCTATGGCGTGCTGGCAGGTCATCAGCGCATGGTTGCCGGCATCGTCTACGGCCGCGTAGGCCGTGTCACCGGTGGCGTAGATCGCGTCCTGGCCAAGCACCTTGAGGTTGCGGTCGACATGCAGGCGGCCATGTAGATCACGTTCGCCCGTGATTTGCTGGGTGAGCGGCGAGGCTTGTACGCCGACAGCCCAGATCACTGTGCTGGCAGCGATACGCTCGCCATTGTCGAGCACCACAGCATCCGCCTCGACCTGTGTAACCGGGCTGCCGAGCCTCCAGATTATGCCGAGCTGGTCGCTGGCCTGAGCGACGACTGTGGCGATGTCCTGGCCCATGGCGCCGCCTACCTGCTTTGCCATGTCGACCACTATCACGCGAATGTCTGCCTCTTCGCCGAGAATGGCGTGCAGGCGGGCCGGCATTTCCGTGGCGGTCTCGATACCGGTGAAGCCGCCACCAACCACCACCACGGTATTGCGCGCCGGGCTGTCCGGCTGCTGGCGCAGGCTCTGCAAATGAATATCGAGCTTCTGTGCCGACTCCAGGCTGTCGACATCGAAGGTGAAACGGTCGATCCCAGCTACCGGCGGGCGTAACACCTGGCTGCCGCTGGCCAGGATCAGCCGGTCATAAGGCAGATGGGCGTTGTTACCGCTGGCGTCCCGGTAACTTACGCGATGTGCAGTGCTGTCGATGCGGGTCGCGCTGCCCTGAATGAAGCGCACGCCTACAGCATCGAACAGCGGGCCCAATGGGGCGACGGTGGTGGTCAGATTGGCTTCATAGAAGCGTGGGCGTACACGCAGTTCGGCCTGCGGGGCCAGCACGGTGACCGCTACGTCGAGGCGCTGGTGGCGATCCAGCAGGCGGATGGCGCTGAGTGCACTCCACATACCGCCGAAGCCGGCGCCAATGATCAGGATCTGTTGCTTCATGGTTTCGCTCCAGTCAGGGAAAGGATGAGTTCCGATCGATTGCTGGGCGATTCTGGCGTTGGATTGGATCAGTGTAATGATCCATTATTGCTAAAGAGTATTGATCCAATTAGGGGCCCCATGCCAACTCCACCTGTACCACCGCAAGTGCTCTTTCTGCCCTTGAGCACACCGGAGCCGGGCATCAGTCTGCAGCGCTGGCTCTACGAAGCACTGCGCACGGCGATACTCAGTGGCCGGTTGCCGGCGGACAGTAAGCTGCCCAGCACGCGACAACTCGCCGAGCACTACCAGATCGCGCGTGGCACGGTACAAGCGGCCTATCAGCAATTGCTTTCGGAGGGGTATCTGCAGGCTCGTACCGGCAGTGGTACGCGGGTCAGCGCCGTATTGCCGGATGCCACGCTCAACGCCGGTTACGTACGGCGCAAGGTGTTGCCGCACCAGGAGATGTCACGCACGTCACCAGACACGCCCTGGATCGAACGTCTTGATGCCATCGACCCCATCTTCGCCAGACGCTCATCGGCGCCAGGATTGTGGCCGTTCTTTCCGCATCGGGGTGATGTCCAGGCCTTTCCCATCGATACCTGGCGCAAGTTGCATACTCAGCGACTACGCGCATCGCGCCTGTCGCTATTGCTCGACTCCGATCCCGCCGGCTTGCCGGCGCTGCGTGAAGCCATTGCCAGCTACCTGTCCATCGCCCGCGGCGTACAGGTGTCGGCCGAGCGCATCCTGGTGATCGCCAGCGTGCAACAGGGGCTCGATTTGTGTTTGCGCCTGCTGGTACCCGGCGATTCGCAGGTCTGGATGGAAGATCCGGGCTACCCCGGCGCGCGCCAGTTGCTCGACGTAGCGGGTGTGCGCCGTATTGACGTACCGGTGGATAGCCAGGGGCTGTGTGTGGACGACGGTATGCGTCTGGCGCCACGGGCGCGTCTGGCCTATGTGACGCCGTCGCGCCAGGCACCGCTTGGTGGTGAGCTGTCGCCCTCGCGGCGCCTGGCCTTGCTGCAATGGGCGCAGCGCGAAGGCAGCTACATTTTCGAAGACGATTACGACAGCGAGTACCGCTTCATTGCCAAGCCGATCCCGGCGCTACGCTCGATGGCGGCATCCGAGCACTCGGTGATACTCGCTGGCACCTTCAGCAAGCTGTTGTTTCCGGCGATTCGCCTGGCCTATCTGGTGCTGCCGGCGCATCTGGTGGAGTGTTTTACCCGCGCTGCAGCGCTCACCGCACGGCACGCCAACAGCTTGTCGCAGGCCGTACTGGCCGACTTCATCCATGAGGGGCACTTCGACCGCCACGTGCGGCGCATGCGCAAGATTTACGCCCTGCGTGCCGAGGCATTCGCCGAAGCGGCGCATCGCCATTGGCAGGGGGTGATCGAGGTACCGGATATCCGCGCCGGGTTGGACATTGCCTGTAACCTGCAGGTGGACGACGAGGCCAAGGCTTTCGCGCAGATCCAGGCTGTCGGCATCGAGGCGATACCGCTGGCGCGCTACTGCGTGAGCGCGCGCTCACCGGGGCTGGTGATGGGCTTCGCGCCCTATGACGAGCGCGCCATCGACGAAGCGGCGAGGGCGCTCGGCAACGCGTTGCGGGCGTGATGCCTACCCCGGCGATAGTCGCCAGGGCAGGGTGCCGTCAGAGGATGCTCAGCGGGTATTCGACGAAGGCACGGATCTCGTTCAGATCAGGCCCGACATCGGTGCTGGAGCGGTAGATGGAGTTGCGCAGGCGCAGCGACAGATCCTTGGCCGGGCCGTTCTGTACCGTGTAGCTGACCTGGTTGAAGATCTCGCGCTCGGTGCCTTCGTTATCGCTGCCGGTGTCGATGTTGTCACCGCGCACGTAGGCGAACTTGTAGCGCAGGCCGGGTACGCCGTACTCGCTGAAGTTCAGCTCGTAGCTGGCCTGCCAGGAGTTCTCGTCCTTCAGGTTGAAGTCCGAGTAGTAGGAGTTGGCCAGGTAGATGCTGCTGCCGCCATCGCCGAAGTCATAGGCGAAGCCCGCGTCGCCGCTGCTGCGCTGGTGGGCGACGATAAACGCATGGGCGCCCACGCTGTATTTCGCCGCCAGGCTCCAGATGGTGTTGCGATCGCCCTGGCCGTCACCACCGAAGGCTTGTGCTGCGGTAGAGCCGTTGTCGTACTTGGTGCGGTAGATATTGAAGTCGAAGTTCAGCGCCTGTTCGGCTGCCAGGGCCAGGGTGTAGTTGGCATTGGCGTAGTAGCGCTTGTACTGATCCTCCAGGTCGGAGTGATACAGCGCCACGCTCAAATCATCGTTGAACTGGTAACTGCCACCGAGCACGTCGATGCTCTTGAGGCGATTGGGGTCGCGTGCCGAGTCGCCCATCGGGCTGTCGGCGGTGAAGCGGCCAGCGTTGAGCTCCAGCCCTTCGATCTCGTTGCTGGTGATCAGGGTGCCGGTGAAGGACTGCGGCAGCAGGCGACTGTCGTCATAAGCCAGCACGGGCAGGGAAGGGAATTGGTTGCCGTACTTGATCACAGTGTTGGAGATGCGCATCTTCACCGCGCCGCCGGCCTGAGACAGCTCATCGACCGGATGGCCGTCATCGTAGGTGTCGAAGAAGGCGCTGTAATTGCGGCCACGGCCGCTGTCGAGCTTGATGCCGAGCAGGCCGAAGGCGTCGACGCCAAAACCCACCGTACCTTGAGTGAAGCCGGACTCGAAGGTGGCAATGAAACCTTGCCCCCAGGTTTTGGCATCGGCAGTGCGGTCTTTGTAATCGCGATTGAAGTAGCTGTTGCGCAGCAACAGGTCGAGGCTGGCGTCCTCGATGAAGCCATTGGCGTCGGACTGGCTGCTGGCATGCGCCAGCGGCAGGCCGAGCGCTAGGCCACAGGCCAGCGTCAGGCTGTGTTTCTTGAACATGAATGCTCCCGGTGTCGGTGTGTTCTTGAGCAAGCCCTGCAGCGAGGCAAGGCCCGGCCTAGAGCGGCCGCTAAGAGTTATCACCGGTGCTTGAGGTGGGCCATTGATGATGATCGATGAACACTATCGATCTCTTCGATGGGGCGAATCGGCCGCATGACGTTAGGCTTGCCCCCGATGAAGTTTTCGGACAGCGGCTCGACTCCTCCCTTGAGCCGCTGTTCTGGCTCCGCTTCATCTCCTTTGGTTATGACTTCGGCCGCTCGGGTTTCCCCTGCGGCCTTTTTTATGTGCCGTTACCCTGCATCAGGTACTGAAGCGCTGCACCGAGCTTTGCATGCCCTGAGCGACCAGACCGAGATCATGCGCCGCTGTGGTCAATTGATGGACGGTCTGGGTGTTGTGCTGCGACAGCTGCGCGATCTGCTCGACGCGCTGTGCCACCTCTTGGCTGGCCTTGCTCTGCTCGTCGATGTTGTGCGAAATCTCCTCCACCACCTGCGCCGCGTGCTGCGTGCCACTGCGAATCGCGCTGATCGACTCACCGGCCTGGCGCGCCAGCGCCACGCCCTCGCCAACGCTGGTCACGCCGGTTTGCATGCTGGCGACCGCATCTCCCGTACTGCTGCGGATGCGCTCGATCATCGCGGTGATTTCCTGCGTCGATTGCGCGGTACGCGCCGCCAGGCTGCGCACCTCATCCGCGACCACGGCGAAGCCGCGCCCGGCTTCGCCGGCACGCGCCGCCTCGATGGCCGCGTTGAGCGCAAGCAGGTTGGTTTGTTCGGCGATGCCTTTGATCACCTGGATGATCGAGTAGATTTGCTCGGACGACTGGCCGAGGGCGGTGATGGTCGTGGACGATTCGTTGACGGCTGCGGCAATGCGATTCATGCCCTCGACCACGTCGAGAATCACCTGGCCGCCGCTGCCGGCCAGCCCTTCGGACTGTGCGGAAATGCTCTGGGCATCACGAGTATGGTGGGCGATCTGGGCAATGTTCTGGATCATCTGCTCCATCGCTGCCGCAATGCTGGTCGCACCCTCGGACTGCGCGTTGGCGGAGTGCAGGATGTGCTGCGAGGTGTCATCCAGGCTGCCGACAGTCTGTTGCAACTGCTCGCTTTGCTGGCGGATGTTGTCGATCATCTGCCGCAGATTGCTCTGCATCTCGACCAGCGCACGCTGCAATTGACCGGTCTCGTCATCGCTGTCGACGTCGATCCGTTCACGCAGATTGCCCCGCGCGATGGCCCGCGCAGCCTGCACGGATTTTTCCAGCGGACGTAGGACGCTACGCATCAGTTGCCAGGTAATCAGACCGAGCAGGGCGCAGGTCAGGGCGATACCCAACACCAGCATGATCGCCGCCTGGCTTACGGCAGCCTGACCCGCCTCACGGGCCTCGACGGTATGCGCCTCGATCAGGCTGCTGAGCGCCTCGTTCTTGTCCTCCAGCGCACTGAAACTGGCGAGGAAGGCCGGCATGTCGGCCCGCGCTGCGGCGGGGTCGGCCAGTGCTTTATCGACGATGCTCCTGGCCTGGCTGATATAGGCCGCCAGGGCCGGTTGTGACGCATCGATGGCGTTGCGGATCTCCGTCGGCAACGGCAGCTCGGCATTGGCATCCATGGCCTTCTGGAACCACGCACTGTGCTCGCTCAGATCATCACGCACCTGTTTCACCGCGGCGCTGTCGCTCGGGTTCGTGGTGAAGGCGGCGAGCACATCGGCACGCAGAGCGTCGTGCATCATGTCGCCTTCCAGGTGATTGCGCAGCGCACTGACGCTCAGCTCGTTGTCCGCCATGGCCCCGGCCAGCTGCGTTTGCCCCCAGAACCCGGCGCCGCCAAGCAGCGCCGCACTGAGGATGCTGACCACGCCACTGGTGATCATCTTGTGTCGAATCTTCATGAGCTGTTCTGATCCTGAGAACCTTACAGCAAGTAGTCTAGACCAGCGGTGGCCGCTGGCTATTCGCCAGTTGCTGTTTCCAGTGAGAGGCCGGGACGAGCCGTAGCAGACCCCTGAACGTCGCTTGCTATGTTGCCCATTGGAGAATTTTTATCTTATTCCAGGCAATAATTCCTGGCACGCCATGAACTACATTCACCAATGGAGGCTGCGATGTTCTCGTCCGAGCGACTGAAAGGTATTGATGTTTTTGTCGCTGTCGCTGATTTCGGCAGCTTCACCGCTGCTGCCGAACGCCTGAACCTCACAAGCTCGGCTGTCAGCAAAAGCGTGGCACGTTTGGAGAGTCGCCTAGGCACTCGTCTGTTCACCCGAACGACCAGGACGCTGGCGCTCACCGAGGCGGGTATCGTCTTCTACCGGACGTGCACATCAGTTTTGACGGATCTGGAAGAAGCCGAGCATGCGATTATTGCCGAGGGTAATGAGCCACATGGTCGGGTACGGATAGATCTTCCGGCTTCTTATGGGCGGCTACACGTTCTCCCGCTGATCATGGACTTTGTCCGCCTTCACCCCATGCTCCAACCTCACATCTCGTTCACCGATCGCTTCGTTGATCCTGCGTACGAAGGCATCGATATCGTGGTGCGGATTGGCGGCCCTGATGCGTGGCCGGCGAATCTTGGCCATCAGTATTTCGGGGCCCAGCGACTGATCTTTTGCGCGTCCCCGGCTTATCTGGAACAACATGGCATCCCGCAGAACGAGCGGGATCTAGACCAGCACCACTGCGTCGGCTATTGGCAAAGCGATGGTCTGGTCAGCCCCTGGTTTTTCAAAGGGCGTCAGCCGGGCGAAATGGAGCGTCGAACGGTTCACACCCGTATTGCGGTGGGGGATGGCGAGGGCGAGGTAGCCGCGGTGCTTGCCGGGCACGGTATAGGTCAACTCCCTACATGGCTCACTCAGCGCCACATCGAGCAGGGAACACTCGTAGAAGTACTTCCCGATCTGGCTACAGATGGTCTACCGATGCATCTGGTCTGGTTGAAAAGCCGAGAGGGGCAGCCAAAGGTTCGGGCATTGCTGGACTATCTGCTTCCCAGGTTAGCGCCGCATGGGGCACAACCTACCGAGGCAACGCCCTCGGCTTGAACGGCCAGCGGAGCAGGATTACCCATGAACCTGCTCCGTTCTGCCTCAAAGGCGGTGGGGACGGCCGCCAAGCCGTTGAATTATTACCGCGGGGCGAGCTTGTGAATGGCGGGTATCAGCGCCAACGCGATCACTGCTACGGCAGATGCCACGTAGCCCAGATACTCAACGCCAAGGCTTGGAATTGTCATGCCTCCGACAATGGCGCCGATACCGATACCTGCGTTTGCGGCCGATACATTGGTGGTGCCCGCCAGCGCTTGAGAGTGGGAGACCGAATTCATGACGCGCACCTGGCTGACCGGATAAAGAGCAGTATTGGCGATGCCCCAGAGGCCGAGAGCCACGCAGAAAATCATCCCGGTATGTGCGAGCGGAACAATCGCGGCCATGCCAATCGCGAGTAATACCAGAAAGAGCGCAGTTGCTTTGATTGGGGATCTATCTACGGCCTTTCCCCCGATCCAGTTTCCGATTAGGCCGACTGCGCCAAATGCCATCAGCCACCATCCGACATTCTCCGGCGCTACGCCTGCGACCCGCTCAAGGATATCGGCCAGGTAGGTGTAGGCGGCGAACATGGCCGTAAACACCACGATCGAGAGCAACACATTCGAGAGGAAGTAGCGCTCTCTAAAGATGCGTGCTTGCTGCAAAAAATCCACTTTCGCGGTGCGAGCGACCGAGGGCATGTACATCCACATCGCGATAGCCATGATCAGCGAGAACCCTGCCAGCAACCAGAACGCGCCTCTCCAGCCAATCGCATTCGATACCACGGTTCCCAACGGAATACCGAGCAGCATTGCCGCCGAAATACCCAGGTACACCCTTGAGATAGCCTGGCCAGATCGTTGTGGGCCTGCCAGTTGCCCGGCAGTTTCACTGGCAGTTCCCCAGAACACCGGTAGCGCTAAAGCCGGCACCACGCGAGCGACAGCCAGGAGCCAAAAGCTCTCCGAGACTGCCGCCAGGGCGTTTGCCGCTGCGAAGATCAGCAAGATCGCGATGAACAATCGCTTTCGATCGAGGTGAGAAAGTGCAGCGGTCAAGGGCGGGCCGAAGATCATGACCGTGAACGCGAAAAGGGTAACCAACTGACCCGCAACTGAGATCGAAATGTCCAGGTCTCTGGCAAGCGCAGGCAGCAAACCCACAATCAGAAATTCGGTCGTTACGATGAGAAAGGCTGAAAAAGCCAATATTGCGATGCTGAGCCCAGCGCCCTTGGTGGAAGCAGCGGCTTGGCTTGAGGATTCAAACGCAGACATTTACAGATACTCCGGTGGAAATGCCTGCCAGTCTATTGGTTATTAATTTTCCTATCTTTGGCCGTTTTTCAGCGATATATGGAAATAAATTCATCAATTAATCGAGTTTGATACGAGTTGCCACGAGCAGATGAGCGCGCTCCCAGTACCTCTCCAGATCGTTACTTTTGGACGACCAGCCTCATACACGGCCCGCCATTTTCTACTAAGCTTCGCATCCATCAAGGATTGGCTCGGAGGATATGATGGGGTGTCCGCAGGTGTGCAGTGGCGCGACGTTGCAGTGCAGCTTTGGCGCTGCGCCGAGCATGTTGAACGTGTTGCCGACCAATCGCACGCTCACAGGCGGCATGCCGGCGGCGAATATCATGGATCACATCCCGTTGGTGAACATCATGCCTTTCGGCATGTGCATGAGCATGGCCAACCCGATGGTGGCGGCGGCTACCGCTGCTGCACTAGGGGTGTTGACACCCATGCCGTGCATACCGGCTACGGCAACACCCTGGATACCCGGCGCGCCGACCATGCTGCTGGGCAACATGCCTTCGCTGGATTCCAACTGCTCTCTGATGTGCAACTGGGCTGGTGTCATCAAGGTGGTGATGCCTGGCCAGATGCAGATGCTGATTCCTTAGGCTCTGTACGAAAAGTGCCTGTGCTCGGTGATGCTTCGTTAAAAACAGGCTCGTGCGCGAGTCCGATCAAAATGCTCATTTACAGCGCGTAAACTCGAATGCGAGCCCAGTCCGTTCCTCACCCGTTTTTGCGGGGCCGCCATCGGTATCGCCTGACCTTCGCTCGGCGACTTTTCGTACAGACCCGAGCCGATCTAAGCCTCGGCCGATTCGTTCCACCTTCTCCACCACCAACGCAGCCGCGACATGGGTTTGCCGTCGGCGTCCAGTGGGCGGCCGTCTTCGGCGAAGCCTTGGCCTTCGTCCAGCGGTTTGCCTTTGACATAGCGGCTGCGATGCGACACCTGGCCGTTGCCATGGAACCGCTGGTAAAGGCCGTCACGCACGCCATCGCGATACAGCTCCAGCTCGGCCATGCTGCCGTCCGGGTAGTAGCTGCTGGCTTCGCCGTGCATCAAGCCTTGGCGATAGGTGACCTTGCGCTGCAGCCAGCCTTCGGCGGCGAAGTATTGGGCCACGCCATGCAGGCGTCCGTCGGCGTAGGGCAGTTGTGCCGATACCTGGCCGTTGGGGTGGTAGAGGATACTGGGGCCGTGCAGCACGCCGTTGGCGTAGCCGAGCTGGGCCTGCGGGCGGCCGGCTTCCTGGATGCGTACCGGGCCGTCGAGGGCGCCGTCCTGCAGCTTGCCCTGGAGACGGCTGTCGCCACGGGTGAGGTCGAGATTGCCGTTGGCCATGGGCGCCTCAGTTGACCTTCACCAGGCCGCCCTTGATGGTCAGCATGCCGCCGCCATCCACGGTCTGTTCGGCGGCGGCCTTGTTGGTGAGGCTGACGCCAGCGTCGTTGGTCAGGGTGGTGCCAGCCTTGTTGTCCAGGGAGGTGCCCGCCTGGTTGGTGAGCGAGGTGCCGGCCTTGTCGGTAAGGGCCATGCCGGCCTGGGTGGTGAGGTTCTTGTCGCTCTTGGCGGTGAAGTCGCCGCTGCTTTGCAGGGTGAGGGTGCCGGTCACCTTGATGGTGAGGTTGCCGTCCACGGTCAGTTCGTAGTTGCCGCTGACCTTGTGGCTGTAGTTGCCACCGGTGCTGTGGGTCTGGTCGGCGCCGACACTAACAGTGCGGCTGTCCTTGACGTCGAGGGTATCGCTGCCGGTCTGGATGGTCACCGTGCGCTTGCCCTTCTCCAGGGTGATGGTCTCGTCGCCTTCCTTCACCGTGCGGGTGCGGGCGTTCTGCACCGTGAGGGTTTCGTCGTGGCCGATGGTGGCGGTGCTGTCGTTGAGCACGTTGACCTTCATGTCCTTCTGCGCCTGGAGGAAGACTTCCTCGGCGTCCTTCTTGTCTTCGAAGCGCAGTTCGTTGAAGCCGCCGCCGCCCTTGGATGAGTTGGTCTTGATGCCGGACTGGGTCTGGTTGTCCGGCAGGGCGTAGGGCAGGGTGTTGTCGCCGTTGTAGACGCAGCCGGTGACCAGCGGGCGATCCGGGTCGCCGTCGATGAAGGTGACGATCACTTCCTGACCGATACGCGGGATGAACTGCATGCCGAAGCCTTTGCCGCTCCAGGGCAGCACCACGCGCACCCAGCAGGAGGAGGTTTCGTCGTTCTTGCCGTCGCGGTCCCAGGGGAACTGGATCTTGATGCGGCCGTACTGGTCGGTCCAGATTTCCTCGCCGGCTTTGCCCACCACCTGTGCGGTCTGGGTGTGCATGCGCGGCTTGGGCGTGAGCCGTGGCGGGCGGTAGGCGGTGGCCTTGGGGATGGCCTCGAAGCGGTTGCGGTAGTGCTCGTGGCTGGCGTCATGGGTGACGGCGGTCACCACCCAGTCGATATTGAGGCTGGCGTCGTCATGCCCGGTGAGGGTGAACCAGTGGCCGGGCACCAGCCAGCGGCAGTCGCTCTCGCCGATCAGGCGCTTCTCCTGGCTGCGTAGCCCGTCCACGCGTTGCTTGGTCAAGGCATCGCCGCGCGCCTTGGCGATATAGCCGCCCGGGTGCTCGTACATCGACAACGGCCCGGCCAGCGCCTCGGCCTTGCTGTAGAGCGAGGTGGTGGGGGTGGTGAAGGCGTAGTCGGTGGCGCTGTACACCCCGCTCACCGCCTGCACGCTGTACTGCGCCGAGCGGATGCCGTGCAGCTCACGCACGCCGATACCCTGGCCCAGGTAGGGCACCTTCGGCCCATTGGGAATCTGCACGAAGGCATCGCTGCTGTCGCCCAGCACCAGCGTGTGCTCGCAGTCATCGTGGGTGAAGAACCAGAAGATGCCTTCCTCCTCCAGTAGTCGCGAAACGAAGGCGAAATCTGTCTCCCCGTACTGCACGCAATACTCGCGCGGCGAGTAGCTGCCGGAGAGCGACAGCTTGAAGTCGGTAAAACCATGAGCCTTGAAAATGGTGGTGACGATGTCGCTGGTGGACAGGTTCTGAAACACCCGGTTGTTGCTGGCCAGCGTCAGCCACCAGAGCCAGGGGCGCAGCACTACTTGGTAGCGGTCGGCGGTGGCATCGGCGGGGAGCTGGCGAATCTCCGCGACCAGGGCGTCGAGCGGGCGCTGGTTGGCGTCGTTGTGCAAGGTCGCGGTGATATGCGTGGCCACGGCACTGCTCAACGTCAGCGCGGTGGCGCTGTCGCCTTGGAGGGTCAGGCTGCCCAGCTCGTTCAACGCCTCGTCCCCGGAAAGCGTTTGGGGGTAGAGATCCGTCAGGGCGGAGGCGTTTAGAGAGAGGCTGGTATTGGTGTCGGTGGGGCGGGGCATTAGAACCTCTTGGAGCCTGTTGTGGTGCGGGACAGCCGGCAAAAGAGTTTAGCCCTGTTTAAATATTAATTGCCGCTTCTCACGTCTATTGGGCAGGCTTAAAGTTGTATTGCCTACTTGCTTTGCTCATTCGTTATGATTGCGCTTACTGCAGCTTGCTGTCTGGTGAGTATTATACGCGGGGGCGCTTAACGCGGCGTGGCTTGACGATGCCTTTAGGTCTTGCGTACCGTTCCATCTGCCGGCCGAATATTTTTGAGCGTAGTTTTTTCTTTTCAGTAACAATCGGCGCTTGATGGGTAATGGGAGTGAAATAGTGAACGTACCAGTCCTCCGGTCGGTTATCTAGCCAAGCATAACAGCTAGGACAGGGAGACAGGTCTATATATATGTGATTTCGGCCTTGGTAATCAAAAAACACTTGGCCTTCGGCGATGGCTACACGTATAGCTGTTTGCTCGGCATGCTCTTGGAGTGCAGAGCTAGAGAAGGGGCGGGTTGGGCTAACATGCATATGGATTGCGTTAAGGCTTGGATCAAGTCCTTGGTACAACCTAGATGAGCCATGAACTACAGAGAAATTCTGACCTCCTACGTTGACTGCCTCATAAGCCCCCCCAAGATTCACAGCTACCGCGGCATTGCAGGAGTCATAGCTGAGCCCAAGGCCAGGGTTGCCCAAAAATTGGGTCATATGCATAAGTGACCGCATGAACAATGCATGACCAATCTGTTCCTCAACGGTTATAGGGATGAGTTTAACCTTCTCCATTACTGCTATGGTCATCATTTTCTCCATGACCCTTTTGCTGGGTTTGATCGCTATTTTCTTGTAGATATCTATTCAGGGATTTGCTTCATGTACTCCAAGTCGCTGGATATCTTCCCGCTGGCTCTATTAATGAGATCTTTTCCGTTGTATCCATATATTTCCAATACGATTGCGCCGGATTCGAGCGCTTGCCTGAACTGGTTTTCTGCACTCAGAGCTGTGCTGTTTTTATCCCAGCCGCTCAGAGATTGCTTGTTGCTGACTATGGTGAGCGGTCTGATTGCTGACCAGATTAATTTGCTGAACGCATAGTTTCCTGTTCCATTGTATCTAGAGATGTCGAATGATACGTAGAAATGGGGGGGTAGCCCAACGCGGTTATTTATGGTGCCTCCATTTATGCCTTCGGTTAAGCGCCCAATCCATCCGTTCCAGTTTGTTTGGGCGTATTTGTCCGAGTGAAAAATGCTGGTACCCAAACTTCCCCCGGCCGCTAGCAAGGAGTTAAGATCCTCTTCATCGATATTGGTTAGTAATAGATCTCCGGCCATAATTCTCCCTTTCGTACTTAAGTTGTGTGATTTCTACTCCAACACCCACTCCGCCAACTTCCCCGTCACCTGCGCCATCAGCACATTCTCGATATCTCGTGCGCCGGCTGCGCTGCATTTGGCGAGCACCGCTTTAACGATGGCGGGGTCGAAGTCGAACTGTTTGCCGGTGGCGGCTTTGTAGCGTTCCCGTAGTTTTTCCAGCTTGGCCAGGACGATGCCTTCCAGCGTCGCTTCGTCCAGCGGGCGGTAGGGCACGACGGTCATGCGGGCGAGGAAGGCGGGGCGGAAGGCCTGGAGCAGCACCTTACGCAGGCGTTCGTTGAAGGCGTCGCTGCCGAGCTGGTCGGTGGGGGTGTCCAGCACCAGTTCGGCGCCGACGTTGCTGGTGGCGAGCATCACGGTGTTCTTGAAGTCCACCACCAGACCGGTGCCGTCTTCCATCACGCCTTTGTCGAAGACGTTGTAGAAGGCCTCCAGCACGTCGGGGTGGGCTTTTTCAATTTCGTCCAGCAGCACCACGGAGTAGGGGCGGCGGCGCACGGCTTCGGTGAGCACGCCGCCGGTGCCGTAGCCGACATAGCCGGGCGGGGCGCCCTTGAGCTGGCTGACGGTGTGGGCCTCCTGGTACTCGGAGAGGTTGATGCTGATCAGGTTGCGCTCGCCGCCGTAGAGGGCGTCGGCCAGGGCGTAGGCGGTTTCGGTCTTGCCGACGCCGGTGGGGCCGACCAGCAGGAACACGCCCACCGGCTTGGCCGGGTCGGTCAGGCCGGCGCGGTAGGCCTGGATGCGCTGGGCAATGGTGCCCAAGGCGCTGTTTTGGCCCATGACCCGCTGCCCCAGACGTTGGCCGAGGGTACGCACGGCGTAGGCTTCGTCGGCGAGCATCTTGCCGATGGGGATGCCGGTCCAGCCGGCGATCACGGCGGCTACGGTGCGTGAGTCCACTTGCTCGGGTACCAGCGGGTCGTCCTGGCGGATGGCGTCGAGGCCGGCCTCCAGTCGGCTGAGTTCGGCGGCGAGGTGGTCGATGCGCTCGTCGAGGGCTTCGTCGGGGTGGCTGGCGTCGGCGCTCTCGCTCAGGGCCAGCAGTTCCCGGCGGGCTTCCAGCAGTTCGCGCACGGCTTCGCGTTCTTCGCCCCAGCGGGTTTCCAGTTCGCGGATGGCAGTCTGGTTGCCGGTGGACTCCTGCTCCAGAGTGGTGATGCGTTCGCGGTGGTCGAGGCCGGTGGCCTGCTCGCGACGCAGGCGTTGCAGTTCCTCGCCCAGGGCCTGCTGGCGGTGGCGCAGGCTTTCCAGCAGCGGCGGCACGTCGTGCTGGCCGAGGGAAACACGGGCGCAGGCGGTGTCGAGCACGCTGATGGCCTTGTCCGGCAATTGGCGACCGGAGATGTAGCGGTGAGAAAGCTTGACCGCGTCGTGGATGGCGCTGTCGAGTACTTGCACACCGTGGTGCTGCTCCAGCTTGGCAGCGACGCCGCGCAGCATCTCCACAGCGGTGGCCTCGTCGGGTTCTTCCACCTGCACCAGTTGGAAGCGGCGGGCCAGGGCCGGGTCTTTCTCGAAGTACTTCTTGTATTCCAGCCAGGTGGTGGCGGCGAGGGTGCGCAGCTCGCCACGTGCCAGTGCCGGCTTGAGCAGGTTGGCGGCGTCGCTACCGCCTTCGCTGCCGCCGGCGCCGATCAGGGTGTGGGCTTCGTCGATGAACAGGATGATCGGCTGCTCGCTGTTGCGTACGGCGTCGATCACGCCCTTCAGCCGTTGCTCGAATTCGCCCTTGACCCCGGCGCCGGCCTGCAGCAGGCCGAGGTCGAGCACACGGAGGATTACGTTCTGCAAGGGCGGCGGCACGTCGCCGGCGGCGATGCGCAGGGCCAGGCCTTCGACCACGGCGGTTTTGCCGACACCGGGGGCGCCGACCAGGATCGGGTTGTTCTGCCGACGGCGCAGGAGAATGTCGATGCTCTGGCGGATTTCGCCGTCGCGCCCGACGATGGGGTCGATGCGCCCGGCGCGGGCGTCGGCGGTGAGATCCTGGGTGTACTGGTCGAGCACACTGTCCTGCGTGGCCTCCTGTGCGGGGCGGGCCTTGCCGGCCGGGCCAGGGACGCCGCTGTATTCGCGGGAGGCTTGCGTCCATTCCAGCAGGTTGGCGCGCAGGGCTTCACGCGGGATGCGCAATAGCGAAGAGGCGCTGTTGAGCAGTAGGCTGCGGCGTTCGTCGCGATCAAGTAGGGCGAGCAGCAACAGGCCCGAGCGAATGCTCGTCTGGCCCTGCACGCTGGCTTGTACCACGGCGTCTTCCAGCAGGCCGATGGTCTGTGTGGAGAGGGCGGGGGTGCGGGTGCTGCCGGCCTTGAACAGTTCCAGGGCGCGGTTGATCTCGGTGGCCAGGCTGTCGCGTTCCAGGCCGAAGCGCGGCAGCAGCCAGGCGAAGTCACCGCCTTCTATTTCCAGAAGTTCGAGCAGCAGGTGCTCGATTTCCACGTAATGGTGGGTGCGTTGCAGGCAGCGTTGCGCGGCGCGCTCCAGGGCACGGCGGCTGTCGGCGTTGAGGCGACCGATGAGTGCGGCGAGTTCCATCAGGGCATCTCCTTGAGCCGCAGGCGGGTGTCGATGCGTTGCAGGGTGCTACCGGCGACCAGGTGCAGCCCGCCACTCCATCGCAGGCGCGGGGGCTGTTTGCGATCCAGACGCAGCGGCGCGCCAGGGCGCACCAGCAAGCGCAGGTGGCAGTCCAGATCGGGGCCGAGGTAGAGCCCGGCGAGGTCGGCGAGCCGTTGGTGCTGCGTGCCGTCAGGCAGGTAGGCGTTGGCTTGTTCGGTGCTCAGCGGGCCGAGGGTGAGGCGGATGCCGGCGTGTTCGTCCCACACTCGTGTGCCGGCGATAGCGTCGCGCCCTAGGCCAAGGTTGCGACCGCCGCGCTGCAGACGGCTGCGGCTGGCTGTGGGGATCTCCCGCCAGGCACCTTGATAGGCTTCGTAGTCCACCGCCACACCGAACTGGTGACGCACCAGCACGGCGAAGCCGGCCAGCGAGCGGCGCGGGCCATTGAACAGCGCGGCGCGAGCGGTCACGGCGGCATCCGGCAGAGTCATGCGCTGTTGCAGGCTGCGTGGTAGCAGGCCGGCCAGGGCCATCAACGGCTGATGCACGGGCGCCTGTTCCGGCGGCTCGAAGCCGAGTGCCAGGCGATGCCGGCCCAGCACGCGGTAGAGCTGGGCGAGCAGGCGGTTCTGGAACAGGTCGAGGAATTCCGCCGGGGCGTGATCCTTTTGACGGGCGCGCTGTTGCAGCCATTCCTGATAGGCATAGGGCAGCGGGCCGTCGGGGCCACCGAGGCCGAACACAGCGGTGCTCAGTACCGGCGGTTGGCCCGGTTGTTCGTCCAGGCTGACCACCTGACTGGCGGCGAAGGTTGGCGTGAGCGGCCCGCGCAGGCGCAGGGCCTCCTCGTCCGGGCTGCTGCCCTGGCCAAGCGGCGTGGCGTCGGGGCGTTCGCGCTCCAGCAGCAACAGGGCCTGAAGAAACTCGAAGGCCTGGGGTTTTGCGCGCAGACGCTGGCTCAGAGGCTGAGGGGCTTGCCGGCTTGGGGCTGCCATGTCCGCACCTCCTTGTCGTGATCCACCAGTATCGTACGGATGAAGCGGTTGGGCGTGGCGTAGAGAGAGAAGAACTGTGCCAGTACGGCAGAAAACAGCACGGCGCTGCTGCCGGCGAAATGCTGCGAGTCGAGGCGGATGCGTACTTCCAGGCCGTTACGCCAGCCGCGCCAGGCGTCGTTGCCGACTCGCGCTACCACTCGCTCAGCCGTCAACTCGACCAGGCCGTCCACCTGGCGCCGGGGGCCGGCTTCGTCGCGCAGGTTGTGCAGGTGCAGCAACTCGCGCAATGCATCAAGGGCTTGCGGGCCTTCCACCAGGGACAGGTGGTTGAGGCTCAGCTGCGACACCAGACGCCAGCGCGAAGGGCCAGAGAGGCGCGGCAGACTCTGCGGCGTGGGTGGTGCCAACAGGCTGGCCAAGGCCACTGGGCCGGGGCGTTCGAAGCCCAGGCGGGTACCGGCCGGTAGGTTCTCTGCCAAGTGCCGGTTGGTGCACAGCAGTTCGGCGGTGAGGCTGTATTCGGGGGCGTCGTGCAATGGGTCGAAGGCAGTGTCCACCAGGCTCAGCAGCAGATCATTGCCGGGGCGCGCCGGGTTCAGGCCTTCGACGCGCCGAGCATGCCAGTACAGGCCTGCACCGGCGTGGCTATGGCCGTAGTAGGCCGGCACAAGGCGCACGCCTTGTGGCGTGGCGGCCCGGACGTTGCGAATGCTGTGAATCTCCACGCTGCTTTCGCGGTGGGCGTCGGCTACCAGGCGGTATTCGCTGCGGGTGCCGTCCGGGCGCAATGGTTCAGAGGTGCGCGGGAACAGGTTGATGGCAGGTGCGCAGCCCAGGCGTAGCTCACTGGCCTGCAGGTGCGGCCGACCCAGCGGGGCGCGGTCGAAGGCGATCAACACCTGGCAGTCGCGCCCGCCATTGGCCGGTGGCAGCAGCGGCAGGTCGAAGAAGGCGAACTTGTCGGGGAAGGCGAAGTATTCCGCCAGCAGGCGCAGGCCCGGGTGCTGGCCATCTTCGTCGGGTAGCAGCGCCTGGTCGTCGGCGAAGCCTATCGGAGCGATTTCGCCGGGCACCGGCTGCAGCGGGCTTTCCGGTGTGCCGCTCCAGATGCCGAGGCTGTGGGCGCCGAGCAGGTCGTACAGGGTGGCGTTGGTCATCGGCGAGGCGGCCAGGTGCACCCGCAGACGACGCACCGGCAGTTGCGCCCAGTCGAATTCGCCGAGGCATTCCAGGGTCAGACGCAAGGCCGAGCGTGCGCGCGGGTGGCCGGAGAAGGCCACGGCGGCGTCGCCATCGAGCAGGGTCGCTTCGCTGATGCGCAATGGCCAGAGCACTGCCTCGGCAGTGGTGCGCAGGTGCACGCTGGCACCGTCGCGTGTGGTGACGAACAACGGCGTGTCGCGGGGCAGGCTGTAGCCTTCGACCAGGTTGCCCTGGGTCGGGTCAGGCTCGAATTGGACGATGGCGCAGGAGGGCAGGGGCCGCAGCACCAGCGGGTAGAGCTGTTCCAGCAGGGCATCGCTGAATTCGGCGTAGTCATCGTCGAGGCGTCGGTGCAGCCGTGCGCTGAGCAGCGCGAAGCCTTCCAACAGCCGTTCGACATGGGGATCCGGGCATTCGCCGGGGGACAGTTCCAGGCGCCGCGCCACTTTCGGGTAGCGCTGGGCGAAGCTGCTGCCGGCATGGCGCAGCCAGGTGAGTTCGCGCTGGTAGTAGTCCAGCAGGTCGGCATCAATCGAGTCGCTCATGGCGCACCTCCAGGCCATCGTCGCCGGGGGCGAGGAGGAAAAGCGCGGGCCAGGTGCGACGACCGCTGCGCAGGTGCCCGGCCAGGCGGATGCCAAGGCGCTGAGGCTGGTCGGGCAGGGCCTCGACCTCAATTTCGCTCAGTTGCAGACGCGGTTCGAAATGCTGCACGGCGGTGCGCAGTTCCCGCAATAGCAGGCGCCGATCATCCACCCGCAGAGCCTGCAGGGCGCTCCAGTCGGCGATGCCGTAGTCGAGTACGGTCAGCGGTCGGCCAGGGGCGCGAGGCGGGCGGCGGGTGTTGAGCAGGCGCGCCAACTCCAGGCGCACGGACTCTGCCAGGGCTTCGCGGTCGAAGTCCGGCGCCTCGTCCGCCTGGGCGGAAAGGCGCTCGAACAGGGGGGGCAGCAGTCCGCTGTACGACATGGAGCGGCGGCGTCCTTACTTGACGAGTTTGTTGGCGGCCAGATCCCAGGTGGAGGCGGCGGTGCCTTCCTTGGTGCCATCGTCCTTCTGCGCGGTGAGCTCCCATTTGATCTTGGTGAAGTTCAACGACAGGGTTTCCACTGGCTTGCCGCCGGCACCGCCACTGACGCTGACGTTGGAGAGCACCACATTGTCGAGGGTGTAGATGATGAAGGGCAGCAGCTTGCCGTCGCCCTCGGCCGCGTTGCGTCCGATGGTAATCTTGGCCGTGGCGATAGGCTTGCCGGCGCAGCAGTATTCGTTGAGCGAAGGGGTAGAGGTGTCGACGAACTTGGTGACGGTGAACTCGCCGATATGCGGTTTGCCGGAGGTGCGCTCCGAGTTGCTGACGTCGTTGGTGACCTGCATCGCCACGTTGTGGCTGTAGGACATCAACTCGATCTTGTCGGTGTAGCCCTCGAGCAGGCTGTCGCCTTTGATGTCGTCGCCGAGGTCGAGAATGATGGCATCCATCGCGGATAACTCCTGGGTCTGGAAACGGTGTGGATCGTATTAGGGGCGACCCCCCGCCGGTCTGGCCGGCGGGGCGTCGGGTCAGGCCGCAGCGGGCGGCGGCAGGCTGGCCACCAGGCGAATCGAGGCGGTCAGCTCTTCCAGCTGGAAGTGCGGGCGCAGGAACACCGTGGCGCGGTAGACGCCCGGCTTGCCGGCGACTTCCGAGACGTCCACGCGGGCTTCGCGCAGCGGGTACTGGGCCTTGATCTCCTGGGGCGCGTTGTCGTTGATCAACACGTAGTCCGCGATCCAGTTGTTGAGGTAGGTCTGCACGTTGTCGCGGGTCATGAAGCTGCCCACCTTGTCGCGCATGATCACCTTGAGGTAGTGGGCGAAGCGCGAGGCCGCCAGCACGTATGGCAGCATGGCCGAGATGCGCGCGTTGGCGTTGGCTTCGTTGGTGTTGTAGAGCTTGGCCTTGTTGGTGGTCTGGCCGCCGAAGAACACCGCCATGTCGGTGTTCTTCTTGTGGCACAGGGCGATGAAACCGAGGTCGTTCAGCTCCTTCTCGCGGCGGTCGGTGATCGCCACTTCGGTCGGGCATTTCAGCGACAGGTCGCCGGACAGGGTACGGAAGGTGTGGGCCGGCAGGCCTTCCACCGCGCCACCGCCCTCGGCACCGCGGATCGCCGCGCACCAGCCGTACTTGGCGAAGGCGCTGGTGATGCGTGCCGCCAGCATCCAGGCGGCATTGCCCCAGAGGTACTTGGAGTGGTCGGTGCCGTTGACGTCCTCGAGGTAGTCCATGCCTTCCACCGGCTTGGTGTCCGGGCCGTAGGGCAGGCGCAGGAGGAAGTTCGGCAGCACCAGGGAGACGTAGCGCGAATCCTCGCTCTCGCGGAAGCTGCGCCACTTGATCAGCTCCAGGCTCTCGAAGATTTTGCTCAGGTCACGCGGCACGGCCAGCTCGGTGAAACTGTTCATGTCGAACAGCTTGGGATTGGCGGCGGCGATGAAGGGCGCGTGGGCAGCGGCGGCGACGTTGGAGAGTTTCTCCAGCAGGGCCACGTCCTGAGGATGGCGACCGAAGGCGTAGTCGCCCACCAGCAGGCTGAACGGGTGCCCGCCGAAGGTGCCGTATTCCTCTTCGTAGATCTTCTTGAACAGCGCGCTCTGGTCGAATTCGACGGCCTTCTCCAGGTCGTTCTGCAGCTCCTTCTGGGTGACGTTGAGCAAGCGCAGTTTCAGGCGACTGCTGGTCTCGGTCTGATCCACCAGCATGTGCAGGCCGCGCCAGGAAGCTTCCAGCTTCTGCAGCTCGGGGTGGTGCAGGACTTCGTTGAGCTGGTCGCTGATCAGCTTGTCGATCTGGCTGATGCGGTCGTTGATCATGGCCACGGTGTCCTTGTCGATGGCCATGCCTTCGTCGAGAACCTGGGTGGCGAACTCCGCGAGCATGTCGCGGGCGTAGCCCTGCTGGCTCTCATCGTGAGCCATGCGGCCCTCGGCGATGATGCGGTCGAGCAGGGTCAGGGTCTGGGTCGTGCTTTCGCTGGATGCACCGGCTTCAGTTGCCATTGCGTTGTCTCCGGGAATTCGGGGTTCGATCAGGCCTGAGGTTCGGCCGGTGCTTCGTCATCGGCAGCGGCAGCGCCTTCAGCGGCCGGTGCCTCGCCTTCAGGACGCGAAGACTTGATCTCCTGCAGACCTTCGGTGTTGCTCACCACGTCCTGCAGCAGCTTGTCGAGGTCGTCGTTGCCATCGAGCTTGGTGAGCAGGTCGCGCAGGCGCTGGCGGGCCTCGTAGAGACGGCGCAGCGGGGTGATCTGCTTGACGATGTTGACCGGATCGAAGTCGTCGAAATGGCGAAAGCGCAGTTCGACGTTGAGCTTGCTGCCGTCACCGCTGATGGTGTTTTCCACCTGCAGGGTGCTGCGCGGCTCGATGGAGGCGAGTACCTCGTTGAAGTTGTCGCGGTCGATCTCGGTGAAGCGACGCTCGATCAGCTTGGGCAGGGGATTTTCCGGTTTGCCGGAAAGATCGGCGAGGATACCGACCACGAGGGGCAGTTCCTTTTTCTCGATGGCGTTGCCGATTTCGACGTCGTAGGTGATCTGGACACGGGGTGGGCGGATCCGGTCCAGCTTGTGTTGCGTACTTTCAGCCATGTTGGTTGAGCTCCGGGGCGGTACCTGGAGCGCACTGCAGCGGATGAATCCCGTGCTCGCACTCCGTTGCTGGACCACAGCGACGACGGGTTGGCTGAACAGCGAGCCCGTCCTTGGCGATCCATCCACATTCGTCATAACGACGAACTTTCATAGACGCTAGATCAGGTCTATAAATTTGCAAATGTGAAATTCAAGGTGAAATGTTCATGACGCAGGGACGTGCGATTTCCTGGCTGTTGGCAGTGCTGATGGGTCTCTCGCTTGCTCTGGGCGGCTGCGCCTTTCGCGGTGAAAGGATCGGGCTAGAGAGCCTGACGCTGGACGTGGCGGAGCGGGCCAATGACGACACGCCGATTGCCGTCGACTTCGTCGCCGTGCACGACCCCGATTTGCTCAAGCTGCTTTCCGAGATTCCGGCCAGGCAATGGTTCGCCGAGCGGGGGCAGTACGAGCGCGACTACCGAAAGCTGTTTTCGGTGTGGCGGCTGGAGCTCGTGCCAGGGCAATTCCGTGATGTTCGTGACTTTCCCTTTGCCGGGGATGAGGCCGCTGGACTTTTGGTATTCGCCGGCTATAACACTCCTGGCGCGCACCGTTTGCGCCTGAACGAATCAGGCCGAGTGTGGCTGCGTTTCGACAGCAGGGAGATGCGCCTGCTGACAGGTCGAGAACGCTAGCCCAGCCTTGCGCGCGTGCATGCATGCCAAACAGCGGATGTCGAAGGGGAGTGGTATGAAGGTTTTGCCGGATGCAGTCTGCTGGCATGAGGGCATGCAACTGTTGCCTCAACATTTTCAATTGCAGGGGCTGCGCGCGGAAGTTGTCGCGGCACTTTGCGCCAACGCCGCCAATCCCTGGTTCTGGGGCGTGAGCGAGCTGGAAGTCGATCCCGCAGCGCTCAGCACCGGCCTGGTACGTATCCAATCTCTCGAAGCGATCCTGCCCGACGGCTTGCCCGTCAGCGTGCAGCCGGGTGGCGGCAAGGTGCTGGAGCTCGATGTCGGGCCTGCCGTAGCGGCGTCTGCCAACGCATGCGTCACCCTCTACCTCGCCGTCAACCCGCTGGGTCGCAGTGGGCAGGTACTGCCCCTCAACGGGCGCCTGCAGTCGCATTTCGGTGACGCCGTACCCGATCTGGCCAGCGGCGAGCATCCCGAGCCGGTTCTGGTCTGGCGACCCAATCTGCGTCTGGTGACGGACAGCGAACGGGCCGATTCGGTTTGCCTGCCGCTGTTGCGTATTGCCAAAGAGGGCGGCGGCTTCGTCAGGCAAGCCTATGTGCCACCGATGTCGCTGATCCTGCCGGAATCGTCACTGGGGCAGATGGTTGCCGCTTTGTGCGCACGTGGTCGGGAGAAGTGCATGTTCCTCGCCGGGCGGCTGCGCCAGGCCGAGCAGGCAGGTAATCGCGACGACGTGCAGGAGCTCCGGCGACAACTGACGGCGCTCTGGGCGCGCCTCCCCGAGCTCGAAGTCGCCTTGAACAGCCGAGTGGCGAGCCCGGCGCAGTTGCATGGGCTGCTGGCCGGCCTCGCGGGCGCCTGGTGTGCGCTCGATCCGCTGAATGGTGTGCCGGCGTTCGCACCGCTGGATTTTCTCGAGCTCAAGCGCGGCTTCGACGAAGTGATCGACTGGCTGCATCGGAATCTGGACAGCATCCGCGTCGGCTACCGCTGCCTGGTGTTCGAGCAGTCCGAACAGGGTTTCGCCATCGATTTGCCGGACCACCAGACGCGTCGCCAGCGTCTGGTCGTCGGGCTGCGCATGCCGGCCGGTACCGGGCAGCAGGCCGCACAGACCTGGCTGGCCCAGGCCGTGATCGCCTCGCGGCAACATGTTCCCACGCTCGCGCAGCAACGCATGAGAGGCTTGCCGCATCAGCCGATGAGCCGCAACGAGCGCGCGGCCTATGGTGTGGGGGAGGAGACCCACCTCTTCCTGATCCAGGCATCCGGCGACTGGTTCGACCCCGAGCAGCCGCTATGCCTGGCCGTCACCTCCGCGAGAGCGACGGCGAGCCCCTGGCAAGTTCTGCTGTTCACCACCGATACCCCTTGAAATCAGCCTGTCCAAGCCAAGGAAGCCTAGATGTCGGAAAGGAGCGTTGCGCTGTACCCACCCGAGTTCGGAGAAGCACCGCTGAGCCTGGCATTTCGCGAGGCGTGGCTCGAATGGCGGGAAATCTGGGATGGCATGGCCGGGCTCAGCAACACGGGCAACGAACAGGTCGAGCGCATGGCGGAAGCCACGATCCTGGTGGTTCGCCGTTTGTGGCGCGCGGCGTTCGCCAGCGTCGGGGCGTCGTCTTCGAATCAGGTCAAGGCGATGGTCTACGCGTTCGTGGCGCTGGTCGACGAACGTCTGCTGTTCGATGAATGGCCTGGCCGCACAGCCTGGCAGCCACGCCCGCTGGAAACCCGTCTGTACGGCTCGCGCAATGCTGGCGAGCGTTTGCCCCGCGCCATTCACAAGCTGCTCAAGGAGCGCGCGCCGGCCTCGCGTGATCTGGCCAACGTCTATCTGCAATGTCTGGTTCTGGGCTTCTATGGTGGCCTGCGCAGTGATCGTGGGCGCGCGCTGCATACGCGCTGGCGCCATGCGCTGTTCACTTTTGCCTGGCAGCGCGAGCCTGCCGCCGCTGGCGTCATGAGCAGCCTCGCCCGGCCAACCCGGGCTGCGGCCTTGCGCCTGCCGCTGCGCCGTGCATTGCCCGATGGCATGCGCCTGGGCTTGGCCATCTGTGGCCTGCTGGTGCTGCTGAGCCTGGCTGGGCACTTGATGTGGCGTGACATCCAGGCGGAACTGACGCCGCTGCTGCATCTGGTCAGCGTGGAAGAAGCCGGGAGCCCAGCAGAATGAGTACCCTGGCAATCATCCTCAGCGTGCTTGGCACGCTCTTGCTGCTGGTGGCATTGGTCGCGCTGTTCTGGTGGCTGCGAACGCAATCGGGCATGGCCATCCGCAGCTTCTATGCTGCCGTGCGCAAGATGGAGCATGAACAGGGGATCGAGTCGCGCTATCAGGTTCCCTGGCTGATGCTGCTCGGCGATCCGCGCGAAGGCAGCCAGCTGTGCCTCGACTGGCAACTCACGCCCGCTGGCCGTCCGGCCTGGTTTGGCCGCTGGTGGGCGGATCAGGACGGCGCCGTGCTGGTGGTACCGCAGGGCATTTTCCTGCCCAGCGATGGCAGCAACGCCGCCACCTTCGTCTGGCGCCGCCTGCTAGGCATGCTGCTCAGGCTGCGTGGCCAGCGCCCACTGGATGGCGTGGTCTGGAACATCCCCCTCAGCCAGTTGCAGGACGGCGCGCAGAGTGCCGCCGACGTCATCGTGCTGCGCCGGCGTTTCGCCGAGTTGCTGCAGCGCCTGGGCCTGAGCCTGCCGGTCTATGTCCTGATTACCGGCTTCGAGGAGATGCCAGGCTTTCAGGAGTTGGTCGCGGCCCTGCCCGAGGAGGGACGTGAACGCCTGCTGGGGTGGTCATCGCCCTATGGGCTGGATGCAGGCTGGCAGAGCTATTGGCTCGACGATGCGCTGGAAGCCGTGGTGCAGAACATGCAGGCAGCGATCATCGAGGTCGGCGCCCTGAAGGGCGAGTTGGCCGAGGATCTGTATCGTCTGCCGGATCTGCTGCTGGAGTTGAAGGGCAATCTGCGCACCTTGCTGGAGCCGGTCTTCCAGGGCAATACGCAGGGCGAGGCGCCACGGTTTCGCGGCCTTTATCTTGGCGCGGCGCAAGCGCTTGCCGAATCGGCGCAGCTTTATCCCGGTGAGTTGCCAGCCACGCAAGGGGTCTTCACGCAAACGCTCTGGCGGCAGCGGCTGGTCGCGGAGCAAGGGCTGGCGCAGGCATTGCCGCGTGTGCTGCGCCTGCGCCAACGTTGGCAGAAGAGCGTGGGCGGCGTTGCCGTCGTGCTCGCGCTGTGCTGGTTGCTGGGCATGCTGTGGGTGTGGCAGGGGCGGCAGGAAGATGCCCGAGAACTGAGCCGCCTGCTGCAGGAAACCCATGCCGGGCACGTAAGCCTGCTGGCGCCCGAGCGTCGTCAGGAGCAGGCCAAGCTCAACGTGCAGGCGTTCTGGACGCTGCTGCAGCAGGCGCCGCGCTGGCATTTCTCATCGCTGGTCTATCCCTCGTCCTGGGGTACCTCCCTGGATGTACAGATGGATCAGTTGCTGCGTGGCATGGCGCGCCGCGAAGCCCTGGTACCGCTGCAGCAACTGCAGAACTACCAACTGAGCACATTACTGGCGATCCGTAATGAAAAGCGCAGCCCGGATGTGGAAAGCGCCCAGCCGGATCAATGGCCAACCTACGTCAAGGCACGCACCCTGGCTGAAGGCGTGGTCAGCCTGGAGCGCCACAATCGCCTGCTCAACGATGCGCTGACCGGCCAGGAAGGCGTCATCGAATCACTCGCGCAGTTGAGCAACGATGCCCTTGGGCTGAGCCTCGATCCCGCCAGCCTGTCCAGGCGTGCCTTCTATGACCAGACCCTGCGCAACCTGGCCATGCCAGGCCTGCGCCCCGTAGATCTGGAGCCCAATGGCCGGCAACTTTCAGGGCAATTCCAGGGGTTGATGAAGTTCTGGCTGGCGCAGTATTTCCTGGCCGGCAACTTCGTCACGCCTGCGGGTTACCTCAAGCGACACCTCAGCGATCTGGAGTATGGCCGCGACACCTCGCTGAAAAAGCTCGAGGAAATCGATGGTCTGATCGGGCACCTCGAAGACCTGATCGTCCTCACCAACTCCGCCTGGAGTCATGGCAGCGGCGAAGAGCTTGTGCCGGGTTATCGCGACCTGATGAACGACGTCAAGCAGAGCCGTCTGCTCGGCCCAACCGTCGAGGCCTACGTCACGCTGGAGGCTGACCAGTTGCGCAAGACCTTCCACAGCCAGTGGATCGAGGGCGCCGCCAGCCGTGACAACCTCCTGCAACGCCAGGCTGGAGGGACGTTGGTCTTGCAGGAGCGCATCAGCAAACTGTCGAGAAGTATCGATGACCTGCTCAAGCGCGACTTCGCCGTAAGTGCGATGCGCCATCCGGACGGCATCCCCGACACCCGTGCCCTGGGCAACGTGACCGAGCAGCAGATGGCTCAGGCATTGGTCTACCAGCAGAGCTATCAGAGCTTCGTCACGCAGGAGTTGGCCCAGATCGCGCCCGATTATCGCGCGGGTATGCTCAAGGCTGCCGAACAGGCTGCAGCGCTGGCCATGTGGTCGGAGCTGACCACCTCGGCTGGCACCTACAGCTACGGCTCCACGCAAAGCCGGTTCAATGTTTCCGTCGATCAGGCCATGCAGGTGATCCAGGCACTCAAGGTGCTTGGCCGTGCCGACCTCGCCGGTACCCTGCAATCGCAGCTGACCTTGCGCGCCATGGCAGATGTCGACGCCGTGCTGGCCGATATCGACACCTTGCCGCTGTTCACCACCCGCTATCCGATTGCCGAATGGGACGGCCAACCCAACCTGGGGCTCAAACTGTTTCGGGCCAGCGACATCCAGGATCTGAAAACATCGCTGGCGCGGCAGTTCGCCGATATCGGCAGCAGCACTGACAAGGTAATGCCCGAGCTGACCTGGCTGAGGACGCAGAGCGATCTGCCGTTACCGCTGCAGGAGAAGGTCGACAGGCTCGGTTCGATCAGCGATGACATGCAGAAATACAAGGCGCAGAACCCCGCCAGTGCTCCGGCGTTATTCGAGCAACTGGTGAGCCGGGATCTGGTGGAAATGGAAATCGGCAATTGCCGCCAGGTGCTTTCGACCGCCAGCCTGCCGCCAGGCAATGGCGATCTGGCGCGCTACACCCGCGGCATTTCCGAACAGGCGCGGCAGCGTTGCAACGACTTGCAGACACAGGACGCGGCGCAAGCCTGGAGCGCGCTGGCGGACTACTTCAACCAGTACCTGGCCGGGCGCTTTCCGTTCTCCTACAGCCTGGATAGCGGTGATGCCGATCCGGCCCGCGTCAAGCACCTGCTGGAGCTGATCGACACCCATCTCGAAGTGGCCGAAAAGGGCTTGGCGTTGGCGCCGGCGGGTAATCGACTGGCCGCAGAGGACTTCCTGACGCGGATGAAACAGGCCAGGAGCTGGCTCGGGCCGTTGTTCATCCGTGATCAGTCCGGCGCCATCGGTGTCGAACTCGAGGTGCGCTGGCGAACGGATCGTGAAGACGAGCAGGGCGCCGACCAGGTGATCGCCTGGACACTCAATGGTGCCGGCCAGCAGATCGCTCATCCTGGGGAGGCCGGTCAGCGCCTGCGCTGGAATGTCGGCGATCCGTTGCAACTGGTGCTGCGCTGGGCGCGCGACAGCAACCAGCGGCCGACGATCGACCCGCTGCAACCGAGCATGGCCGTCAGCGGTCTGGAAGCCGGTTGGGAATACCGTGGCCCGTGGGCGCTGCTGCGCATGATGCGCGTGCACGTCGTGCCACAGCGTCTACCGAACATGGATTACACCGACTTCCCCCTGACCCTGCAGGTTCCGGTGCGCGGTGCGCTGGATGCCAACCCCCAGGCGCAGATGTTCATGCGCCTGTCGTTACTCAGCCAGGGCAGCAAGCTGCCGCTGTCGATCCAGCCACTGCCGGTGATCGCCCCCGCGTCTCCGTTCACTCGTTTTCAGCTTCAGGCCTTGCATGATGGAGCGCCGATGCCATGAGCCGTTTTGCCATCGAAACCTATCTGCAACCCATCCCCGGTGATGACGTCTGCGGCCCCAGCCTGCGCTACGAGGGCGCCTGGGATCGCCTGCGGGAGCTACGCCGCGAGGACGATGCGAGTTTGCCGACCGGTGTCTGGCAGAGTGAACTCAAGCGTGGCGACTGGGCTGCGCTGGAACACCTGGCCGGTGAGCTGCTGCGTGAGCGCAGCAAGGATCTGATGATCGCCGTGTGGCTCGGCGAGGCCTGGATCAGACGCCACGCGCTGGCTGGGCTGGCGGCGGCCCTGGAGTTGCTCGCCGGTTTGTGCGAACGCTATCCGGACACCCTGCACCCGCAGCCTGAGGACGATGACCGATCCTGGCGCGTCTTCCCGTTGGAATGGATGATCCGCCAGTACAACGATGCCGTGCGCACCCATATTCCGCTCTTTGGCCTGGAGGCCAGCGAATTCGGGCATGTCACCCTGCACGACTGGCTGCAGTTGCAGCAGCGTCAGGTGCAGATGAGCGACAGCAAGCAGGACAAGATCGCCGCCGAGGCTGCTCGGCTGGAGTATCGCAAGCTGCATGAAAAGCTCAGGCAAACGCCGGTGGCACACTTCCAGGCTGCCGACGCCGAGCTGCAGGGCGCTCTGGCTGCCCTTGACCGCCTGGATCACTGGAGCGATGACTGGCTGGCCGATCTGGCGCCCAGCTTTGGCCCGTTACGACAGACATTGATCAAGCTGCGCGCTCAGCTCGAGGAGTTCGTCCCGATAGCTGAGCCGCTCCCTTCACCCGAGCCTGAGACCGAAGCCGTGATGGATGAGCCGACTACCGAACCGACTGCTCCCGCAGCGCCTGCCACCGGCGTGCCCAGCAGCCGCGAGCAGGCCTATCGGCAATTGGCGCAAATTGCCGATTACCTGGCCAGAACCGAGCCGCACAGCCCAGTGCCCTATGTAATCCGCCGGGCCGTGGAGTGGGGCAACCAGCCGCTCGGCGAGCTGCTGGAGGAGTTGATCAGCGCCGATGCCGAGTCCCGTCGCCTATGGAAGCTGCTCGGCGTCCTCAAGTGAGTTTGCTGCTAAAAAGCGAGGAGGGCGTAAGTGTCCCCCCGTGGGGTGAACCACGGCTGATCAACCAGAGCGATGCAGTGCATCGCGCCGGATCGCTCACGCTGCGAGCCATATCAAATTAGGTTGCCAGGAAAGGCGCTCCAGAGCCTCTGAACCTGTAGGCATGATCGCGAATCGCACATGACTGGATACGCGATCGAGTCGATGACGTTGAAGATCCGTTGGCTGCCCACGCGTACACACATGGAATCACGTGACCATTCGATTGCCATGCGCAGTGCATGGCAGTCTTTGAAGCTTGAATCCCCAGGGTACATGGCGAAATCTAAGCGAATGGCCGTAGCAGCATGTGCAGGCGTGCAAACAGGCTGAGTCACGGAGTGGCTCGCTGGAACGGAGTGACGAAGCCAACAATCTGCGCGTAGTAGCCGGCTCGATGACTAAAAATGCGTGCGTGTGATCTACAAGCTCAAACCCAAAGGTTCGCATAATGTATATTATGTTAAACCAGATGCCATGTTAGAAATGTTCATGAGGCTCATAAGGTACTGATTCGACAAACCCGCTTCTGACGTCCAATCTCTCAACGGGCCATGTCCTTTGTGTTCATGGCGAGTCCTTGAATGAGGTGGCTGCCGATGAAGCTGATTCAGTGCCGTTTCTCTTCAGGTCAGCGTGTGCCGCTGCTCGTGCAAGCTGGTCATGCAGCGCCGTTGCCCATACTCATTCCGTTCATCTACGTCCAACTCAAACTCAGGCACCGCGCTTACAACACAGCTGCGGCGCACCTGCGCGCGATCCAGGCTTTCTACACCTATGCCAAAAGCCGTGACATCAATATTGATGACGCCATTTTGGCCTGCCACTTCGAGTCGATTCTGGCTTTACTCGACGGTTACGCCATCTGGCTCCAAAGCGGCCGTCAAGCCGATAACCTGGTCGCCAGAATCGGCAAAGTTGAAACGGTACCTTTTCTTCAGATCGATCCGCGCACCCGTGACCAGTACCTGCGGCTGTTAAAGCAGTACCTGTCCTGGTGTGTCACCCGATACATCCCGCGTGCTCGTCAAAACTCAACCACCCAGGCTAACATCGAGGTGGTATTTGCAGATGTCGCCGACGTCATTGAACGACGCTTTGAGAGCCATATCATCAATGTTCGTCCCGACCACGCTCGTTACCGCAGCCTGACAGATGCACAACTCCAGATCATTCGCACACTGATTCGCCCGGGCGCTGCGGAGAATCCGTTTCCGGAGCGACTGCAGTTGCGCAATTGGCTAATGATTGAATTACTGCTGGAGACGGGTATCCGTCGCGGAGAGCTTCTGAAGCTCTACACCACGGATATCAATCAGGGATCTCAGCATGCCTATGTCAGTATCAATGATCGCGAACATGATCCCGGCGACCCACGAACTGAAGAGCCAGCGCTGAAAACACACGGACGGACAGTAGGTATTTCCGCGCAGTTGTATGAGGTCTACGAGCGTTATATCCAAGGAGAGCGACGCCCCCTGCGTAACGGCAAACCAATGAAATTGCTGTACCGCTATTTGTTCATCTCTGACCAAGGCCGTCCGCTGTCGATTCGCGCGTTGTCAAACGTCCTTGATCGGCTGTTTCTGACCATTGAACTGGCTCATCCGGGGTTGTTGCCTACACTTTCCGCCCATGACTTTCGCCACACCTTTGCCGACCGGTTTTTGGCTTACCTGGTCGAGAAGCGTGGGTATGACCTCGAGCGGGCCACGGACGAACTCCGGCGAGTCTGCGGTTGGTCTGACACCTCGACGATGCCACGCCGTTATGCAAGTCGTTATCTAGCCGAGTCGGCCAATCTCCACAATGCCCAGCGTGCCTCGGCAGCCTGGAGCAGGCTTGACAGTTAGGAAGGTTCGCCATGACCAAATCAGCCGATCAGGAACACGCTTCACCCTCCTCCTCCTTTTCGGCTTACGTGTTCGAGGGCCCGGCTCAAGTTGCGATTCGAACTCGCACTAATGACCAGCCGAGGTACGTCGATACTCGATTGAGCGTTTGGACGTGGTACGACGGCGGAACGGCTATGAAAATAGATTGGACTGCGCTCCACCTGAATCCTAACCTCATGCAAATCGCCAAAGCGTTCCTAGCCTATGCACTGGAAAAGTATGCACCGGTAACGGCATTCAAAGCATCCGGGGTGTTCCTGCGACTGTCCGAGAGCGTTATTTCAGCCAAGTTTCCTTGGACGCGACAAGAGGTAGTGACGACCATAAGTACTTGGGCGAAATTTCGCGAGAGCACTATTTTTTTTAGAACGTTTTATCGCTGGGCCCTTAACCGAGGAATATTCGGCTTTGATAAGGAAACATATCTAGCACTTAAAGAAATCAAGACGAACCGCCATGATCCGTACAAACGTATATTTCTATCCCAGTCCGGTTTAGCCCTTAATGAAGAGATCCGGCTACTGCAGCGAATTGAGCGTGATATCCATACCAAAGGCTGGAGTGAAGCTCAACTCAACATGATGCTCCACTTGAGTTTCGAATTAGGCCCGCGTTCGATTCAATTCCATTCGCTAGATATTGTGGATTTTGAGTTCATCGAAAGCGCTGATCATGAAAGGTACTACACCCTCTGGCTACCCATGGCCAAAAAGGTCGGTCAACGCAGACCGGAGCGACGGCCCCGCAAAATAACAACACGGCTGGGGGAGAAAATCTTGCAGCATGTCTCGGAAATGCGGCGCCGCTTTGGCGGCGACTGCGAACCATTGTTTGTAAGTCCTAACGGCAGACGCATGTCTGTAACCGAAATCGGTGTGGGCCTCAAACACGAGCTACGTGAAGCCGGGATAGATAAGCCGAACCAGGTAACAATGTTGCTGCGTCATCACCTCGGTCAAGGTTTGGCGGATCAGGGAACTCCGGCAGACATGATTGCTGAACTGCTCGGCCACAACACCACGGTTGCGGCGCGTGCTTATGTCACCGCAACCCCGAACATTGCCCGGATCAAAGAGAAAGCACTCGGAAAGAGCCCTAGCTATCAACGCATCATGCGCAGCTTATTGACCGGGGAAATCGTCCAACGCCATGATACTGTGCCGGAAAGAGCCATCCGAGGTGTGATCGATACGCAGTACATCGGGGATATTGGTGCCTGTGCCCTCCCAGTTCATACCCACTGCCCCTACAATCCCGTCTACGCCTGCTACACCTGCAAGAAATTTCATCCCTTTGCTGACGGCCGCCATGAGCAGGTGAAAGATGCGTTGCAACGGGAAGCGCAACGGTTCATTGACATGGCAGAACAAGCCGGTGACCTCATTCACAACCGGCCCCTCGCCCAACATCAGACAACCATCCTGGCAGTACGCGCTACAATCGAACGCTGCCGGCAGCACACGGAGGGTTCCGCGGATGACGCTGTCTAGGGCAAGGCAGAGCCTCAAAGGCTTCATTAAACAGGAACAAGTGATTTTTCAGTCTTTATCGATTCCAACCCCTTGGGAGTCAACGCTATGGTCGGTCCAGCATTGGTTGCCGCAGCGCTTAAAGCAGCAGACTATAACCTTTGAAACTCACCGACAATCGCTTGAAAAGAATGGCTATTCTGTTCCTCCTAAAGCTGCCCTTCCCTCGGATTTCCAGGATTTTTGCAAGGCATTAATCGTATATCTACAACGCACCCGAAGCCTGAAGTTTTCGATGGTCGCCGCCTACAATATTGCGGTACGCCGACTTTACAATCCGTTGTTTGAACGACGTGTATCCGACCCTACACAGTTGACGCGGGGCGATTTTGACCGTGTCGTAGAATTTCTCAGAGGGAGTGGCTACAAGAACCTTTACGATGCGATATCTCATCTTCAGGTAATTGCGGATACGATCGATAAACTACAATTAACCGACACCGCCATCCACTTTACACATGATGCAAAACCAGAAAAAAGCCGCCACGAGTTCATCTCATTGCACGATCCTGATCGTGCGGTAAAACAGCGTAAATCTGATGAGAGATTACCTTCTCGTGAGGCGATGGAGGCATATGCCATATGTTCGAACAACCCACTCAGTGACGGCGAAGAAATTTTGCTGCGAGTGATCGACTTATTGATAGCGACTGGGCAACGAGGTAACGAAGTATCAGTAATACCTTATGATTGTTGGGTCGAAAGGCCGATCAAAGGGACGACAGGAGAAGTAGTTGTCGATGCCCATGGCAAGCCTCTCGTCGAATGCGGAATTAGGTACTTCGCGGAAAAGCAATTTCAATCCCGTGTTCATTGGCTGGCTGAAAGCGACATTCCTCTAGCCAGGCGCGCAGTAGAGCGATTAAAAACGCTAACCAATGAACAACGAGAAATTGCCGCCTGGCAAGAACTCCACCCAGGACGTATTTGGAGCTACCCCCCTCAGTCAGTGATATCCGATGCAAAGGTCTTGGACTGGCTAGGTTTTAGCGAAGCAAGAAGCGCAAGCAGAAATCTATACCTTTTCCTCACACGCAACGGTGTCCATCCATTTGACGATGAACCGGATGAAAAGCAAGGAAGGTCGTTAAAGCGACGTTACGTCGCCGGGGAGATTGAGCGACTGATCGTCCCGAGGATCCGTGGGCACGCGGCATTGACAGAAAATGTCGGGGGACAAGTTCGTATCGTACTTAGAACCAGCGAAACGCTTGCGATCGCTTTCGACGGCCAATTTCGTTTCGGTGGACGTGAGGCGAATGTGTTTCGTGCGGTCCCGCGTCGGGTCACCCTCGGGGATATCAATCACGCATTAGGTGACGATGAAAAATATACGTCCATTTTTTCGCGTCGTTCATTAACCGAATCCGATGGAACTCCGATTAGGCTAACAAGCCACCAACCTAGACACTGGCGGAACACAATTTACCACTTGACCGGTATGAGCGATGTTCAGCAAGCATTGGCTCTGGGGCGAAAACGCCTCGACCAGAATGTTTATTACCAACACACGAGCATTGAAGAAAACACCGCTGCCCATCATGAGTTTCTGGCGTTCAATAGCTATCACGAGCGCCTCGACTTTCTACATACAGCCATAAGAGATAAGCGCATTCATGGCGCTTTGACCGATAGTTACCATGCTTTGCTATCAGATAAAGGTACAACAACCGCGGAAGCATTCCTCACCGTACACGCTACGGCGCTGCATGTGACCCCTTTCGGAGGTTGTATCCACGATTTCTCCCAGGCACCCTGCCCTAAGCATCTTCAGTGCTGGAATGGCTGCTCGCATCTACATCTGATGGGCACTCCATCGGAGCGGGTCAACCTTGAAGAACAAGCCAAGAATCTGACGAAGGCAATATCCATCATGCGCGACGCAGGGACCGGAGAGGCAGGCAGCGATGTATGGCTAGCAGACCAGGAAGACAAGCTCAACAATTTAAAATCTGTCCTTGCACGCGATACCAGTGGAGGTGTGCAACGCGTGTTTCCAGATGGGCATCCTATGACAGTTGCAGATACGGACAAACGACACAGTTCGGTTTCAGATGACTAGAGGCGACCATGGCGCGACGACAGACATTGAGGGGCGGCGCTCTAGACGAGGCAATAGACATCCTCCTCGCCCAGATGATTAGCTCAGGAGTGGAGCTCGCTCCCATTTCCCGACCGGAGGTGCAGCGCCGACTGGGCCTGACAAGCCGAGCTACTCTAGGAGGTGACCGTGCAGACAGAATCGAATCAGCCCGAATTGCACAACTTAAGGAAGGCGGGAGAGATCCAGACCATGCCCGTCGGCGCAGAACCCTTGAAGAGCGTATTGCAAGTCTTAGGACGGAAAATGCAGTCCTGGTGAGACAGCGAGACCAGCTTTTTGAAGCCCTTTCGGCAATAGCGAACAACTGCCTACTTAGTGGGCTAGATGTGGAGTCGATAATGGCGCCGTTGAGGAACACCCATAAATCTACGTAGCCAGTCTATTGACTACAGATTACGGCATGATCAGCTAAGCTGCCCTAGGACAAGCTTGTACAGATTTCTAACGACTATACATTACGGTATGGGTTCCTCGGCTACCGTTCCGCGCCCTACCGCTTCAGCCATCCTACCGGAGCAGACCTTACTTAGCTGCCTCCACCTGCTGACCTGATTGTAGGGTCACAGCATGAAGCCCTCTGCGAATTGCAGCAGTATCTCTTCAACCTGGCTTGTGCCTTGCTGACTAATCAGCATCTGCGCTGGTGCCATGCCGCCGAATCGCACCTTGTGCTTTGAGAGCCAAAGCTTGGCTTTGTCGGACTCACCAAACACCGCATCGGCCATAGCGTGGATATGCGCGACGCGAAAGAAGCGATCACTCTCCTCAACTGTCAGGAGCTGATTGCGGTTGATGCGACTCTTTAGCGCGTGTGACGGTCACGGTTTGATGCAAGGAGTTGACATCTGCATCAATCACCCATAGTGTTTCATCCGTAGCCCTTGAGGCACTTGAGTTCTATCCCCTAGAGGGATCTGCAAAGCCCGGTTAGCTACCGGGCTTTTGCCTTTGTGCGATTCGAGATTGGACGTCAAGGTAATCGCAAGCCCCATAGCACTTTGCTATCAGCGGAGCCCTATGAGCCGTGCTGACATCACGTCGAATACATGCGCCCTTGCCCCCAGGGTTAGCAATCAGCCGTGCTTGAACACATGGTTTTAAGTAGTCAACTCTAAAATTGACCACCCGACATTCTTGAGTGCCGCCCGCCGCTTTTCGCCTGTGGCTCCCTCCCCCAGTGAGCTCTGACGTATGGCCAGGCACAGCATATGAGTCGGTCGGGTCATCCCCACGTACATCAGCATCATGTCCTTCTTGATGCTCTCCTGGGGACGTTTGGTTCCTGCTTTTTTGCCCTCAAGACACGGCATAAGCTTCTGAATGAAGTGGCTGTTCCGGAAGGTCTCTAGAATCAACGTAGCAGCGTGGGTCTTACCCTTTTCCGAATGGATGGATGACATCCGGATATCGACGCCGTCGGCCCCATCCTGGAATCGGTAGGTGTTGACCAGGGATCCTCCGCTCTCTCCGACCTCAGTGGCTGCTGGGGCAGACTCCCAGGCAAGGTATTGGCGGCCTGGGAGGTCAACCGTCACACCCTCGGAGTCATAGAGCACGGCTGCCAGCAGCAAGAGTTTCGGGGATATGACCGTGATCCAATCCTGCTGCGTGATTTCAGACGATACGAACAGGATCTGCTGGAGACACTCGCGGTACTGGGCGAAGGTTTTGATTCTAGTCGTGAGCTTTTCCTCCACTGAGGTTTTGTGTCGGCCTCTCAGTCGCACTGAGCTGTTTGGAAACGCCAACTCGCCGAGATTGATCAGGCACGAGGCCAACAGTTCAACGGCCGAATAGGCTGTGGGCTCCTGCATCGCATAACGCCGGGCGATATGGGCGCCTTCCGCGAACGTGCGGGGCTTGAACGAAGTCTTGGTCGTATCAGACCGATAGGCTGGCCAGTAATGCTCCAGGGCCTTTGGGTATTGGTTAGCTTTGAAGTTCTCAAGCCGGTGCACGGCGCCGACGGCGAACACACCAGCCTTGCGCGTATCCGCTGGTAAATGTTTCAGCACCAGCTTGCCGAATTCGTCCAGCACCCCGGTTGCATCCTTGTCTGGGAAAACGATGATCGTGTTAGGGACGGTGCTGGTTTCGCCGTCGGCCCGAAGTCCTTTCAAGCCATCCGTGATGGGGACATATGCAAAGGGGTTAGCTATCGACGCGATGGCCTGATCAAAGCGGAAACTGCTCGCGATTTCCAACTTACGTCGCGGGTCAGGGAACGGATCCAGAAGCGCCGTCTTCTTCTCGAAGATTTCCTGATTGGGATCGCCGACGCGGATGAGCCGGACAGCTGGGTCATCATGGGGAAAGATACGTTGAAGCACGCGCGCCTGCTCAGGCTGGGTGTCCTGCATCTCATCGATCAATACGCACGGAAACCGTAGGCGTAAGGCGGCGCCCACACTTTCTTCCTGATCGAGCAAGGCGTGGCCCAGCACGAACACTTCGTCGAAGCAGAAGTACCCGGCCTTGGCTGCACCACTGAGCGATTTCACCACGCTCTTGTAGGTCTCCGTATGTGGTGCAAAACCAATGTCTTCATCGCCGAGCGGCTGGTCAAAATCGGCAGACCGGACCCGCAAGCTGAGAAGGGTTTTGAATTTTTTCTCGAAGGCGGTCTGTGCACTTAGATGTTCGCGGTACGTCAGTTCCTTTCGACGGGCTTTATGGGTGGCATCATCGTCGATTGCCTGCAGCGCGATGCCTTTCGAACGTAACCATGGCGAGGCCAGGAATCGGCCGGTGAAGCCATGAATGGTGTCGATGTAGTGAGGAAAGCGCAGCAGCCGTTGCCCCACCTCTGTGCCGCCGAGGCGCTTTTCGATCTCCTCCCGGGCGGCATTGGTGTGCGAGAGCACACAGATACCCTGCATGCGACTCTTCCAATGACGAGCCAGGATGGCGAGCTTCGCGACAACCAGAGTCGTCTTCCCACTACCGGGACACGCCGCCACGTCCAAGGTATTCATGGACTTCAAGAAGTTGCGACGGGGCTCGTCCAGCGCCTCCAGCCCCATCAACTCAATGACCCAGTCAACATCGGCGTCGGTGATTGGGGCGACCAGTTGGCTGAGCGTCATTTGGCTGCCTCTTCCAAAGAATCCGCAGCCCCTGTGCTTGGCGCGGCGGGTGCCGTCGTCGGGTGAACTGGACTGGTGGCGGTCAGGGCAGAACCACTGGTCGCATATTCAATCGCATGGACAACATAGGTGGGCAGTAGAGCCCGCAGCTTGGTGGCGTCCAGGGTGTGGTCATCGAAGCGCTGGTCAATAAAGTCGATCAGGTGCTGGGCCGCGATTGCTTTTGACGCCCTGTTGAATAGCTTGTAGATCGAAGAGCAACGGGCTTCCTCGGTAGCATGTGCGGCCTGGATCTTATTGAATTCTGTCTGCGCCTTTTTCAGCAAGGTGGCCTTGGTTTCCGTGCCGCCATCGATTTTCTCCTCATGGATGGCCAAGTACGCGGCATGATGGACTTCCTTCGAGAGCCCCTTGAATGCCAGGTCGTATTCGAGCGTCCAGTGGTCGGCTACGAACGTTCGTACACATTGCCCATCGCTCTCGGCGCGCTTTTCGCGATGTTCCTTGAGGCCCTTTTCAATTTCCGCCTTGGTGGAGCCAAAGTCTTTCATGGCGCGCCAGCGCCGTTTAGCGATGTCTGGCCACTCCGCCCCCTTCACTCCCTTCAGGCCCCGAATCTCGGGGGCGCAGTCCGGCATCACGTCCATGTCGGTGATACATGCCGTGGGCACGGTGATCTCGCCCTGGGAGGTATCCTTGCGCTGCAGGATCTTTGAGTAGCGCCGCAACCCCACACCGCCCACGTTGATGATCGAAACTCCGTGTTTGGTGAGATCTTTGCCCAGCCGTCGCGCAAGCGAAGGCAGCAGAATGGCTTCCGCATCACCTTCCACGACAAGCAAGCCCTTGGCAAAAAACAGGCCCGCCTTGGTGACGTCCAGGAAGCGACTGAGGAAGCGATAATCATCAGGTGCCAGGCAGGTCTGTTCCTCCGCGAGCGAGAAGGCCTGCTGACGCTGCATCAGCACCAAGTTCTGCAGAGGGATTTTCGAGCTCAGATTCGGGCTGTGCGTGGTCAAGATAACTTGAACCGGCCTCAAGCCTGTAGATGGCTGGGCCGCGGCCTCAAGAAACTCCATCAATTGGAGCTGGCGCTGCGGGTGTAGGTGGGCTTCAGGCTCTTCGATGAGCAACAACGGAAGACCGTCAGGCTCTTTACCGAGCAGTAGTAATTCGCAGGCCATGAACAACAGGTTGTTGGAACCCAACCCGTAAACGCCCCGAGCCTCACCAGTGGCGTGATCCAAAAGCCCGAGTTCCAGGCGCTCCAGGATATGCTTGAGCTTCGCGGGATCAGTTCCGGCCTCCCCGAAACCGATTCGGCTTGTCAGGGGCTGGCCAGCGAGCGATAGCGGCCGTAGGTATGTGTCGTTGATCTCCTTCTGGGCGGAGACAATGGCGGCGTGACTGTTCACTAGGTGGCGAAGAAAGTCGCCCATGCCGGCAATGCTCAGGGCTTCAGCGTCAGCGAGGTCAGCTGGGAGCGCCGCAGGGTCGAATGAACTGCCGACGTCAATATTGGGGAAACTACTCAGTACCTGGGACAGCCGAGAGTTTCTGCCCGGTGACATCTCCCGCTCTGCGTCACGCAGCGGTTTCAGGTATGCGGTGGCCAGCAGTTGCCGTACCCCCATGTCCAGAGACGGGCCTTCTCCGTTTTCACCCGAACGAACCGAGATATCGACCCATTTGCGGGTTGAGGCAGAGGCGACGACGCGGCGAGCTGACCAGTGAACGTACAGCCGTCCCACGCCGTCCTTGTAGGTCACGTATTCAGCGAAAGCGCCGAGTTCGGCAGGGCTAAGTCCTTCCAGGGTGCATCTGAGGGTGATGGTTTCCGCCTGAGTGCCATCGCTGGCAATGTGAAAGTCCTCAATCTGCAGTCGAAGATACTCAGCATCCCGGGTTTGTAAAACGTAACGGATCGCATCAATGACGGCGGTTTTACCGGCATCATTTTCACCTACGAGAGCAGTGACGCCTTTGTTGAACTGGATGTTCAACGCATGGCCACCGTTGCCAAACTGGCGGAAATTTTCGATTTTCAAAGCTGAAAGGAACAAAGCGCTACCCTCACCTGATTCAGAGGGTTGCCAGCCTGGCCGACACTTTCCCTCCCTGGATACGCTGGCTATATGCCATGAAAAACCTGTGTGAGCTACTCAACTCATCGACGAGTTGCTTCAAGTCTCAGTCAGGAAGCCTGAGCACTGCTTCCAACAGCGGGCGAATTGCGCGCGTGGGTGTCGACGTAGTACGGCCGAAAAAATTTGGGTACCGCACGTCCCGCCAACATGAATGCCTCAGGCGGCTCTCTGCGGATATGCACTAAGAGTGCAGTATCTCAATGTGGAGCCGCTTTGCTATTACCGGGCAGCCACCCTATCTAAATCCATGGTATTTCCTGTCCTTCGACCAAGGAACATAACGAACGGGATCGGCCTCAGTGCTAAAGCGCACACCTTGGATTTTGTGAATCACGATGCAATCTCGCGCTAGCCGCAGGCTTGGTTCTGGGGGCGGCACCAAAAGCAAATACTGGGAGTGTTCATCATCGGATTTAGGTTCAGCTTCCCAAATTTCGGGGTAGTAGATCCATCTATCCTCATCAGGCTCATAGAGGCTCACATGCTCTGCCTCATCCGCAGCTTTGACTCGCTCCACCCCACTGGCTTTATGGAAAAGAATCACGTTTTGGCCCGGCGAAGCATCCTGAGCCACTTGCACAGAAGGGAATAAGATCCCATCGATATTCAGCTGATCATGAGTTGCGAGGTAGTCGGCAATCGCTTGGGTGATCAGGTATCCGCTTTCTGCCCAATCAGGCATAACCGGCATAGTTAGCTGCCGTTGTAAGGCTTTGAGAAAAGCGCAGCGCTCAGAGAGGCTCTTGCGAACTGGATCGAAATAGCTCAGCTCACGGTGTGGACGCATTGAAGCCAGATCGTGCAAGTTGAGAAGCCGCAAAGGCCGAATGACGTCGAAACGTGCGGTGACAACCATACTGCCGACGGGAGGACGCACTTCGGCAATTGCCGTATGGTCATCTGTTGCACCGTAGAAAACCGAGATCCCTTTGGCATTCATTCGACCAGGGGCCCCCTTACCTCTGGGTACCGGACCCAGATGCTTTTCGGGGTGCTTCAGGGCTTCCTCCATTATTTTGTTGTCCTGAAACACCCGCCCCCGCTGGAATGATGTGATCTCCTTTCCCTGCCCCACCTCGACGATTGCTGATCGATTATCATTCGAACGCAAATCTTCAATGCCGTCGAAAACCATGGCCAGGATTGTCCCGACCATGGGATTTGCCAGTCGCGATTCAAACTGCAGGCTGTGTTCCATTTTGCGCCAGCCCATCGTTAATTCGGACGAGGCTTCAGTCTCTTCGACAAAATAGGGGTCGTCCTCAGGATCGTGGTAGCTCCACGAATCGAGCAACCGCTCATGGACATCCGAAAGAAGCGTCTGATTGGCACCCAGCATGCGCTCCAGCACGTCGTACAGACTTTCGCCGACTGGAGGATAACCGTGATGAATTACTGAGCCCGGCTGCTGGATAGGTCGGAACGAGGCTTGGATTGCCGTATCGCACAGCTCTACCAACTCTTCCATGTCCATGACAGGAAGCTCTCGGTCACAGTAATCGCATTCGCCGACATCATTGTCTGAAGCCTGATCCCGCAGATAGGCCTCGGTGAGGCAATCGGTACACACCAGCTGACTCATCACGTATTCCTTGACTGTTTCACACGATATATCCCTGCTGCCAGGCAAAGACCACTCTCTATCCTCAGCTTATGCCGAGCGGATCGTGCCCATGCAAGTTGTTATATGCGCCCATCTCGACTGGGGCTCAGCTTTTCAAAGGCCCAAGGTCAATCGCCAGGCAGCGAAGGTCGGTGACCTCTGCAATCATGGTGTCGCTGGCCTCGTGATAGGCGAAAGTGCCGAGGAAGTAAAACGTGAAGTACCTTACCACTCGGGCCTGATCGAGAAGCTCATTCACATAGCGCCTCGATCGGTGCTGAGTCATGACCTCATCGGAGACCTGGAGAAAGGCTTCCTTATCCGCGACCTTGTCGAAGAACCTGAATACGAAGCCAGCCTCTTCTCTTCGTTCGATCCTCCCGCCACCGCTGTAGACGTATCCTGCGGTATCAGGTTTGGCCCAAGCCACCTTCTTGAAGTACGAACGCAGCGGTATCTCGCCTCGCCCTGTCACGTTGATGGTTACTTCAGGGAACAGATCTTTGAGGGCCTCGCGTGTGTCGTGGTAATAATCCACCAGCTCTCGAAGATCACCGCTCCGGTGCTTCCGGTCGGTTCGGGTACCTTCTGCGTCACCCTCGCCACGCCGACGATTGGGCCCTGCCTCGTCCTCGTTACCTGGGACGGCTTGAGGTGGACGGACTACCGATTGTTCAGGCTGCGTTGGGGGAACAAATATATCGATGACCGAGGTGAGTTGGCGTTTAGCTAGGCGGGTGCGTGTCTGTAACTCTGTTTCTCCTGGCAGCGGTGCATCGCTACTCTCGTCCTCATCGGGCAGCACCCACTCGCAATCTGCATGATGAGCATAGTGCTCGTTGTCTTTGTAGTGGGGAGATTTGACGCGCGCTGTGTCGGTTGGGTGGATGTCGTAATTGACGGCTGTGATCTTAGGCACCACCTTGAGCATCCTGCATTCCGGTGATGAGCACTGGAACAGAAAACGGCTGCGTGGTTGGTTTTGATTGAAGTAGGCCTGGCGTGCACCGCCAATGGTTAATTCCTCCCCCAGTTCTACACAATACGCCCGGGTGATCCTTCTCTTCGTTCGCATCTACAGCCTCAACGCAAAAGCTGGAGACTAACGCGCCGGGTGTGGAGCGCCAAGGGGCGATTCACAGTGTTGTGGCTCAATGATTCTGGACACCCCCGATAGGAGCTAAGTTTCGCCCAAGCATGGAGTGTTTCCGTGACCAGAAGCATTCATTACAAATCTCAAACTCGAAGCAGTTGGCCTGGTTTTGGATCACGGGTACCCCATTGCCGAAGCCTGCAAATCGATAAAGATTGCTATTTAGAGGATGGTGGGCGCCCTATAGCTGGATCACTTGAAATTGGGTGAAATATAGCAATTTGCAATCATCAAGGTATTTGGCTAGCTTCTCTCAATCCCAAGCGATCGCAGCTCGAAAACCGACAAGGAGGTTAAAGTGGATATCGTCATCCTGATTCCAGGCATCATGGGCACTACCCTGCTGGCAACCGACGCAGACGGCAAGCAAGAAGAGGTTTGGCCGCCGACGCCCTACGAAGCCGTGATGGGTTACAAACGTCTGGATCTGCTGACTCGGCCCGACCTGAAAGTCGGCGAGCCGATCAATAAAGTGGCCTGCTACAACTTCTACAGCCTGCTGCGCGAACACCTTGACGACCTGGGGTTCAAGAACACCGACAAAGGCAAGCGCCGCATCGAGTTCGGTTATGACTGGCGGCAAGACAATTTCGATAGCGCGCAAAAGCTGGCCAAGCTGCTTGAAAAACTGCACACCCAAGAACCCGGTGCGCGCGTTACCCTGGTCGGCCATTCCATGGGCGGCCTGATCTCGCGCTTGCTGCTCGAACAGGCGCAAAACCAAAAACAACCTTGGTTCGCCTGCATCACCCAATTGATTACCCTGGGCACACCGCACCTGGGCGCACCGCTGGCATTGGCGCGCATCTTCGGATTGGACAGCACCGCGGGGGTCAGTGCAACAGACGTCAAGCGCCTGGCCAACGACCCACGCTATCCGTCGGCCTACCAACTCCTCCCTGCCCCAGGTGAAGCGGCGGTATGGGCGCTGAACAGTCCTGACCTGAGAGCCGTCGACATCTATGAACAAGAGTCGGCCAAGGACTTGGGGCTGGACTATGACTTGGTGAATAAAGCTCAGCGGATGCACCAGGTACTCGCCGCAGGCACGCGCCCTGAAGGGGTGCGTTACTTCTACTTTGCCGGCAGCGGCCATCAAACTGTCACCCGCATCAATGTCAACCACACCTCCGGCCAGACTGTTGATCATGCCATGTCGGTCATTACCAAAACCGATGATGCCGGCGACGGCACAGTGCCGCTGTACAGCTCGTTACCTACGACTGGCCAGCGCCAGATTGTGATCAACGAGCACGCCACCGTATTCAAAGGCGAAACGTTCCGACGTGCGTTCTTCCGCTTGCTGGGCGGGAACGTTGGACCTGCAATCGAGACAATCGGCAAAGCCACATTGGCAGGCTCTCTTGATCGTCCGGTCTACGAGCAGGGCGAGCCAATCGAAGTGACCTTGGAGGTGCTCAACCTAAATGCACTCGATGGCAAAGGGCGCACCGCGAGCATCGAAGGGGAACTGGTCATTACCGACGCTCGCGCAGATGCACAATCGCCAGCGCATACATACCGAGTGAACTATTCAGGGCCACTTCTCGACCGCCTCAGCCTGGTCATCAAGTCCAATAAGTTCGCGCCGGGCCTTTATGAATTGCGCTTCCTGGGCCAACCGACACTCAGTGACCCGTTGCACTTCGCAATCACCACAGTGTGAACATGGACGTCGCAAAGCAACTGCGCAGTCGCCTGCGCAGCCAGGTAAACGTGAATGGCCGCGAAGGCATCGGGGCGGATCCACTGACCGAGCAGGCACGTGAGCATTCGCTCGCGTGCCTGGCAGCGCAGGTCGATGAAAACGACCCCGCGGCCAGGCACCTGCTAGCCAGTGCTCGCGCAGGCCTAGATTACCTGCGCAGCGAGAGCGGTATCCTCACGCCGGCCATGCGCGTCGGCATCGAGGCCATCATCCTCACTGACGGCTCGCGGCCGGCGCTATTGGTCAGTAACGACAGCATCGATTTTCAGGACCCACAGATTGGCGGCTGGCTCAGCCGCCTGACCAAGAGCAAACCCCTTCTCAGGGAAACGTTAGGCAAAATTGCCCGCATTGCCCAGCAGCAGCCCAACGGCGACAGTAAAACGTTGGGCACGGGCTTTTTGGTTAACACGGGCCTGCTCGCGACAAATCGCCATGTGCTGCAAGAAATGGCCGCTCTGGATGGCACGGGTACCTGGCGCTTCAAGGACGACCTGGTCATCGATTTCGGGGGTGAGCATCAGCGCAGTAATCCACCGGCTGCACTCGCTCGGCCCGTCGCTGTTGAGCGCTTCGGGCCCGAGCCGATCTTGCAACTCGGCGAACCACAGCGCCTAGACTTCGCCTTGATACAGATTCAGGCGCTGCCCAACAATCACCTGCCCACGCCACTGCAAGTGTGCGATGCAGACGATGCCCACGCCTTGAAGCCAGGCACGCCGCTAGTCACGATCGGCTTCCCGGCCGAGCCGTCGTTTGGCATGGAGAACGCCAAGGTTCTGTTCAAATTATTCAAGGGCGTTTTCGACGTCAAACGGCTCTCGCCGGGCCTATTGGGCGATACGCTTGGTCAGGTGCCCGGCGATAGCCAGCCTCCGCGCTGCTTCAGCCACGACGCTTCGACCCTGGGCGGCAACTCGGGCAGTTGCGTGATCGGCCTGGATGATACCTGGCAAGTCATAGGCTTGCATTTTGGCGGGCGATCCGGGGAGTACAACTTGGCCCATGACATACGTGCGGTGATGGAGAGTGGTTCATGACGGCAGAGGATCTACGCCTAGCCAAGTGGGTGGTCGATAGTGAGTTGGCCTTTGCCGAACTATTTCTCACCCTGCAACAACGCGATGACACAAAGGTTCAGTACGATACCCTGAGCCAAGCCGGCGATACGCTCGAACAGCGCATGGCCAGGGCCTTCGGCCATGCACGCTCGGGCGGCTGGCTGAGCGAGTTCTGCACTAACTGCGTGACCGCTCGGCTAGTGGCTCGCGGCTTCATTGAGGAGGCGATCAAGCAGACCGCATCGCCCTGGATGGTCAAAGCCCAGGCCTTGATCGATGCCGATTCACCATTCTTGAACAGTGCCCTGCATGCCAAGGGGCTACTACACGTTGCCGACTATGTATGCCGTATAGAGATCGATGGCCGGCATGCCGGCACAGGGTGGCTCGTGCCGCCTGACATGGTGGTAACTGCCGGCCATGTGCTGACCTCAGGTAGACCGAATGGTCCTTTGGTCGATGTGGACAAATCCGAAGAAGCCGACCCTTTCAGGGTCGTTGTGTACTTTGACGACAAGCTCGACGTGTTCGGGGGCCGCCGGGTACGCCGCAAACCCCGTGAGTTCCTGCTTGCCGAACAGTGGCTGGTGGCACTGAATTCACCGGCAATACAAGCCGGCGGCATCGTCCAGCATGGTTTGGTTGACCAAGACTACGCCATCATTCGCCTGGCCGAAGCCCCCTTGCCGATGGCCCGACCTATCGAGATGAGCGCTGCCCTGCCGTATCACCAGGATTACCTACTGGTGGTTCAACATCCCGAGGGGCAAGTGATGTGCCATCAGCAAGGCAAGGTTACTGGGCTTCATGTAAACCCAGGGCTGTTCCAGCATTCGGTCAATTCCGAGCCCGGCAGCTCGGGGGCACCATGTTTCGACGTCAACTTTAAAGTAGTCGGCATTCACACGGGCGAGTTGCTTGGGACGACACCGGCGAGTAATCTGGCAACGGCCATCGATCAAGTTGCTGCGGCCATTGCACAACAACCTGTAACGCTGCCATCAAACTGGCCCTACAGCTTCGATGATGCGGACGGGTTCTCGCGCCCCATCGTTGATCGCGAGCAGACCCTGGCATGGCTGCGTGAGGCCTGCACCAACGACAACCAGCGCGGGCTGATTATTCGCCCGAGCCTGCGCATGCCGGCTGGAATGACCTTTACCGCTGACTTGTTCAAGGCCCTGCTTCCGCCTGAGCAGCACCGTGTGGTGCGGATGTCGGCGCTGGATATTCATTCCCTTGGCGCAGAAGACTTCGCATTGCGGCTACTGACGGCCACAGGCAAGAGCAACCCCTCGCCGTTCACCCAGCCGCAAGGTGAAACCACATACGTAGCCTACCTGCGCAACACCTTGGTACCCGAGTTGCTGGCCAGACTCGACCAAGCACGCATGGAACGCTATGTCTGGTTGCTGCTCGACGACCTGAAACGCCCGGACGCCTCCCATGTGCCGCTGGGCGACGGCAATAACCTTCGCGAATTGCTGGAATTGCTCTACGAGGCACTGGCGGGCTACCACTGGCTACGCATCGTGTTGCTGGGCTATGAGGGCACTCCTCCCAGAGCCGCAGCCGCCTACTGGAGCGAGCAGATACTGCCCGACCTCACGCCTGCAAGGTTCTCGCAGTACATGGATAAAGCCTTCTCTGGCGTGCCCGACATCAAGTACCGCACAGCACTGAGCAAGCGCTATAAAACGATGACTGCTGACCAGCCCACAACTGCCAATCTGCACTGCATGGCTACGACGTGCGGGCTGTTCCTCGACAATATGAGATCCCTATGACGGCCTCTGACGACGAAGCACTGCGCAAGCGCCTCGCCGCGCTGGAAGAAAGCCTGGCCGCCCAGCAAATACCGGCCACCGATACCTTTACCGACAAAGCCCGCGAGTTGATTGCCAACGTCGCCTTGGCAGGTGCTTTCGACCTCGGCCAACTGGCTCGCAAAGCCCCCCCCAGCGAGCGCGAGGCCCTGGTTGCGCACCTCAGCGACATCTCCGAACTGGTGATCGACACTGGGGATCTGTACCGCCGCCTGTCCATTGGGCCTCGGCGCAAGGCGCTGGCCGAATTGCTGGTCAATCCGGACTTCACGCGCAGGGTACTTGACCATTTCAAGCCCGCCCTCCAAGACCTCGAAGGCAAGTACACCGCACAGTTACTGCGTGGCTGGCAGCCGCAACTGCAACTGCTGAGCACGCCGCAGTTGCAATCCTTGGCGGTGGCCACCGGTTGGTTGCAAGGCTTGTCCGACACCCGTAAAACCCTGAGCCTGCCAGATGCACGGCAGGTGCAAAGCGAAATCGCCAACCGCACCCGTAATCAGGAGCTGCAGGCACTCGTGGGCGAAGGCCTGATCGGTCGCGAAGATGAACTGAGCGAGCTCCAGGTCTTCGCCACCGATGTACAAAATAAAGGCCACATTCGGGTCATCGACGGCGAAGGCGGGATCGGCAAGTCGAGCCTGCTCGCGGCACTGACCCAATCATTGAATGCCCTCACGCCTCCCCTGCCCATCGTGCATTTCGATTTTGACCGGCCCTCGCTAGACCCTGAAGGGCCTGGCCTGACCTTGGAGCTCACCCGCCAGTTGGCCCGCTACAACCCCAAGGCCAAAGACGATTTCAACGATATCAGAAAGAACTTCAAGCGCTCGTTCACCGATCGTTCGGCTAGCCGCTACGACATGAGCTCTAGCCGCGAGCAGACGTTGTCCTCCAGCATGGAAGGCAGCGCGTTCATCCGCTCCGTCATTCACCGGCTCGGGCTGCACAAGCAACCCGTCTTGCTGGTGCTGGACACGTTCGAAATGCTCGCTGGCCGTGGCGATAGCGCCGTCAGCGCGTTGGCCGAGTGGCTGGAAATAGTCTGGCAGGACTTCGACATGCACGGCATGCGCGTGCTGGTAGCAGGGCGCGCGGCGGCAAACATGGCGCTGCCGTTGGGCAACAGGATCGGTAAACCGTTCAACCTGGCGCCACTGTCCCAACACCATGCCCGTGCCCTGCTGAGCCGCGAAGGCCTCAGCAGCAGCCATGCAAAAAAAGTGGCCGCCGCGTTGGACGGCAACCCGCTGGTACTGAGGCTCGTGGGCCGTTACCTGGCAAACCATCCCGACCATGTGGAAGAATTCCTGAAAGATGCGGCCGGGCTGGACAAGGCGCTCGGCCAGGGTGTGCTCTACACACGCATTCTCAATCGCATCGGCATTGGCGAGAGCGACCCGCTGCGCAAGCTGGCGTATCCGGGGTTGGTACTGCGCGTGGTCACGCCAACACTGGTGCATGACGTGTTGGCTCCCCTGGTGCTGGGCGACGAGCTATCGCAGGACCAAGCGCAGGCGCTGTTCGACCGCCTCAGGCAGCACGCCTGGTTAGTCGATGAGCACGCGCCGAATCAGGTACGCCACCGCAAGGATCTGCGTATCGTGACCTTAGGCCTGCTGCGCAAGGATCCGGTGGCCGGGCCGCTTGCGCAGCTGTTGCACCGAGAAGCCATTGAATATCATCGTGAGGAATGCGACCCAGACCTGTCGAGAGAGCAGCACCTACTGGAAGTCGTCTATCACCGCCTGATGACGCTGCAAAGCCCGCAGCAGTTGGATCAGCAGGAGCAGATGCTGGTCAGGCAAGCCATGGCCGGTGACCTCAGTGAGCTCACGCCCTACTCGGCAGCGCTGGCACGCGCCTACTGCCAAATGCCGCCGTTGCGCGAAGACCTTGCATTGTTGCCGGGTGAGTTGCAGCGTGAGGCGACCGCTGAATACGCCTGGGCGCTGATCGATGCCGACCGGGCCGAAGAAGCCTTGGCACTGCCGACGCCAGGCTTTCTGCCCGTGTGGTGGCTGACCGCGCAGCATGACTTGGCCAGATGGAATACCCCTGCCGTTGGTAATGCTCTTGGCATGGACTATGAGGCCTTTCGCGGCATCGCCTCCAGCAGCCGCGAGCATCAACAGAACGCCCTCGCGATCAGCGCATTCCTCGACCTCTGGCGACGCCGAACCCGCAATATCCCCAAACCTTCAGTGTTGCTGCGTATGGTCGAAGCACGACGAACAAAACGCACTATCGGCTGGCTCAAGGCTATGGTCGCCTGGGGCATTGGCGCGCTGCAGCAACCTGCCAACGTCGATCAGGAATGGGGGGTGATGTACTCGACCCTCACGCAGACCCTGGATGATTCACCGCTCGCCAGTTACGAGAAAGCACGCCTCTGGCTACTGTTGTGGGCGGCGGGCCACGTCAGTGAGGATGACCTCTTCGTGGTTCACGGTGATGCCTTGTCACTGGACGACCGTTGCCTGGCCAAGCTTCATAGGTTGTGTGATGTCGTGCCGGGCAGTTACCAGCTTCGTGCTTGCCTGGCCAAGGTCAGAAAGCAACGTGTCGAATTGGAGCAGGTCGGGCTCTACACCCGCCAGCTTGCCGAGGCCATCACCGAGTGCCAGGCCAATCGGATTGGCTTTTTCACGATCGCTGGATTCACCCCCAACGAAATGCTGCCTGGGATGATCGTCGAGTTACGTGCTCCCACCCGGCAACTGATCCGCTCTGCCCTAACCGATTCCACTCAGCGCCAAACCGCCAATCGGTACTTCCTCGATCTGATTGCCAATACACCAGGCACCCCGGCCGCGCTCAAACAGGATGTATGGCTGAGCAAATTATGGAAAAGCAGTGGCAATAGGGTGTTTATACCCTTCGTCGAATGGCTCGCGCGCATGTGTTTGGCCAGTGAGGTGTGCCGCGAGTTCGAGCGGATCTGTACTGGCGATACTTCGCGGCAGTTCCACCAACTAGCTCAGGCCTGGCGCTTGGTTGAGGCGCTTGAGCCATCCTCACCAGCACCCACGACCCAAGGGCCCAAAGGCCCCAGCCACTGACAAATCATGAAAGATCCTAACAGGCTCTGTCGCGTCTAGGCTCTATCTGAAGTTCCGGCAAACAGAACTCCCGGCCCCGAAAGCAGAAATTCTGTAATTTTTTCAGCCATCTACGGGAAGGAATTCTGTGATGGCCAAGCGCTACGAACTGGCAGATGAAGCATGGGACGTGATCGCGGATCTATTTACTCCAACCCACTTCAGAGGCAGGCCGCGATCGAGTAATCGCCTGATACTCGATGGCATACTGTGGCTGCTGTGCTCAGGTGCTATATGGCTAGACATGCCCAAGCGGTTCGGGCCTTGGCGAATGGTCTACCATCGCTTTCGTTATTGGCGTAATCGGGCACATTCGATCAGTTACTCAAGCGATTACACCTCAGACTCGGTACTGTAAAAAAGGGGCCTAATGAACATGCCGATCACGCTCTAGGCCGCGGTAGTGGTGGACTCACTACTAAGATTCATATGCTTTGCGATGCCAACGGCGTACCGTTGCGCTTGCTCCTCTCTGGCGGTCAAGCCAATGACATCAGCGATGCCTGGCCGCTGCTGGATGAAGTAAGCATCCCAACGGTAAGCGCTGCCGGTAGCTGCTAGCCGACAAGGGCTACGATGCCGATACAATGCGGCGTTACCGCATGCAGCCGGTCATTCCTTTGCGCTCGATGAAGCGCAAACCCAAGCCTGGCCTACCCCGCCTGTTCGATCGCCCCAAGTACCGTCAACGCAATGTGATCGAGCGCATGTTTGGCTGGCTAAAAAGAGAATCGAAGGATCGGGACTCGCGTCGACACGCTCGCGAAAGGTTATGCGGCGATGGTCTCGCTGGCCTGCACTATGCGGTGTTTGAGACACCTCTTTTCAGACAGAACCTAATGACGGGAAAGCTAGGTCTATGAACACCAATCGGTGAACAGTTGCGTTCATTTCATCGACGTTGGGCCAGCATTCTTGGACTACTGATCTGCTTATGAACAGATGACATCGCCCATAAGTAAAATTACGTATTACACGACAGACGCTCAAAGGCGCTGTCGTGATCCCCTGCCATCAATCGGCCCCACCCTCTGCCATGTGTTCGACGATCTTGCTGCGCAACCAGCGTTCAGCTGGGTCGTTGTCGGTCACGCCGCTCCACACCATCGACAGATCGGAATTCTGCAGTTCGAATGGTGGATCGTCCGCACGCAGGCTGGTGCCTTCGATCAAGGCATGGGCTGCAAAGTCCGGTACGGTCGCGAGCATTTCCGTGCCGGCGATGATCGAGCGCAAACCGCTGAACTGTGGCACGGCCAGCACCACGCGGCGTGTGCGATCCAGGCGTGCCAGGTCGTTGTCGATGTTGCCGCACAGGTCGCCCGAGAATGACACCAGTGCATGCGGCCGCGAGCAATATTCGTCCAGGGTCAGCGGGCCCGGGCGATCGTCACCGCGCAAGACCTTGACCTTCATCTCGCGCAACTTGCGCCGCTTGGCGTTGGCCGGTAGCTCGGTGGTATAGCTGACGCCGACGGAAATCTCGCCCGAGGCCAGCATGGGCGACATGAGCAGGAAATTGACCCGGCGCACGACCACCACCACGTCGGGCGCTTCCTCGCGGATCTGGTTGAGCAACGCGGGAAACAGACCAAACTCGGCATCGTCCGACAAGCCAATGCGGAAAGTGTCGCGATTGGTCGCCGGGTTGAATTCGCGCGCCCGGCTGACGGCGCCGGAGATGGTGTCCATGGCTGGCTGCAGTTCCTTGAGAATCGCCAGCGCCCGCGCCGTGGGCTCGAAGGTACGGCCATTGCGTACCAGCAACGGGTCATCGAACAGATCACGCAGGCGCGCCAATGCAGCGCTCACCGCGGGTTGCCCAAGGAACAATTTTTCCGCTGCCCGCGTGAGGTTCTTCTCGAACATCAGGGTTTCGAAGATCACCAGCAGGTTGAGGTCGACGCGGCGTAGATCGTTGCGATTCATCCGGAAATCCTTGGCGTGGGGCACGCACCCGTCGGCACGCGGGGTGGTGCAACCTTATACTGGCGCCCAGTGTGTGCAAGCGGAGCCTCCATGACAACTACCCCACTGCCCTGCCCCGTTGCCGCTCTGGTGCTGGCGGCGGGCTACAGCCGCCGTTTCGTTGGGGACAAACGCAAGGCGCGCTGGACGCCCGAGCGCTCCCTGCTCGCTGCCAGCCTGGACTTGCCGCGCACCGCGCTGGGCGAAGTCTGGGTGGTGATCCGCCCCGATGAGCAACCTGGTGATCTGGCGCTGCCGGAAGACGTGCAGGTTATACAGGATGCGCTGACGTTGCATGGCATGGGGCACAGCATCGCCGCCGGCGCGCGCCATCTGCTGCAGCGCTCGGGCGCCGATGCGCTGGCGATCTTTCTGGGTGATATGCCGGCGATCCGGGCATCAACCCTCGCGGCCTTGCGGGCCGAGGCAGCGCCCGGGCGAATCGTGCTGCCGACCTTTGACGGGCAACCGGGGCACCCGGTGATATTCGGCCGGGACTTCTGGCCGCAACTGACGCAATTATCCGGCGACGCGGGCGCCCGAACGATCCTGCAAGACAACTCAGAGGCTGTCAGGCGCATCCGGGTGGATGATCCCGGCGTGCTGCAGGACATCGACCAGCCCGAGGATCTGCCTAGCGCGGGCACCTGAAATATCAGGCGCCCGCTGGGCGTCAGGGCTTGTCCAGCAGATGGAAGCGCGGCAACGCCAGGTGCCAGTGGATCGCGGCCAGGCGTGCGCCCAATACCACCAGCATGGCGGCGGCGGTGTCGAGCCAGTGCGGCGTGCCCAGCTCGCGCAGGACGATGAAGGTCAGCGCGCCGGCGATGCAGGCCGTGGCATAGATCTCCTTCTGGAAGATCAGCGGGATCTCGTTGCACAGCACGTCGCGGATCACCCCGCCGACCACGCCGGTCATGACCCCCATGATCACCGCCGTGCTGGTCGGCGTGTCGTGCTGCAACGCCAGTTCGGTGCCGTACACGGTGAACACCGCGAGGCCGAAGGCGTCGGCGATCAACAATCCCTTCTCGTGGATCGGCCGCGTCATGCGCACCCAGGCCACGGTTCCCAGTGCCGCCAGCGAGGCGACGAGGATGTAGGTGTCGTCACGAATCCAGCTGACCGGATGGTTGTCCAGGATCAGGTCGCGCAAGGTGCCGCCGCCCAAGGCGGTGACAATGGCCATGACCAGTACGCCGAACAGATCCATGGATTTGCGACCGGCCATCAGCGCCCCGGTGATGGCGAATACCGCTACGCCGAACAGGTCGGCGAAATAGAAAAGCTGCTGCATGTTCAATGATCACCGAACCGCCGTGCGCAGGGTCACGAATTCTTCGGCCGCGCTGGGGTGCACGCCGATGGTTTCGTCGAAGATCTGCTTGGTGGCACCGGCCTTGATGGCGATGGCCAACCCCTGGACGATCTCGCCGGCATCCGGGCCAACCATGTGGCAACCGAGGACGCGATCGGTCTCGGCATCCACCACCAGCTTCATCAGGGTGCGTTCCTGATTGTCGGTCAGGGTAAGTTTCATCGGTCGGAAGCGGCTCTCGAAGATGCGCACCTTGTGCCCCGCCTCGATCGCCTGCTCTTCGCTGAGGCCCACTGTGCCGATGTTGGGCAGGCTGAACACGGCAGTCGGAATGCTGCGGTAGTCCACCGGGCGATATTCCTCGGGCTTGAACAGGCGGCGTGCCACGGCCATGCCTTCGGCCAGGGCGACCGGTGTCAGTTGTATCCGTCCGATCACGTCACCGATGGCCAGAATCGAGGGCGTACTGCTCTGGTAGAGGTCATCCACCTCGATGAACCCGCGATCGTCGAGCTTGACCTCGACGTTCTCCAGACCGAGGTTGTCCAGCATCGGACGGCGCCCGGTGGCATAGAACACGCAATCGGTTTCCAGCGCGCGGCCGTCCTTCAGTGTCGCGATCAGGCTGCCATCGGCCTGGCGCTCGATGCTTGCGATGTCCGCATTGAATTGCAGATCGACGCCCTTCTTGCCCAACTCGTCGCGCAGGTGCTCACGCACCGCGCCGTCGAAGCCGCGAAGGAACAGGTCGCCGCGATACATCAGCGTCGTCTGCGCGCCCATGCCGTTGAAGATCGACACGAACTCCACGGCGATATAGCCGCCGCCCACGACCAGGACGCGCTTGGGCAGTGCGGGCAGGAAGAATGCCTCGTTCGAACTGATGGCCAGCTCGCGCCCCGGAATGTCAGGAATCTGTGGCCAGCCGCCGGTGGCGATGAGAATGCGTTCGCAGCTATGCCGTTGACCATTCACCTCGACGGTATGGGCGTCGACGATGCGCGCATGGCCTTCGAACAGATGGACGCCGCTGTTGGTCAACAGATTGCGGTAGATGCCGTTGAGGCGCTGGATCTCGCGGTTCTTGTTGGCGATCAGGGTGGCCCAGTCAAAGCTGGCTTCGCCCAGCGACCAGCCGTAGGCGCCGGCCTGCTCGATGTCTTCGGCGTAGTGCGCCCCGTAAACCAGCAGCTTCTTCGGCACGCAGCCGACGTTGACGCAGGTGCCGCCCAGATAGCGGCTTTCGGCGACCGCCACGCGTGCACCATAGCCTGCGGCGAAGCGCGCCGCACGGACGCCGCCGGAACCGGCGCCGATCACGAAAAGGTCGAAGTCGTAACTCATTGGGTATCTCCTTGGCAGACGAGGAGCATACCGCAAAGCCCGGCGCTAAGCTGAGAGACGGAGGACAACCCCATGCGCCCTACCCTGACCCATCTGGCTCTGCACGTACCCGATCTCGATGCCTGCATCGCCTTCTACCAACGCTTTTGCGGCATGCAGGTCATTCACGAACGCCCCGGCAAAGGCACCCGCATCGTCTGGATGGCTGAACCAGGCAAGGAGCACCAATTCATCTTCGTCATCATGCCCGGCGGGCAAGACAGGAACCTGGCTGCCAATGATTACAGCCACTTGGGTTTCGCCCTGAACAGCCGTGAGGATGTCGACCGTATCGCGGCTCAGGCCGAGGCCGATGGCTGCCTGATCTGGCCACCACGCGATGAGCCCTACCCGGTCGGCTATTACTGCGGCCTGCGCGACCCGGCCGGCAACTACGTGGAGTTCAGCTACGGCCAGCCACTCGGCCCAGGCTCGGAAGCGATGCCCATTCCCTGAAATGCAAAACGCCACCCGAAGGTGGCGTTCTGTTGACTGGCCGACGTATCAGAACGCCTTGCCGGTCTTGTACAGGTGCTCGAAGCAGAAGTTGGTCGCGTCGATGTAACCCTCGGCGCTGCCGCAGTCGAAACGCTGCCCCTTGAACTTGTACGCCATCACGCAGCCCTGCTGGGCCTGGCGCATCAGGGCGTCGGTGATCTGGATCTCACCACCCTTGCCCGGCGGCGTGCTGCGGATCAGGTCGAAGATGTCCGGGGTCAGGATGTAACGACCGATGATCGCCAGGTTGGACGGCGCGTCTTCGGGCTTGGGCTTCTCCACCATGTTGCTGACGCGATAGATGTCGTCGCGAATCATCTCGCCATCGATCACGCCGTACTTGGAGGTTTCGTCCTTCGGCACTTCCTGGATCGCCACGATGGAGCAGCGGAACTGGTTGTAGAGCTTGACCATTTGCGCCAGTACGCTGTCGCCTTCGAGGTTCAGGCACAGGTCGTCGGCCAGTACCACGGCAAAAGGCTCGTCACCGATCAGCGGCTGACCGCAGAGGATGGCATGGCCCAGGCCTTTCATCTCGACCTGGCGGGTGTAGGAGAAGCTGCACTCGTCGATCAGACGACGGATGCCGACCAGGTACTTCTCCTTGTCGGTGCCCTTGATCTGGTGCTCGAGCTCATAGCTCACATCGAAATGGTCTTCCAGCGCGCGCTTACCACGGCCGGTGACGATGGAGATCTGGTCGAGGCCAGCTTCCAGTGCTTCTTCAACGCCGTACTGGATCAGTGGCTTGTTCACCACCGGCAGCATTTCCTTGGGCATTGCCTTGGTCGCTGGCAAAAAGCGGGTGCCGTAACCGGCAGCGGGGAACAGGCATTTCTTGATCATGGGACTCCCAGATGGGGATGGTTGGATTGCGCCGCTCAGTCTATCAAGCCGCGCTAGCCTTACAACTACCGACTGCTGGCCGACCGATACCACGATACAGAAAACCCTGCTCCGCCAGCTGACCAGCGTCATAGATATTGCGCCCGTCGAACAGCACCGGCATGCGCATCACGCCACGAATACGGGCGAAGTCCGGCTGACGGTACTGCTTCCACTCGGTCACCAGCACCACTGCATCGGCGCCCTGGCTGGCCACGTAGGGCGACTCGCTCAAGGACAACTGCCCGGCCGCGACAGCTTGCGCATAGCGCTTGGCCACTGCGGCACTGGCCACCGGATCGCACGCCTGAACTCGCGCACCGGCGTTGAGCAGCGTATCGAGCAACACCAGGCTCGGTGCTTCACGCAGATCATCGGTACCGGGCTTGAACGCCAAACCCCAGAGCGCGACGACCCGTCCTTGCAGGTGCCCGTTGAAATGCTCGCGGATCGCCTGGAACAGCAGCGTCTTCTGTAACGCATTGCGGGCTTCGACCGCGCGCAGGATGCCGGGTTCAATCCCTTCGTGCTCCGCCGTGCGGATCAGGGCGCGCACGTCCTTCGGGAAGCAGGAGCCGCCGTAGCCGCAGCCGGCGTAGATGAAGTGGGTGCCGATGCGCTTGTCGCTGCCGATGCCGCGCCGCACGTCCTCGATGTCGACACCCAGGCGCGTGCAGATACCGGCCATCTCGTTGATGAAGGAAATCTTCGTGGCCAGGAAGGCGTTGGCGGCATATTTGCTGAATTCCGCCGCACGCAGCCCCATGCACAGCAGACGGTCATGGTTACGCAAAAATGGCGCGTAGAGCCGGCGCAGCAGCTCGCGGCCTCGTTCGTCGTCGCAGCCGACGATCACGCGGTCAGGACGCATGAAGTCCTCCACCGCCGAGCCTTCCTTGAGAAATTCCGGGTTGCTCGCCACCACCACCCGCGCGCATTGCTGGCGGCGCGCAAGCGCTGTGTTGATGCGCCGTGCCACCTGCTCGCCGGTGCCGACCGGCACGGTGGATTTGTCTACCACCAGGCAGCTGTGTTCGAGTCGCTCGCCCAGTTCGTCGGCCACTGCCAGGACATGGCTCAGATCCGCCGAGCCATCCTCGCCACTGGGCGTGCCCACTGCGATGAAGATGATCTCGGCCTGGTCGATCCCCGCGGCCAGCTCGGTGGTGAAACTGAGCTGCGCACTGGCCGTTTGCGCCTTGAGGATGGCCTCCAGCCCCGGCTCGTAGATCGGCACCTCGCCTCGGCTCAGGCGCGCGACGCGAAACGGGTCACGCTCCACGCACACCACCCGATTGCCCATCTCGGCGAAGCACGCCGCACTCACCAGGCCGACGTAGCCCGCACCGATCACACAGATTCGCATGGTAGTTCCTCCGGTTTTGCTGCGATTGCAACGAAAACCGGTGGCAGCGATATGGCAGTTGGATGAAGGAGCTGTGACGAGAGCCTGAGGAATTGGGCGGCTGACGTGTCAGCAGTTGGTCGAAGCAGTGAGGACAGGCTATCTATTCGCCATTACACCATTGATAATAGTTCTCATTATAATTAATAATTCTTAACTCCATCCCTCCCCGGCAATTCGTGAGAATCGTCGATTACACCTCCAGATAGAGATATCACTATGCGTGTACTGGTCGTAGAAGACGACCTTTCCGTCAGTCACTGGCTGGGCAGCAAGCTCCATGCCTGCGGCCACAACTGCCGCCTGATAGACAACGGGGAAGGTGCGCTGCGCATGATCCGCGACGAGGCTTTCGATGTGGTTATCCTCGACCGCATGCTGCCACGCATGGACGGCATCGAAGTGCTTTCCCATCTGCATGGTCAGCCACGCCCCCCTATTCTCATCCTCTCTGCCAACGACCAGGTATCCGACCGCGTCGAGGGACTGCGGGCCGGCGCCGATGACTACCTGGGCAAGCCTTTCGACTTCACCGAGTTGCTGCTGCGCCTGGAGCTTCTGGCCAGGCGTCGGCAACACCCGACTCACGAGGAGCGACAGCAGATCGAGGATCTGAGCATCGATTTGGCTCGCCGCGAGGTCATGCGCGCCGGTCAGCGGATCGACCTTACCGACAAGGAATTCAAATTGCTGCAGGTATTGGCCGAGCATCAGGGGCAGACCGTTACCCGCGGCATGCTGCTGGAGAAGGTCTGGGGCTATCACTTCGATCCGCAAACCAACCTGATCGACGTCCACCTGTCCAAGCTGCGCAACAAGATCGACAAGGGCTTTGCACGGCAATTGATCCGCACCATCCGGGCGATAGGCTACGTCCTTGGTTAACGTGTTCAGTCTCAGGCAGCTGTTCAGTACCAGCAATTTCCAGCAAGCCTCGACCATTGCCTTCATCAGCCTGCTCATTGCGCTGGCGTCGATCATCTTCAGCAATCACCTGCTGGAGCTGATCATGCGCAGCCATGTGCGTGACATGATTCTTAATGACGTTCGCTCGCAACAACTGCACGGGCGACTGCTGCTTAGCAAGGACGTGGTCTCGGCCCTGCAATACCGGGAACCTTTCGAAAACCGCAAGGAACGTCACTCGCTGGTCATCGACAACCAGGGGCTGCCGCTCTATGGCGACGTTCATTTGCTGCCCAGCCTCGCCTGCCAGGGAGAATGCGCCAGTAACTGGCGCCACACGACCCTCCATGGCGAGGATGGCAACGAGGCGGAGATCCTCGGCCTGCTGGTGCCACTGGCCGACGGCGGCCGCTACTTCAGCGCCTACGACTTGCGTCCGATGCTCGAGCGTACGCGCATCATTCCTTTGATGGCCGGTGCTGGTCTGCTGTTGGTGCTACTGCTGATCCTGCTCATCAGCTTGCCGTTCAGCCGACGCAACCTTGCGCGCATCAATCACATACGGGACGCCCTCTCCCGCTACGCCAGCGGCGATCACAGCGCACGTGCGCCCAGTGCCCGTGACGGCGACGAGTTCGACCAGCTAGGTGGCGAGATCAACCAGAGCCTGCTGCGCATCGACCGATTGATGGAGGAAGTGAGGACGGTCACCAGCCATATCGCCCACGAGTTGCGCACCCCGCTGACGCGCCTGCAAAGCCGCCTGCTCAGCGTCAGCGAACGTCTCGAGGGCGAACCTCGCGAGGAATTGCTGCGCGCCGTGCAAGACAGCGAGCGCATCCAGAGCCTGTTCCGCGCGGTGATGCGCGTCGGCGAGGTGGAAACCGGCCGCTGCGCCCATCAGTTCGAGGTGATTCTGGCCCGTGAGCTGCTGGAGGACGTGCGTGAGTACTACCTACCGCTGGCCGAGGAGCGTGATTGTCTGCTGCAGATCGAGTGTGCGCCCGACTACCGCCTGTATGGCGACCGTGCCCTGCTGTTTCAGGCCCTGGCCAATCTGGTCGACAACGCGCTGAAGTACGCGCCGACCGGATCGCCAATTCTGTTAGCGGCAGCCAACCTGCCTGGACGCCAGACGCTGAGTGTCGCCGACCGCGGACGAGGCATACCTCGCGAGCTCAATGCCAAGGCCATGGAGCGCTTCAGCCGCCTCGACACCAGCGGTGACGTGCCGGGCAACGGCCTGGGGCTGACCCTTACGCGAGCCATCTGCGACCTGCATGGAGGACGCCTGGTACTGGCGGACAACCAGCCGGGCCTGCGCGCGATCCTGGAGCTCAAGCCGGCGCCAACGGGTGTGTGAGGCGCTTTCCTTAAGCATTCTTAATGAAATCGATCTTGCTTCGCATTTGAGAATAAATCCTAATAGTGGCTCCTGAAAACACACGCTCGCCTTTAGCTGACGGAGCTGTCATGTCCAATCGCATCAAGCAATTCCTCGCCGACGAAAGCGGCGTCACCGCCATCGAGTACGGCATCCTCGCCGCCGCCATGGCTGCGGCCATCGGCATCATCTTCGGTTCTGACGGTGTATTCGTGACCGCGCTCAAGGAGCGCTTCTCCTCGATCGCTGACCAGATCACCAATACCAACAACCCGGGCTCCACCAAGTAAGCGCGGCCCCAGGCGCTGGAGTACGGCATGGACAATCTGTTCATCATCATCGTCCTGCTGCCGGCGCTGCTGTTCGTGGTCGGCTCCGACCTGCTCTACCGGCGCATCCATAACCTGCTCATCCTGCTGCTGCTGGCCCTGTGGCTGGTGCTGCCAGTCAGTGCCGTGTTCGGCTTTGGCCCCTGGGGCACGATGAGCAGCGCCGAGCTGTTCGATCAGGTCGCGTATGGCCTGCTCGGCGCCATGCTGGTACTGGTGATCGGCTTCGGCCTGTTCTGCCTCGGCCGGGTCGGTGCCGGCGACATCAAACTGGTGGCTGCGGTGAGCCTGTGGATGTGCCAGTCGGATCAGATGGCCTTCCTTATCGTGACGGCCCTGGCCGGTGGCATGCTGGCCCTCGGCCTACCACTGCTCAACCAGATCGAGCACGCCCTCGCCCTGCGCTGGCAACGCCTGGGCACTGCCTGCCCACGCCTGAACATTCCATTGCCCGTGGCACTCACCGAGCAACGACCACAGGGCATTCCCTACGGCGTGGCCATCGCCATCGGTGCGCTCTACACGCTGTTGGTTCCCATCCATTCCTAGACACGGTTCACGCCATGAAAACCCCTTCCGTCCTCCTCGTGGCCGGCACGCTGCTGGTTGCCGGCAGCGCAGCCTTGCTGGCTCGCGTAATGCTGACTCCGCCGCCACCGCCGCCCGTGGTCGAGAAACCCGTCATCGAAGCACCCAAGCCAAGTTATCCGGCGGTGCTGGTCGCGAGTCGTGATCTGCGTCCGGGTGACTTCATCGATACCGATGCCGTGGAGTGGAAACCAAGCGACAGCCAAGTCGATGAGCGCCTGTATTACACCCGTGGTAGCGAGGCAGCGAGCCAGTTAACCGGGGCCAGCGTGCGCCATGCGATAACGGCTGGAACGCCGCTGACCAATGGCATCGTGGTACGCCCTAACGAGCCCGGCTTCATCGCCACCGTAATCACGCCCGGCATGCGCGCCATTACTGTGCCAACCAACCAGACGGCCAGTCAGCACAGCATGCTCACTTCCGGTGATCGGGTGGATGTGATGCTCAACCTTGAGCGTGATGAACAAAGTAGTGCCGAGGCCGGTAATGCACCTCGCCTGGCAGCGCAGACACTGCTGCAAAACGTGCGCGTACTGTCGCTCGACAACCAAACTCGCAGCCCTCTGCAGCAGCGTCCCAGCGAGCCTGCCAACGGCAAGAAGAACGCGGATGCCTACCCCAGCCACTCGGCCCAGACCGTGACACTGGAAGTACCGCCCGTCTACGCCGAGCGACTGGCCCTGGCCAGCCAAGTTGGCACCTTGAATCTGATTTTGCGCAGCAGCCGGGAAAACGGTGATGGCCAGGTCAAGGTCGGTAGCGGTCGTGTCACCACCCTGGCGCAGACCACCAGCGTGTACCGCGTCGCCGCCCCCTCGGGCCAGCGCGCCCCCGTAAAGACCTTTCACGGCGACGCCAGTAACACGGTGCAGTTCGGTACCCCTTGAAGCGCCTAACGCTCAGCCCCTTCTGCCAACAGAGAATTTGATAGATGAAGTTCGCGCTCAAACACTTGGCCTTGCCGCTGGCCTGCCTGCTCACTAGCCCTGGGCTGGTTCATGCTGAGACCTCGGATACCGCCGAGAGCAAGACTGAGGAACCCAACGCTTACAACCCTGACCTCGACCTGGCGTTTGCCCGCGAATACTACGAGCAAAACGGCCAAGTAACCGAGACGGCGGCGCCAGCGGTGCGCCAACTGCGCAAGGGACTGAAGACCGTCGAGGAAACCGAGACTGTCCAACTGCTGCTCAACCAGGGGCGCCTGCTGCAACTGCCGCGCGAAGCCACCAACGTCATGGTGGCCAACCCCGAGGTCGCCAGCTTCCAGGTAGCATCGCCAGGCAGTGTCTTCGTGTTTGCCAAGATCCCCGGCACCACCACCCTCTACGCGCTGGACGCCAATGATGAAGTGGTCGCAGCCGTGCGCCTGGTGGCCACGCCGAACATCGCTGCGCTGACCCGCCTGAGCGAGCAAATCGCCAATGAAATCCCCGGGGCCAAGGTGGAGTTCGTCCCCTCCGGCAGCAGCCTGATCGTGCGTGGCAGCGTACGCACTCCGCAGCAGGCCAAGCAGGTCATGGACAGCGTCGAGGCCAATCTCGGCGCCCGCTCCAGCCAGGGCGGCGGCGCCCAGCCGCAAGCGCAGGGTGGCAATGGCCAGGGCGCGCCGCGAGTGATCAACCAACTCAAGGTGGAGCTGTCCGCCCAGGTCAATATCAGCGTGCGCATCGTCGAGGTGTCGCGCAGCCTGACTTCTTCGTTGGGCATGAACTGGGATGTCGCGCTCAAGGACGGCAACTACTTCCTGCGCAATGGCGCCTCGCTGTTCGATGCCAGCACAGGCGCCTTCAGCGGTGGCACGGTAACCAATGCGGTCGCGGGTGGTTTCCACCGCAACGGTTCGGTCACCGTCGGCGGCCTGCTCACTGCGCTATCCGACGACGGCCTGGCGACCATTCTGGCCGAACCGAACCTCACCGCGATGTCCGGCGAGACCGCCGGTTTCGCTGCTGGCGGCGAGGTGCCCATCGTCACCTTCGTCAACAACAGCGTGAACATCGACTTCAAGCAGTACGGCGTGATCATGCGCATGACCCCGACCCTGCTGTCGCCGAATCGCATCAGCCTGCACGTCGCCCCGGAAGTCAGTGACCTGTCCGACGAAGGCGCCGTGACCCTGGACGGCTTCACCATCCCGGCATTCAAGGTGCGCCGCGCCGATACCACGGTGGAGTTGGCCAGCGGCCAGAGCTTCGCCCTCGCCGGCATGCTGCGCAGCAGTATCAACCAGCAGGTCAGCAGCGTGCCCGGCCTCAAGAGCCTGCCTCTGCTCGGCCGTTTATTCGAGACCGAGACCAGCGAACAGAGCGACAGCGAGTTGGTGATCATCGCCACCGCCTACGTGGTCGAGCCGACCGCGGCCGGCGCCTTGCAGTCTCCCGGCCGTGGCATTCGCGCGCTGGACACCATGATTCCGCCCCAGGCCACTGCCGGCTACCTGTACTGAGGATATTCGCCATGCCCGCACGTCCCCTGCTCTCCCTGCTGGCCCTCGCCCTGCTGCTGGCCGGTTGCGACCGCCATGTGAACCAGTTGCGCGAACAGCGTTTCGCGCCTTTCGGCGAAATCGAGCAACCCAAGGTCGCCCCCTCGGCGCTGGTCGCCTCGCTCAAGGCCAATGGCAACGGCAGCTTCACCGCCGAGTCGCTGGCCAACCTCAACACGCTGTTGCGCGCTCAAGGTCGTCTGCGCCAACAAACCCTCACCCTGCAGCCCTACACGCCGTCCGGCGAACGCCTGGCACAGCGCCTGGCTGATGTGCTGCGCGCCCAGGGTGCGGTGAGCGAGCAGGTGATTGTCATGCCGTCGCGCCTGGAAGCCCCGCAAGCCAACGAATGGGATCTGCAGGTGGTCTCCGAGGCCTTGGTGGTCAAGGTGCCGGACTGCAACATCGCCAACCCCGACGCCTGGACGGTCAAGCCCTATCAGGCCATCGGTACGCTGGGCTGCGCCAATCGCGCCAATATCGCCGCCATGGTGTCCGACCCGCGCGATCTGCTGCGCCCACAAGCACTCGATGGCGGCGACGGAATCGGCGCGGTGAATGCCGTGGGCCGCTACCACGACGACGAAGTCCGCGAATTGCTCGACATCGACTTCCAGGACTGAGCCAGCAGGCCCGACGCAAAGAGATCCGCACCATGAACGACACGACCCAAGCGCTCAAAAACGATACGCCCACTCTGATGCTGTTCGCCGCCAGCAGCGAAGAAGCCGCCCGCTTCGGCGCACAGCTACAACGGCTCGGCCAGGAAGCCAGCCAGGCACGCGCTGGCGGCATCGCTGCGGCCATCGCCTGGAGCCGCGACAACCCGCCGCCGCAGGTGCTGGTCATCGACATCGATGGCGATGCCATGCCCCTGCAGTCGCTGGCCGAACTGGGCGAAATCTGCGATCCGGCTTGCCATATCGTGGTCATTGGCAGCAAGCAGGACGTCGACCTTTACCGTACCCTGCTGCACAGCGGCGTATTCGATTACCTGGCCAAGCCGGTGCCACTGGATCTGCTGGCCGCCACCCTGGGCCGCGCCCGCGCGGGCCAGGCCACCAGCCATGGCGCGCGCAGCGGTCGCACCATCGCCATCAGCGGCGCCTCTGGTGGCTGCGGCGTGAGCACCGTGGTCGCCGGCCTGGCGCAGATCCTTTCGCTGGATCGGCACATGGCCAGCGCCGTGGTCGACTTCGACCGGCACAACGGCGACCAGAGCCTGCTGCTGGGCTACGAGGGCGACGCGGGCCTGGCCGGTGCACTGAGCAGCGGTGAGATCGACAGCCGCCTGCTGCAACGCGCCATGGGCCGGATCAACGAGCGCCTGCACCTGTTGGCCCAGGCCCCGACCCTGCGCCCCGAGCAGAATTTCAGCGCCGAGCACCTGCTGTTTCTCGGTGCCAACCTCTGTCAGATGTTCAACCAGGTGATCTGGGATCTGCCGGCCGGTCATCCGCACGGCACCCTGGATGTGCTGGCTCACGCGCAGACGCGCATTCTGCTCACCGACCTGACCGTGCAGGACGCGCGCAATCTGCACCGTCTGCTGCGCGAGATCGGCGACGAGAGCGACGGCCAGCACCTGCTACTGGTGGCCAATGCCGCACGAGGCAACCACGCTGGCGTGGTCGAGCGCAGCCAGTTCGAGGATTTCATCGAGCGACGCATCGACCTGCAATTGCCCTATGCAGGGCCTGCGTTGGCGGCCAGCCTGCTCACCGGCTCATTGAACCTGACCGCCGCTCCGGCGCTGCAAGTGGCCCTGCAGGATCTGGCCGACATGGCCACCGGGCATGCGCCCAAGCGCGCCACCGTTGCCAGCGGCAACCTGCTCTCACGCCTCAAGCGCGTGCTGAACCGCCAAGCGGCCTGAGGAGAGTTCGCCCATGCTCATCCGTCACCCGCACAAGAATCGCGAACTGCGCCAACAGGCGCAAAGCGAGCCGCAGCCCGCGCAGCAGGACGTGCGCGCCACCAGCGTGCAGCGCAACGCCCAGGCCAAGCCGGTGGACAACGCCAGCACGCAGAACCGCAAGCTGATTCGCGGCTACCTGTATGACCAGATCGACCCGCTCAAGGCCGCCGCCATGGGCCGCGACAAGCTGCGTGTGCAGATCGAGTCGCTGATCCGCCGTATCTGCGATGACAACCGCCTGCAGCTGTCGCGCCAGGAAGAGGAAGCCATCGCCGAGGAAATGCTCAACGAGATGGTGGGCATCGGCCCGATCCAGCCGTTGCTGCACGACGACTCGGTCAACGACATTCTGGTCAATGGCGCAGGGCAAGTGTTCGTCGAACGCTACGGCAAGCTGGAGCTGTCGCCGATCACCTTCGTCGACGAAGAGCATGTGCTCAACACCGCCCAGCGCATCGCCGCCGCCGTGGGCCGGCGCATCGACGAGAGCCACCCGATGGTCGACGCGCGCCTGGCCGACGGCAGCCGGGTCAACGTCATCACCTACCCACTGGCCATCGACGGCACCAGCATCTCGATCCGTAAGTTCATGCGCCGCAACATGTCGCTGGAAATTCTCGCCGAACGCGGCGCGCTGTCCATGGACATGGCTGAGGTGCTCAAGCGCGCCATGGTGGCCAAGCTCAACATCATCGTTTCCGGCGGTACCGGCGCGGGCAAGACCACCCTGCTCAACGCCCTGTCACAGAACATCAGCAACGACGATCGCATCATCACCATCGAGGATGCCGCCGAGCTGCAACTGCAACAGGTCCATGTGGTGCGCCTGGAAACCCGTCCGGTCAGTGCCGAGGGCACCGGCAAGGTCGACCAGCGCGACCTGGTGCGCAACGCCCTGCGCATGCGCCCCGACCGCATCATCCTCGGTGAGGTACGGGGCGGCGAGTGCTTCGACATGCTGCAGGCGATGAACACCGGCCACGACGGTTCGCTCTGTACGGTGCACGCCAACACTCCGCGCGACGCCATCATGCGCCTGGAGAACATGGTGATGATGGCCAGCATGCAGTTGCCACTGGAAGCCATCCGCCGGCAGATCGCCAGCGCCGTCAACCTCATCGTGCAGGTCGAGCGGCAGCGCGATGGCGGGCGACGCATCGTCTCGATCACCGAGGTCTGCGGCATGGAGAACGACGTGATCCAGACCCAGGAACTGTTCGCCTTCAAGACCCACGGCATCGACGCCCAGGGCCGCCTGCAGGGCCAATACGTGTCCAGCGGCCAGCGCCCGCACTTCTACAACGACCACGCCCACCTCTTCGAGGGGCAGATCTGATGGACGCCGTGCTTGATCTGCTGACCCTGCTGGTGTTCGCCGTCGTTGTACTCACGGTGCTGACGGTACGCAGCCTGAAGCGCCGCAACGTGCCGGACAAAGCCGTGGTGCAGCGCTTGGAGAAGCTCAAGGGCGAACTCGTCGGCGAGGCGATCAAGCAAAGTCCGCAGGTGTCGGTCGACGGCATCCTGCGCGAGATGCAGCAAGCGCCCTTTGCCGACCTGCCCGTGATAGGCCCGCATATCTCCCGCATCTGGCTGGGTATCAGCGTGCTCGGCTGGCGTCAGAGCCTGCCGATGCGCCTGGCCCTGACCGGCCTGGCCAGCCTGATCGGCGGCGTACTGCTGGGGCGCGAAACGCCGCTGCCGGTGTTGGCCAGCCTGCTGCTGACCCTGGTGTTCTTCGCCGTGCTCGCCACCCTGGGCTACAACAAGGGCCTGGCCAAGCACCTGGCCGAGCTCAAGCAGAGCCTGCCGGAAGCCATCGACGCCATCACCCGCACGGCCCGCGCGGGCGTGCCAGTGAGCAACGCCTTCGCCCTGGTGGCGCCGAACCTGGCCGGGCCGCTGTCGGTGGAATTCGCCTTGATCGACAACTGGCTGCGCCTGGGCGTGCCGCTGCGCCAGGCCATGCAGGATTCGGCCAAGCGTATCCCGCTCAACGAGTACCGCTTCTTCGCGGTGATCCTGATCATCAACCAGGAGGCCGGTGGCCGCCTGGGGGAAACCCTGGATCGGCTGTCGGCGACCCTGCGTGACCGCCACGAACTGCACCTGAAAATTCAGGCCAAGACCTCCGAGGCCCGCGCCTCGGCGAAGATCGTCGCCTCACTGGTGCCCTTTGCCCTCGGCTACATGTACCTCAACTCGCCACGCGACTTTCACTTCCTGCTCGGCGACCCGACCGGCAACATGGTTTTGTTCTACGCCTTCGGCAGTGTCGCCCTGGGCCTGACCCTCACCCACCTGATGGTAAGGAGGGTGACATGAGCACCCTGCTCGACAATCCCCTGGCCGCCAGTGCGCTGGCGATCCTGCTGGCCGGCGTCGGCCTGCTGCTGATCGGCCTGCACCAGCGCAGCAAGCTCGCCCCGCTGCGCCAGCGCCTGCGCCCGGACGCCCCGCAAGCCAGTGCGCCGGTTCGCCAGGACGACATCCTGCGCGGCCAGGGTCTGCAACTGCCTGCGCGCCTGCAGGCCTTGCTGCTGCCGACAGCGCGTTTCGGCGAAGGGCTGGCGGGCACCGACAACGACCGCCAAAAACTACGCCGCCTGCTGAGCATGGCGGGTTTCCGCAACCCGGAAGCACTCGGCCTATTGATGGTTGGCAAGTACGCGCTCGGCCTGATGCTGGCGATGGTGGTGCTGTTCGGCGTGCTGGAGCCCGGCTCGCGCCTGGGCATGAATGGCCTGGCCGGTGGGCTGATGGCGCTGTTCGCCGGCACCACGGCCCCGGAACTGTGGCTGAAGATGCGCAGCGCCAAACGCGGTGAGCGCCTGTCGCGCAGCCTGCCCGATGGCCTCGACCTGATGGTGATCTGCGCCGAGGCTGGTTTGCCGCTAGGCCGCGTGCTGCAAGTGGTGTCCAAGGAACTCGCGCTGTCGGCACCAGAGCTGGCCGACGAGCTGCGCTACACCTACGCCGAACTGCAGATCCTCAGCGACCGTCCGCGCGCACTGCTCAACCTGGCCGAGCGCACCGGCGTGAGCGGCATCGAAAGCATGGTCGCCACCTTGATCCAGGCCGAGCGCTACGGCACGCCGCTGTCGCAGGCACTGCGCACCATTTCCGAGGAAAGTCGCAAGACGCTGATCCTCAACCTCGAAGAGCGCGCCGGCAAGCTGCCTGCCCAGTTGAGCGTGCCCCTGATGACCCTGATCCTGCCGCCTATCGTGGCGATGATGGGCGCACCGGCGATGGTGCGCGTCATCCGCCTGCTCAGCCAATGATGCGAGACCTCTTTATGCCTGCCTACCGCACTGCCTTACTGCCCCTACTCCTGGCCCTGACGTTAAGCGGCTGCGCCAGCCTTGCGCCGCTGACCCAACCGAAACTGGATCAGGAAGCCGCTGAAGCCTTGCGCCTGGCTCACACCCTGCGCGACAACCAGCGCTTCCAGGCGGCCTACGAGGTCTATGCGCGCATGGACGAGCGTGGCCAGCTAAAGAACAGCTATATGCTGGAATACGCCAGTGTCGCCGCAGCCGTACGCCCAGCTCAGGAAGTGTTGCCGCTGTACCAACGCGCCCGTGACGCACTCGGCGGTAACATCCAGGCGCTGCCAGATGCGCAGCGCGTGGCGCTGTGTACAGGCCTGGGCCGTGCGCGCCTGGCCCTCGGTCAGGCTGGCTTCGCCGAGCGTGATTTCCAGTGCGCCATCGATGCCGAGCCGGGCAACCTGCCGGCACTCAATGGCCTGGGCGTGGCCTACAACCTGCAAAACCGCGATGACGACGCCCGCCGGCAATTCGAGAAGGCGCTGGAGATCAACCCGGGCTTCGCGCCGGCGCTGAACAACCTGGCACTGTCCTGGCTGGCCAGCGGCGACAGCAGCAAGGCCATCGGCCTGCTCAACCAGTCACGCGGCCAGGGCGATATCTCCCTGCAGTTGAACCTGGCGCTGGCCTACGTGTTCGCCGGTCACGACGACACCGCCCAGGCTGTGCTGCTGGAAAGCCTGCAGCCGGAGTACGCCGGGCGGATCATCGAGCAGTTCCGTACCGCCCGTGCCCGGGTCAATGCCGGGGCGCCGCTGGCCAGCGAGCTGCTGGCGGCCAGCCAGCAACCGTTGGCCCTTAGCGAGCAGAACTGAGCCATGCAGCCCACTCGCTTGCACCGCCTGCTGCACGAACAGCAAGGCGTGACCGCCGTGGAGACCGCGCTGATCCTGCCGGTGTTGCTGTTCGGCGTGATGATGTTGTTCGAACTGGCCCGTATCAGCCTGATGATCGGCGTCGGCAACCTCGCGCTGGAGCGCGCCCTGCAGGACTTCCGCCAGGAGCGCGCCTTCTACGCACAGACGCCCGATGTGCTGCAGGCGGCCATCGAACAGCGGCTGATCGACTCGTCCTACGGTTTTCTCACCGAGGACAACTTCGAGGTCGATGTGCTGGCCTTCGACAACCTGCGCCGCTTCGCCGGTGGTGCGGCGGACGAGGAAAAGGACGCCGTAGACCACTCGCCACCCGTGCTCAGTGTCACCGTCGACCTGACCCAGACCTTCATGACACCACTGCCGGCCCTGTTCGGTCTTGGTGATGCCTTCCAGTACCAGTACCGCCAGTTACTGGGCAGCCTCACCAGCGACACCGACGAGGAGGACGACGATGAATGACCTGCGCCGCAAGCAGCGCGGCAATGCCCTGATCGAGAGCGCCCTGACGCTGCCCTTGCTGATCGGCAGCGCGCTGGTGATCGCCGACCTGTACAACATCAACCTGGCGCGCGCCTACATGGAACAGTCCGCCCATACGGTGGCCAGCACGCTGGCCATGCAGAACCGCCTGGACAAGGACGGCCTGCAGGCACTCACCGAGCAAAGCGCGGCGCCGGGCGTACTGGGTGACTACCAGATGGTCATCAGCCGCGTGATGCTCGACCGCCGCATGCCCTGGAAGCCGCTCTATCGCGGTAATGCCGAAGGCCTTTGCCCGGAGCTGTTCAGCGGTGACCGCTATACCGGCGAACTGCCGGAGGAACTGCCTGCCAACAGCAGTGACGACGAGGATGATGAGGACAGTACGTCCGGCACCTCGATCGTGGTCGTGCAACTGTGCCGCAACAGTGACACCCTGGCGCTGAGCAGCGCCCTGCTGGCGAGCAAGGATATCCAGACCATTTCCTTCGCCCGCATGAGCTACAGCGACATCGAACTGGATGCGCCGTTACGCGAGGAAGTCGGCCTGGAGGACGAAGACAGCTGATGCCCGCATGCCGCTCGTATCGGTAGTTTTCCGCAAAGATGAAGCCCTCTTAACTTGCCTCAGGCACGCCTGCGCCTTCTACTTGAGCACGGCACGAGGCATGTGCCGTATCGCCCCTATGCTGCGCTCCCAGCGCGAACCGTTCCGTACCAGCCGATCTATCACGACTCATGCAGACACCTGCCCTTAGCCCCGCCAAACGTCTTTGTTACCTGGTACTGGCCTACCTGAGCCTGGGCCTCGCCCTGCTCGGCCTCGTCCTGCCGGGTCTGCCGGCTACCGAGTTCGTCCTGCTCGCGGCCTGGGCTTCCAGCAAGAGTTCACCACGCCTGAATCGCTGGCTGCACGAGCATCGCCTGTTCGGCCCGATGCTCAACAACTGGACACGGGGCGGCGTGATAGCCCGCCGCCACAAGCTCTACGCCAGCCTCGGCATGCTCGCCTGCTTCGCCCTACTGCTGTGGCATGAGCCGCCGCTGTGGCTGCTGCTCACTGCGGGCGGTGGCATGTTCTGCGGCGCCTGTTGGATCTGGTCACGACCTGAGTCATTGCCGACAGAACGCCCGCTGGCTTGACGCCTCGCTTCGAGCGCATGCGCTCCCTTAAGCATTCTTAATGAAACGAGCATTGCTCGCGATTAGGAATAATTCTTATCTTTGCCGCTCCGAGCCCACTGCTTCCTGTCGGGCATTCCAGAGAAAGGCAAGATCCCGATGCGCGCATGGCCCACCCTCTTCCACCGTCACGCCGCGCCCATGCTCCGCGCTCACCGGCAACGCGGCAGCGTCGCGCCATTCATGGCACTGGCCATCGGTGGCGCGCTGCTGGCTACCGCCTATTCGCTCGACACCAGCCGCATGACCAACAGCGCCGCGCAGGTGAAACGGGCCACCGATGCCGCCGCGCTCGCCATCGGCCAGGAGCGCGTGCTCAGCGGCGACAAGAGCGAGGAACAACTGCGCAAGCTCGCCTATGGCTACGTCATCAACAACCTGGGCCTCGACAGCACCCTCGCCGAACAGATCGATGAAGACAGCCTGGCGCTCAGCCAGACAAAGGATGAGCAAGGCCGAATCCGCTACCAGGTGCAGGTCACGTTCCAGGCCAGCCCAGAGTTCCTTGGCGGCGAGCCGCGTGACATCAGCATCCACTCGACCGTCGAGGTGCAGCCCAGCGCCCTGGAAGTGGCGCTGACTCTGCCCAATAGCGGTTCAGAAAACGCAGCCAACCTTGCGGTGCTGCGTCGCCTGGGCAAGCGTTTCGCTGAAAAGCTGGTGAAGGATCGCGAGGATGCCTGGCTGGCCCTGGTGCCTTACAGCCAGGCGGTGAATGTCTCGCCCGACTACACCAACCCCGACACGCGTACGCCGGCCGGCCCCAGTGCCAGCCACATGCAGCGCCTCAACAGTTGGTCCATGGCAGCGGCCTTGCGCCCGATCGAGTTGACCTCGTTGTTCCGCTCCGGCTATGCCGGTCTGCATGACCGTCGTATCCCGGATCGCCGCGCCAACCTGCTGTGCCTCTACCGTGGTCTGAATCGCGGCGAGAACTACCATTGGGACGAGGCGCCGGGTGGCCAGTTCCGCATCTACTACCGTCACGACCTGCCGGAGAACGGCAGCCCAGGTGCGAACCCGATCCGCTGGATCGGCCCGAACCCGCTCTTCGGCCAGGCGGCAGGCGTCAACGACACGCGCTGGATGGTCGCCGACCGCGGCTGCCCATCAGCTCCCCTGCTGCCCCTGACCAACGACCTGGACAAGATCGAGGAACGCCTTGACCAGATGTCCACCCGCTTCAACACCAACTACGCCATCGCCATGGGCTGGAGTGCCATGGCCCTCGCGCCTGCGTTCCGTGGTAACAGCGGCTGGAACCTGCCGGACGATCTGCCCAAGGACTTCAAGGACGATGGCGGCGACAGCTACAAGGCCATCGTCATGCTGGTCAACACCACAGACCAGCGCTGGTTCGACAGCGACAGCTACAACGCCTACGTCGGCCAGGCCATCGACGGGGAAACCGGCACCGATGGTGAAAACACCAGCCTCAGGACGCAACGCTTCGCTCAGTTATGCGACTCCCTGCGTGAACGCAAGCTGCGTTTCTTCCTGATCGCCATCGGCCAGGACGAGATCCCTGATAACGACCTCCTGGCCGAAGGCACGGTCGATGGTGCCTCGGACTTCAAGCGTCTGGCCGGGCCAGGCCTGGCCCGCTGCGCGGAACAGGCCGGCGACATCACCTACATGCCCGGCTTCGACTTCGTCGCCGCCGAAGGACAGCTTCAGGATCGCCTGGATCAGATCCTCGACGACATCCGCCAGCAGAGTGCCTACGTCCGTCTCGTCGAATAGCACGGGCGCTGCATCTCATCTCATTTCAACGCTCACTGTCCCGGAAGACTGCCATGACCCCACGCAAGCCTTCGCAACGCTTTTTCCGCGCACTGGCCCTGGAGCCGCGCATCCTGCTCGATGCCGCAGCGGTTACCACTGCGGCGGAAGTGGCGGCGCAAGCCGAGGCACCAGCGACCGCCGATGCCCCTGGCGTCGAGGCCACGCCGGTTCACAGCACACTCACCATTACCGACAGTACGACCAGCTTCCCACCGGTGGATCTGTTCCGTAGCGTCGATGTCTCCCAGGAAACCGGCGGTGGACTGGACGAGCTGGCCAACCTGGTGATCACTGTCGACCGCACGGGCAGCGACCAGGCGCTGGTCATCGATGGCAAGACCATCGAGCTGGTCGCTGGCAGTGGCACCACGCGGGCCAACGACAGCGGTTACCTCTATGAGGTGAGCGTCTCCGGCACGACCACGACCATCACTCTATCGCTCAACGCCTTTGATCCTGATCCGGCCAGTGTCGCGACCCTGATCGACACCCTCTCCTACCAGGCTCTCGACAAGTCCGTCGCCAGCGGTACCGTTACCATCACCCTGCACAGCCTGAGCGATGACGGCGGCCAGACCACCGACCTGAGCGCCATCAAGGCCACGGTCGAGATCGACAGCCAGGTCAATGTGCCGCCGGTGATTTCCGGCGACGTACTGAAAGAGGCCGAGGCTCTGAACGCCGGAGTACTGGCGGCCTCCACCGAAGTGGCTTACTCCGCCGACGGCAAGTACGTCTATGCAGCCGGCTCGAACAGCAGCATCAGCGTGTTCGACGTCAGCGAGACTGGCAGCCTGATCCTGAAGCAGACCCTGACCGGCATCCAGGATCTCGGCACGGTCACGCACATGGTGGTGAGCCCGGACGGCAAGTCGGTGTATACCGCCTCCGGCAACGGCAACCTGGTGCTGCTCAGCGTCGATGCCGATGGTACGTTGAGCCGTAATGCCACCATTGCTGTCGGCGACTCCGTCACCGGTAGTCTCGCCATCTCCGATGACGGCACGCAGCTGTTCGTCGGCAGCCAGTGGAACGGCCTCTACGTTTACAGCCGTGATACCGATAGCGGCGCGCTGACACAGCTCCAGCGCCTCGATGGGCGTAGCGGGATCGTCACCACCTCCGGTGACTACGTCTACGTGACCTATGCCGGGACCGGTATCGTGACACCGCCCAGCCTGTCGGTGTACCAGCGCAGCGCCTCGGGCACCCTGAGCCTGGTCGACAGCCTCAATATCAGCGCGGCCGGTACCGATCTGGTGGCCTCCGCCGATGGTCGCTACCTGTACGTGGGCAGTGCCAGCGGTGTCACCCTCTACCAGTTGGGTACGGACAATCAACTCACTCAGGTCAATGCGATCAGCGGCATCGCCGTCGGCAGCCTCTCGCTCGATGCCGATGGCGACCGCCTTTTCGTGGCTGCCAGCAATGGCACCGTGCACCTCTACAGCGTCGCCAGCAATGGCAGCCTGACCAGCCAGGGCACGCTCAGCAGCCCGACCAATGGCCAGGAGATCGCCGTCGCGCCTGACGGCCAATCCATCGTAATTTCCGGTAACGGCCTGAGCCGCTTCTCCTCGATCCAGACGCTGATCCGGGGCGAAGCGATCACCCTGGCCAGCGACCTGAGTCTGAGCGACGCCAACTTCGACCGCTTGGCTGGTGGCAGCGGTGACTACGGCGGTGGCAGCTTGCTGATCGAGCGGGCGGGCGGTGCCTCGGCCAATGACGTGTTCGGCTTCGCCGATGGCAACGGTCTGACACTGGCCAACGGTGAAATACTCAAGTCCGGCGAGGTCATCGCCAGCTTCACCCAGAGTGGCGGCACGTTGATCATCACCTTCCAGGCCGGTACCAGCCGCGATGACGCCAACGCCGTCCTGCGCCAGGTGACCTATGCCAACGAAGGTTCGGATGCCAATGGCAGCGTGGTGACGCTGCAGCTACGCGTCAACGACGGCCAGGTGGACAGCCAGCTCATAGGCCTGGATGTACTACTGACGCAAAACACGGCACCGGAGCTGAACACCAGTTCGGCTATCACCGCGCCCTACGACACCACCGGCACTCTCGTCACCTTGTTCAGGGACACCACCATTCGTACCGGTGAAGTCGGTCAGTCGATCATCCAACTGACCCTGAGCATCGACGGGCTGAACGATGTCGCCAACGAATTCATCATCATCTCCGGCACGCGCATCGACCTGTCGCAGTCGTCCAGCGGCAGCGCCGGCGCCTACAGCTACACCTACACGCGCACGGGCGACAGCGCCACGCTGGTCATCGACAGCGGCGGCATCAACTCGGCGACGGCGCAGACCTTGGTCAACGGGATTGGCTACGTCAACGACACCCGCGCTGCCACCACCGGCACGCGCACCTTCACCCTGGCCAGCGTTCGTGACAGCGGCGGCAGTGCCGGTGGGGGCGACGACACCGGCGAGCCTGGCATCAGCGCCAGCATCGAACTGGCCATCAACAATGCACCGCAATGGCAGACCGATACCAGCGAGCCGAACCCTACTCTCTATTACGCCGACGGTACGCTCAGCGGCTACGCTGATCGCGTCACCGACATGCTGCTGTCCGCCGATGGCAAGACGCTGGTCATCAGCGGCAGCACCGGCGACAACGCCAGCGGCACCAGCTACCTACGCATCTATTCGCGCGACACCAGCACTGGCGCGCTGACCCTGGTGCAAACCTTTACCCAGGGCGCCAGCGATAACCCGGATACCGTGGCCATCGAGGCCAACGGCCTCAGCGCCATCAGCACTCTGGCGATGCATGGCGACAACCTCTATCTCGCCGGCCACACCGGCAATGCCGGAGCCTACTCCCTGGTGCGTTTCACCTACGATGCCAATACGGGTGAATACGCCTATGCCGGCATTGTCGCCACCCAGGGCGTCGACGGTGTCACGGGTCTGGATGCGCAGGTTTCCGAGATCGTGATCTCGGCAGATGGCAAATCGCTGTACACCATCAACGGTGTCACCACCATCGACGGCGCCACCGGCAAATCCGTGCTGGCTCAGTTTGCCATCGATGCGCAAAGTGGCGCCCTCACCTACCTGGGGGCTTACCAGGGCGGCTCGGCAGATCTGGGCATGAACGCGCCGACCGGCATCGTCGTCTCGCCCGATGGCACGTCGGTCTACGTCAGCAACCGCAGCAACAGCATGCTCACGGTATTCAGCCGTGACACCGACAGCGGCGCGCTGACTTACGTCGGTTTCATCAACGCCAGCACGATCACCGCCGATGCCGATAGCGCTGCCCAACCCAGCGACAACCGCTACCTGCTGGAGCTGCAGGACATCGTCATCTCCCCGGATGGCAAGTACGTCTACGTCGGCTCGGGCCAGCAAGCGACCCTGACGGTCTTCAGCCGTGACGCAGCGGACGGCAGCCTGACCTATGCCGGCACCCTGTCGCTCTACTCGTACGTGAGTACCCTGGCGATCCGCGAGATTGCCATGTCCAGCGATGGCTCCGCCCTGTATGTCGGCTTCAACGGTGGCGTTCTGGCTGTACTCAGCCGCGATAGCGTCACGGGCGCCGTGGCCTTCGTCAGTAGCCTGAACGTCGGCGCCCGCAGCAACCAGATCGCCGTCACGCCCGATGGCCTGAACCTCTACACCGGCCGCAGCCAGTTCACCACCGGTGTGGCGATTCTGTCCGCATTGCCCACCGCCTCTTCTGTCGCCAATCGCGCGAGCACACCGTTCGCCGAAGGGGTCAGCTTCGCCGATGTGGACTTCGATGCAGCAGGCAGCTATCAGGGCGCCGAACTGACCATCAGCCGTAGCGGCAGCGCTTCGGTGAACGACCTGTTTGGATTCAAGGACGGCTCAGGCCTGACTCTGGTCAATAACCAGATTCAGCAGAACGGCACTGCCATCGCCGAGTTCAGCAGCACCGACGGCAAGCTGACCATCCGCTTCATCGCCGCAGTCGACAAGGCGACGGCCAACCAGGTGCTGCAACAGGTCACCTACCGTAACGACAGCGCTGAAGCGCCAGCGCGCGTCGAGCTGAAGCTGAGCGTCGACGATGGCGGCAAGAGCAGCGATACCACCCTGGTTCTGCTCTTGAGCGCCCCTGAACCCGTGCTGTCGGCCAATGGCAACACCACTTCCATCACCATCGGCGGTAGCAGCCTGCCCGGCCAGGTCGACCTGTTCGAGCAGGTCTCGGTCAGCCTCGGTGAGGATGGTGAGGTATTGTCCGAACTGATCATCAGCGTGGATCGCAGCGGTACCGACCAGGCCTTGATCATCGATGGCAGCACCGTTGTCCTGCAGGCCGGTAGCGGCCAGACCAGCGCCAATGGTTACGCGTACGTGGTCGAGGTCGACACTGGCGGGACTCGTGTTCGTGTCAGCCTCGCTGGCTCGGCTTCCGCGCAAGACGCCGCCACGCTGATCGACGGCATCGCCTATCAGGCGCTGGCCGATACCGTCAGCGCAGGCACCGTCACCATCACCCTGGCCAGCCTGAGTGATACCAGCGACCAGATCGAACCGGGAATCAGCGCCAGCGTCACCGTGCGCGACCAACGCCAGTTGCCTTCGTTGGGGGCAGATGTCGGCGCACTCGACTACGCAGACCTGCTCACCCAGCTTGATGACAATGGCAACAACCTGTTGCAGGGCGTCCAGGGCATCACGGCCATCGGTGACAAGGTCTATGTGGTTCGCTCGAGCAGCGATTGGGTGTACGACGAAGCAACCCAGACCGGCTCGGAAGTCGCCATCAATACCCTCTCCGTCTACCAGCGCGCTGCGGATGGAACATTGCAACTGCTCGAAACCCAGGCAGTCAGTGGGTTGACGGGCATAGCGACCCTGCATGTCTCGACGGATGGCGGCACCCTCTATCTGATCGGCTCCGACGGCATCGCCCTGTTCAACGCAGCCGACCTGCAGCAACTCGGCACCTTTGGTGCCGACATCGGCCTGGTCAGCGATGTCGTGGCCCAGGGCGACAAGGTCTATGTGACGGCCGATAGCAAGCTGTTGGTGTTCACCCGCAACGATAACAACCTGACGCTGGAGCAGACGCTCGAAGATGCCGGCGACAGCGGCATGCAGTTGGATGGGGCCAACGCCATCAGCCTGTCGCCCGATGGCCGTACCCTGTACGTCGCCACCTCCGGCGGGAACACGCTGGTCAGTGTGTTCAGCATCGCCACCGACGGTTCGCTGAGTTTCAGGCAGGCGGTAGCCGGCACCGATGTTTCTGAGTTCGGCCACTACGCCTCAGCACTCGCCCTGTCGGCCGACGGCAAAACGCTCTACGTGATCGATAACAACGCGTTGCTGCACGTGCTTGATGTCGGAACAGACGGCAATCTGACCGCCGCTGCTACCCTTGAGCTGGGCTCTGGCGACGACATCAGTGTCAAAGACGTCATCGTTTCGCCAGATGGCAAGACCCTGCTGGTAATTGGCAACCTGGGCAGTAGCGAGAGCTGGAACAGCTACGGCGTGTTCCTCTATAGCCGCGGCGAAGACGGTGCCCTCACCTTGGTACAGAAAGTCGAGGGCTTTGGTGATTACGCCAACTTCGCGGGTACCACCTTCAACGAGATCCGCCATGCGACGCTCAGCCCCGATGGCACGCAGCTCTATCTGACCGGCATTTTCGTCCAGTCCGGTTGGAACGAGGGTGTGCTGGTCATCGACCTGAAACCCGCCTCCCTCACCTTCACGGAAGATGGCGAAGCCGTCGCCATCCTTCCCGGCGGCACTCTGAGCGACCCACAGCTCGATACCACCGGCGACTACCAAGGCGCCAGCTTGGTGATCACGCGTGAAGGCGGCGCCCAGTCGGGCGATGCATTCAGCTTCCTCGCCGGCAACGGCCTGGAACTGAAGGATGACGGCACAATCTGGAAAGGCACCCGCGCGATTGCCACTTTCGTCGAAGCCAATGGCACGCTGACCATCAGCTTCCTTGCCGGTGTCAGCCAGGCCGACGCTCAGCTCGTATTGCGCCAGGTGGCCTATAGCTCCAGCAGCAACGACCCTGAGCGGGCTGGCAGCAACGCTAGCTTCAGGATCGTTTTCGACGACGGCGATAACAACCAGGCACAGCTCGACGCCAGTGTGACCTTGCGAGGTATCAATGATCCTGCCGTGGTCAGCACCTCGCCCCTGAATCCGACCTACAGCGCAGGTGGCGAGCCGGTCAGGCTGTTCGAGAACACCCATGTCGACACGGTAGAAACCGGTCAGGGTATCTGGAAGGTGCAGGTGATCCTGGGCGGAAGTGCTGCAGGCGACGTGCTCGGCATCGGGAATGAGCAAATCCGTGATCTGAGCAGCCAGATTGGCAAGGGTGTGCAAACCCTGCCATCGGGCCAGCCCTATAACCTGTACGCAGACGGCGACACGGTGGTCATCGATCTCTTCCTGCCGGAAGGCTCCGGCACGCCGCAACAGACTCAGGCACTGATCGACAGCCTGTCCTACGCCAGCGAAAGCACTGCCCCCGAGGGCACCCGCACCATCGGCCTGCGGGTCATCGAGGATGACTACAGCACCCGCAGTAGCTTCTCCGAGCAGGCCACCGTTAACCTGGAAAGTAACGCTGCCCCTATTGCCAACGCTGGCAACTTCAGCCTGGTAGAGGCCACTGCCGGGCAGCGCTACAGCGTTCAATTGCCCGCTGACCTGTTCAGCGATGCTGACAATGACATCCTGACCTGGGTTATCGACGGTCTGCCCACAGGCCTGAGCTTCGACCCGCTGACGCGAACCCTGTCTGGCACCGTGCAAGCGATGGGTAGCCATGAGCTGACGCTCAAGGTCAGTGATGGCAGGGGCGGTGAAGCGGAGATGACGTTGACCCTCGAAGTGGTCAATGCAGTGCCAGTGGCCAGCGGGTCGTTTGCCCTGAGCAGCGTCAACACCGGCCAGGCCTATGAAGTCACCCTGGCGGAGAACCTGTTCAACGACGCCAACGACAGCGAGCTGACCTGGACGATCAGCAACCTGCCAGAGTGGCTCAGCTTCGATGCCGACACCCGCACCCTGTCCGGTACCGCGCCGGATGTAGTGGGCAACCATGTCATCACCCTTATCGCTACGGACCCGCATGGCGCGACGGCCACTCTCACCCTGAGCCTGACGGTGGCCCAGCCGCCGACACAAACCGCTGGTGATACCGTAGCCCCAATTCCCAGCAGTGGCTTCCAGCAACAGGCAAGCGCCCTGACACCCGCCAGTTTCGGCGGCCCGGCACTGAATGCGCCGCTGTTTGAATACGGCGATGCGCCGGCCAGCGACCTGATCGAAACCGCAGCCCTGACGCCACCGCCATCACCGGCGCAAGCCTTGCTGCAGAGCAGCCAAGGCAGTGGCCTGGCTGATGGCCACGGCTCGCTCAGCGAGCAACTGGCCAACTCCGATGGTGTGCTCACCGACAGCGGCCTGCAGGCCACGGCAAGCAGCTTCAGCTTCGATGGCACGACCCTGCGCCGCGACGTCGACCTGAACCAGAACCCCGCTAGTCGCAGCATCGAACTCCGCCTGCCGGTTGCAACGGCAGATGGTGCCAGCGCCCAGCGTGTCACCCTGGCCAATGGCCTACCGCTGCCGAGCTGGGCCCGCTTCGATGCGCGCAGCGGCGAGCTGCGTATCGACCGCGAACGTCTGCCGCGTGACGGCGTACTGCGCCTGACCCTGATCAGCCGCGATGCCGAGGGCAAGGAGCAACGCACCCCCGTGGAAGTGCGTGTCACCCAGGCGCCGGCCAATGCCGAGCGCGCGGCACCACAGGTACCGACAGCACAAGTCGAATCGCTGCCAGAACGCCTGCGCCAGGACACCTCCAGCGCGCTGCTCAGCGAGGCGCTCGACCTGCTCGACCAACTGAGCGACCTGGCCGCAGAGCCAGCCGCCGCCACCCGACACATTGCCTGAATACTGCCAAGGATTTTTCATCGATGAACCGCACCGCCCTCAACCGCTCTTCCCTGCGCCTGGCCATCGCCTGTGCCGCGCTGGGCTTGTCCGCCTGTGCCGTGACGCCCGAGGCACTCACCCCCGAGCAGCAACTGGCCGAGGCGCAGAGCGATCACCGCGCCATGTTCGATGCGCAAGAGCCGGTAACCCGCGCCATTAGCCTGGAAGAAGCCATGGCCCGCGCCGTGAAGTACAACCTGCAACAGCGCCTGGGCCTGATGCAGCGCGCGCTGGAAGACAACACCCTGAGCGTCAGCAATCTCAACCTACTGCCGCAACTGGCCGCCAGCGCTGGCTGGAAAGGCCGCGACAACGTCGCAGGTTCGTCCAGCGAGTCGGTCACCAGCGGTCGTGAGTCCCTGGAGCCATCCACCAGCAGCGACCGTTACAGCCGCGATGCCAACCTGCGTCTGTCGTGGAACGTGCTCGATTTCGGCGTCAGCTACTTCAGCGCCAAGGCCCAGGCCAACAAGGTGCTGGCCGCCGAGGAAGCGCGGCGCAAGGTGGTTGCCGACGTCATCCAACAGGTGCGTGAAGCCTACTGGCAGGCTGCCAGCGCCGAGCGCCTGCAGCCGGAAGTGCTGCGTGCACTGGCCGACGCCCGCGGCGCCCTGGAACAGGCCAAGCAGACCGAGCGTCAGCGCCTGGTCGCGCCGCTGGAGTCGCTACGCTACCAAAAGAGCCTGCTGGAGATGATCCGCCAACTGGAAGTGGTCGAAGGCGAACTGGCGGTGGCCAAAACCCGCCTGGCCAGCCTGATGAACCTACCGCCGGCAACCCAGTTCAGCCTGGTGCTGCCCAGCGAGGCCAGCTACGTAGAGCCGAGTCTGGCCTATAACCTGGCCGATCTGGAAGTCACCTCCATGACCCAGCGCCCGGAAATTCGCAGCGAGAGCTATCAGGCCCGCAACGCCGTACTGGAAACGCGCGCGGCCATGCTCAAGCTGCTGCCGGGCGCCAACCTGTTCGTCGGCAGCAACTACGACAGCAACAGCTACCTGGTCAACGACAACTGGGCCGATGCAGGCCTGCAGGTCAGTTGGAACCTGTTCAACGTACTCGCCTACCCGGCGGTGAAGAAATCCGGCGAAGCCCGCCAGCAGGTCGCCGAGCTGCGTCGCCAGGCCATGCGCATGGCCGTGCTGACCCAGGTCAACGTGGCCTGGCGCGAATTCCAGCGCTCCAGCCAGGTGTTTGCCCGCTCCAACGAACTGCAGCAGGTGCAGCGCGGCATTCTGCGGCAGAGCGAAAGCGCCTACTCCAGCCAGGCACAAAGCCGCCTGGAGCGCGTGCGCACCGCGACTGAAACCGTGCTCGCTACCCGTACCCGTGACCGCGCCTTCGCCGAATTGCAGGTCGCCCATGGCGCCGTTTACCAGGCAGCGGGCCTCGATCCGCTGCCAGAAAAGATCGCCGGCAGCAGCGTCGATGAGCTGACCCGCGCCATCGTCGGCAATGCTCAGCGCCTGGATCAGGGCCAGGGAACCGTATCGGCCGGTATCGCCGTCGCCCAGCAGGTCGCTCATGGCGTTGCGACGCCTCTGGTTACCTCCCCAACGCCAGCCACGCCCCTGATCGCCAAGGCTGAGGCAACGCAGCCCAAGGTTCTGCGTCTGGATATGTGGGAAAGCCTCGGTTCGCTACGTGGCGCCGAGCTGGTGCCCGTGGAGAGCATCCGTGACCGTTAAGCCAACCCTGGGCAATCGCCTGAAAGGTTTTTGTAGGAGCGGATTCATCCGCGAAAAAGGCCGCCTCGATGCCCATCGGCTCGCGGCTGAAGCCGCTCCTACAGCCACGGCCATGCGTTTGCCCCGCAACTGGCAAGCGGTACTGGCGATCCTGATCGCCACCGCAGCGGACATGGCCCATGCCGAGGAAAGCGGCGAGCTGCGCGTGCAACTCAGCCCGATCCGCCAGACCGTGCTGTCCAGCGAACTGGCCGGCAAGCTCACCGAGCTGGCGGTCAAGGAAGGCGATGCGTTCAAGCAGGGTCAGCGCCTGGTTGGTTTCGACTGCTCGGTGCAACGCGCCCAACTGACCCGCAGCGAAGCCGCCCAGAGCGGTGCGCAGAAGAAACTCAACGTGGCCAAGCGCCTCGACGCGCTAGAGTCCATCAGCCAGGCCGAAGTCGCTCAAGCCCAGGCCGACCTGGCCGTGGCCCAGGCGGAAAGCGGCGTAGGCCGCGCCATGCTGGCACGTTGCAACCTGGAGGCGCCCTTCTCTGGGCGCGTCTCGCAGCGCATGGTGCAGCGCTTCCAGCATGTTGCCGAAGGCACCGAGCTGTTGGCCATCTACGACGACAGCGCCTACCAGTTGGAACTGATCGTGCCGTCGAGCTGGCTGTCCTGGCTCAAGCCCGGTGTCGACTTCCAGGTACGCCTGGATGAAACCGGCCAGGACTATCCCGCGCAGATCGAACGCCTCGGTGCAGCCATCGACCCGTTGAGTCAGTCGCTCAAGGTTTTCGCCCGTATCACCGGTGAAACCGCTGGGCTGCTGCCGGGCATGAGCGGCGTGGCCCGCCTGCAACCACCCGGAGACGGTTCGTGAATGCCACTGTGACGCCGCTGCGCGACAAACGTGCCGAACGCCTGGCCTTGCTGCTGCAACTGGAGCGCCGTGCCCGCGCCGAAGCCGACCTGCTTGGCCTGGCGTTCCTCATGGTCAACGACAGCCGCCAATTGTTCGACTACCGCGAGGGGCTACTCTGGCATGCCGCCGAGGATCGCATCACGACCTGCTCGGGCCTGGCTCAGGTCGAGGCGAATGCGCCCTTCATGTTGTTTCTGCGCAGGCTCTGCCAGGTCTGGCAACGACAACCCTGGGCTGCCGAACTGCGCGAACTCAGCGCAACGGATACCGCGCCAGAAAACCACAGCGAGTGGCACGAATACCTCGCCGAATACCTGGTGTGGGTGCCGCTACGGCGTCGCGACGGTGAGCTGCTCGGCTGCCTGTTGCTCAGCCGTGAACAGCCACTGGCACGCTCCGAGCGCGCGTTGCTGGAACTCCTCCAGGACGCTTACGCCCACGCCTGGGCCGGCGTGGCTGGAGGCAAGCGCAGCAAGGGTATCGGCTGGCTGCGCAAACGTCCGCGTCGCGTGGCGCTGGTCGCTGTGGCGGCGCTGGTCGCCCTGGCCCTGCTGCCTGTCCGGCAAAGCGTGCTGGCACCTGCGGAAATCGTTCCGCGTGAACCCGCCGTATTACGCGCGCCGCTGCAGGCCGTGGTGGAAGGCATGCGGGTACAGCCGAACCAGATCGTGAAAACCGGCGACCCGCTGGTGCAGTTGGACAAACGCGAACTGGAAAACCGTCTGGAATCGGCGCGCCAGAGCCTGGCCGCTGCCGACGCGCAACTGCGTCAGACGCGCCAGCAGGCATTGTTCGATGAACGCGCCAAGGCGGCCCTGGCTGAGCTGATCACCCGCCGTGACCAGGCCCGCGCCGATGTCGACTACCTGCAAGACAATCTGCAACGCTCGCTGATTCTGGCGCCACGCGATGGCGTGGCGATTTTCGATGATCCCAGCGACTGGATCGGCCGCCCGGTATCGCTCGGCGAGCGCATCATGCAGGTTGCCGACCCGCACGACGCGCGCCTGGAAATCCACCTGCCGGTGGCTGATGCCATCGCCCTGGAACCCGGCGCCGAGATCCTGCTGTTCCTCAACAGCCAGCCTGGCAGCCCGTTGCAAGCCAGCCTGCATCGCCATGGCTACCGTGCCGCCCCGGCAGCCGACGGCAGCATGGCTTACCGCCTTGACGCCACCTTTGCCGAGCAGGATTCGCGCATCCGTGTGGGCCTCAAGGGCACCGCCAAGCTCTACGGTCAGCGCACTCTGCTGTTCAACTACGTGATGCGCCGGCCGCTGGCCGCCCTGCGCGTCTACCTGGGCTGGTAGCAGCATGCTGAAGCAACGCGCCAACATTTCGCGGCTGAAGCCGCTCCTACGAGCGCAGCGCATCCCAAGCCGCGAACCCCTGCAACCTCGAATCCCGTCGAACACCCACCCATGACGCTCGCCGCCACCCTGCCCGGCCAATCTCGCCCGCAACCGCTGCCAGCGCTACGCCGTACCCTACGCCTGCACCCCGGCCCACGTTCGCGCGATGGCTCGCCAACCTGGACGCTGGAAGACCATGCCCGCAGCCGTTTCTACCGGATCGGCTGGGCCGAAGCGGAGATTCTTGCGCGCTGGGAATTGGGTAGCGCAGATGCCGTGGTCACCGCCATCAACCGAGAAACGACGCTGACCCTGACCAAGGAAGACGTGGAAGGCTTCGTGCAGTTTTTGCGCAACGTGCAACTGGTGGAGGTCGAGGGTGAAAAAGCCATTGCCGATCTGCGTCGTCGCGCCGAGGCCGGCAAGGGCGGCAGTTGGGCTTCGTGGCTACTGAGCAACTACCTGTCGATCCGCATACCGCTGCTGCGCCCGGACGCCTTCCTGACGCGCACCTACCCGCTGGTGGCGAGGTTCTTTGGCCGTGGTTTCGCACTCGCTACGGTGCTGGCCGCCCTGCTCGGCCTGTACCTGGCGGCGCGCCAGTGGGACACGTTCGTGCACACCTTCCTGCACTTCTTCAGCCTGGAAGGCGCGGCGTTAGCGGCCATCACCCTGAGCCTGACCAAGGTGCTGCACGAGTTCGGCCATGCGTATACCTGCAAGCGCTACGGCTGCCGCGTACCGACCATGGGTGTGGCCTTCCTGGTGCTGTGGCCGGTGCTCTACACCGACGCCAGCGGCGCTTGGCGCCTGACCCAGCGCCGGCAGCGCCTGGCCATCGGCGCCGCCGGCATGGGCGTGGAACTGTGTCTGGCAGCTTGGGCCACCCTAGCCTGGAGCTTTCTGCCCGACGGCATGCTGCGCAGCGCTGCCTTCATGCTGGCCAGCACCACCTGGATTCTCACCCTGGCGGTCAACCTGAACCCGCTGATGCGCTTCGACGGCTACTTCCTGTTCTCCGACCTGATCGACGTGCCCAACCTGCAGGAGCGTGCCTTCGAACTGGCGCGCTGGCGCCTGCGCGAAACCCTGTTCGGCTTCGGCGACACGCCACCGGAACACGTCGAGCCCTGGCTGCGACGCGTTCTGCTGGGCTATGCCTTCGCCACCTGGGTGTACCGCTTCTTTCTGTTTCTCGGCATCGCCTTATTGGTCTACCACTTCGCGTTCAAGTTGCTGGGTTTGCTGCTGTTCGCCGTGGAGATCGTCCACTTCATCCTGCGCCCGATCTGGGGCGAACTGCGCCACTGGCACCAACGCCGCAAGGACTACCGCATGAACCGCAACACCCTGATCAGCGCCAGCGTGCTGCTGGCCCTGCTGCTACTGGCGGCCCTGCCCTGGCGGGGTCACGTCGAGGCGCCTGCGCTGCTGCGCGCAGAGCAGCAGGCTTTACTGCTTACGCCGGTCGGTGCGCGCCTGCAGGCCATTGAGGTCGAGCCCGGTCAGTCAGTCGCAGCAGGGCAGATCGTGCTGCGCCTGCAGGCGCCCGACCTCGAACACGAATTGACCAGCCTGGAGCGGGAAATCGAATTGCTGCGCCGGCAAAGCAGCCTGCAACTGCGCGCCGCCGAGGATGCTGCCCGTCAGGCCGTTGCCCAGCGGGAATTGCAGGTGGCATTGGAACGCCGCGATGCCCTGCGCCAGCGCCTGGCACAGTTGCAGGTTCGTACCCCCTTCGCAGGTGTGCTAGCCGACCTGGCCCAGCCCCTGCAGGAGGGTGAATGGCTGCCCGCCGGCGAGTGGTTGGGAACCGTGGCCGGCACCGATGGCGAACTCATCGAGGCCTTTGTTGGCGAGAGTGATCGTGAGCGCCTGCAGCTCGGTGGCGGGGCCTGGTTCCTGCCGGAGGATCCTGGCCGCCCGAGCCGCTCTCTAGTCATCGAGGACATCGGCCAGACGGCGGTACGCAAGCTCACTTCGGCACCAGAGCTGGCATCGGTGTACCAGGGCAGCATCGCCAGCCAGCTCGATGAGCAACGCGTGCCGGTGCCGGAGCAGGCGTTGTATCGCGTGCTGCTGCGCCCCCAGGATGGCGGCACGGCTGTCCCGCAGACCCTGCGCGGTACGGCCAGCATCACCGCCGAAGCGCGCAGCCCGCTGCTGCAGGCCTGGCGCTGGACGATGGCCGTATTGATCCGTGAGTCAGCCTTCTGACCGATCAAGCGGCCGCGTCTCGGAAATACACGGACCACTCGGAGCCTTAAGCATTCTTAATGATCTGAGAATTGTTCCTAATTGCCACGACCTCCATCATCGGCCAGTCATTTCTCCCCTGGTATCGCCAAGATGAACGCCATCGTCCAGAACCTCCCCGAGCTGCCCCTGAGCAAGCGCCTGAAAGCCGGCACCACGCGTGACCACGACAGTGTCGATAACCTGGTGATGGGCTCGCGTCCGTTCGAAAGCAACGAACGCTATGCCTACTTCCTGCGCTTACAGCACCGTTTCCATGGCGTCATCAACTGGCTGTACCAGGACGCAGAACTCAACCAACTCTTGCCAGGCCTGCAGGAGCTGCCGCGCTTCGAGGCCGTCTGCGCCGATCTCGTCGACCTCGGCTTGCCGGTACCGACCGAGCCACAACCGGTTCGTCCCTCCAGCCCCTGCGCCGCCCTCGGCTGGCTCTACTGCGCGGAGGGCTCGAACCTCGGCGCGGCCTTCCTGTTCAAGCAAACCCAGAAGATCGGTCTGGATGGCGAGAAAGGTGCCCGGCACCTGGCAGCGCACCCGGATGGTCGCGCCCTGCACTGGCGCCAGTTCGTCACCCTGCTCGACGGTCTGGATCTGACTGATACGCAGCGCAACGAAGCCATCCAGGGGGCGCTCGACGCTTTCGACTTCTACCGTGCCACTCTGCGTGAAATCTTCCCTGCCTGAGCCATTTCACTCTTGGGCTTGGGCGCCAGAGCGCCTAGGCCCATTCCGCCAACTGCTGCAACAGGCCCTTGCGCGCCTCACGCGGGCCGATACCGGTCCAGCGCTTGAAGGCCCGGCGGAAGTTGCGCACGTCGCTGAACCCCGTCTGGAATGCCACCTCGGCCAGTGAAAGATCGTCATGCCCCAGCAGCGTAAGAGCCCTCGCCCGGCGCACTTCGTCGATGATCAACTGGTAACTCAGGCCGGCTGATTCGATCCGCCTGCGCAGTGTGCGCTCGCTGATATTGAGCTGGGCGGCCAGTTGCGCCAGAGGCGGCGGCGCGTCGAGGTGCTTGCGTACCTCTCGCTGCAAACCTTCGATCAGCTCCGAACGCTCCTGGTCGAGCCAGCGCGCCTCCTTGAGCAGCTCGGTCACTTCAGCCGCCACGGCCTCGTCCTGGGTGGCCAGGGGTATCGACAGCCAGGCGCAGTCGAACTCGATGGCGCTGAGTGGCTCGCCGAAATGTACCGGGCACCCGAACAATGCTTCGTAGCGCTCGCCATGGGGCGGGCGTGGATAATCCAGACATAGCCGCCGCGGCGTCAGGCGAGCTCCACTGAGATGGCGAACGACGCTCAAGGAGCTGGCGAACGCTTCCTCGACATAGAAGGCCGCGACATCAGGCTCGTAAAAGCGTGGTGTCAGCACCACACGGGCGATCTCACCTTCGACCTCCTGGGCGTAATCGAGCATTGCGCCGGCATGGCGTTGGTAATGCAAGCCCAGCTCCAGCGCCGCACCGATGCTGGCGCTGGCCTGCATGCCCAGCCCCACCAGGCCGAGCGAGACGCTGCTCTGCCGGGCGCCGACTTCCAGCCCCAGGCCATCGTCGCCGAACTGGGCCAGAATGCGCCGTACCAGCAGGTAATTCTGCCGATGCGACAAGCGAAAACCAGGCCTAGCCAGATCCGCCGCCGCGAAGCCAAGCCCCAGGCAGAGGCGCTCGGCGTCACCCTGGCGCTCGTGGACGATGCGCATCAGCATGCGCGAGATATGGGCTGGAGCCGAAGCGTTGGAAAAACGCGGGTCACCGGTGGTTTTCATGCGGGCAGTCGTTCGCGGCATTTTTTCGGACGTTAACGCGTCTGCACACGCCTGCATACAAAGGACTCATCAACTGACCGTTTCGGCCCCCTTTGCTGTCCGCCATTGCCCTGATCAGACCGTGCAACTGGCGATACCGTGGTGTCATCGACCAACCCCTCCACGGAGACTTGCATGCCCAGCGATATCCCTTACCAGGACTGTGGCGACCGTATCTGCATCATCGGCGGCGGCCCAGGCGGCCTGTGCATGGCCCGCGCCCTCAAGCGCCAGGGCCTGGACTACGAACAATTCGAGCGCCACAGCGACTTCGGTGGCGTCTGGGATCTGGAAAACCCCGGCACGCCGATGTACGAGTCCGCGCACTTCATCTCCTCGCGCGACCTCTCCGGCTTTCTCGACTACCCGATGCCCAAGCACTTCCCGGACTACCCGAGCAACCGGCAGATCCTCGAGTACCTGCGCTCCTTCGCCCTCGCCTTCGGCCTCTATGACAAGGTGCGTTTCAATACGCCTGTCGAGCGCGTCGACAAGGATGAAGACGGGCGCTGGATCGTCACCCTGAGCAACGGCGAGCGGCGCCGCTACCTGGCGCTGGTCTGCGCCACCGGCTGCAACTGGGATCCGAACATGCCGGAAATCAAGGGACATTTCAGCGGCGAGATCCGCCACTCGGTCACCTACCGCCACCCCGAGGAATTCAAGGGCAAGCGCGTGATGATCGTGGGCGCGGGCAATTCCGGCGCCGATATCGCCTGTGACGCAGCCGCCAATGCCGACAAGGCCTTCATCAGCCTGCGCCGTGGCTATCACTTCATTCCCAAGCACATCTTCGGCCTGCCCGCAGACGAAGTCGGCGAAAAGGGGCCGCAACTGCCCATGTGGCTGACACGCCTGGTCTTCGGCGGCCTGCTGCGCCTGGTCAATGGTGACCTGACCCGCTTCGGCCTGCCCAAACCGGATCACAAGCTGTTCGAAAGTCACCCGCTGCTCAACAGCCAGTTGCTGCACTACCTGCAGCACGGCGACATCCAGGCACGCCCGGATGTCTCGCACTTCGCCGGCGATCAGGTGGTGTTCAAAGACGGCAGCCGTGAAACCCTCGATCTGGTGCTCTACGCCACCGGCTACAAGTGGAGCTGCCGCTACGCCACCGACTACTTCGAGTGGAAAGGCGGACGTCCGCAGATGTACCTGTCCATCTTCAGTCGCCAGCATCACAACCTGTTCGGCATCGGTTACCTGGAAACCAACTCCAGTGCCTACAAGCTATTCGACAACGAAGCCCACCTGATCGCCTGTCATCTGGCCGATCAGCTGAGGCGCCCGAGCATGGCGCGAGAGTTCCAGGCACTCATCGAGCATGACGAGCCTGATCTCTCCGGCGGCATTCGCTTCGTGCAGTCGCAACGCCACGAGGTCTACCTGGAAGTCCATGCCCTGAAGAAGTACATGCAGCGCCTGCGTCGGCGCATGGGTTGGTGTGACCTGGACGAAGGCTACTTCAGCCCGGTTCGCCAGCAACCCGGCTACGTCGCCGTCCCTCTGTCGAAAGCTTCCTGAGCGAGCCCCACATGAGCGAAATCATCCTCATCACCGGCGCAGCCGGTGGTATCGGCCAATGCCTGTGCCAGCACCTGATCAAGCGCGATGTACAACTGATCCTCGCGGATCGCGATGCGTCGCGCCTCCAGACCCTGTGCAGCAGCCTCGGCGAGCGCGCCATCCCCTTCGCCATCGACCTCACCGATGAGCAGCAGATCGATGGGCTGATCGCCTTCATCGGTGAACGCTTCGGCCGTCTCGACGTGCTGATCAATAACGCCGCCATCGTGCGCGTGGAGGCCTTCGCGACGCGCAGCAACGCCAGTATTCGCCAGGAGCTGGACGTCAACCTGCTCGCACCGCTGCTCCTGACACGTCAGGCCATCGGCTTGCTCGAAGCCTCCAGCAATGCCCGGCTGGTCACCACCGTATCGATTGCCGGCATCTTCCCGACCATGGAAAGCCCCATCTACAGCGCCAGCAAATTCGGCCTGCGCGGCGCGATGCTGGCACTGGCGCTGGAACTGGCACCACGGGGCATCCAGGTATCCTGCGTGCTGCCCTCGGCCACCGATACGCCGATGCTGCGCCAGGAAGCGATAGATGGCGGCAACGCCCTGCAATTCATGGATCCGCCGCAGTCACCGGAAGACGTCGTACGCACCATCTTGCGTCTGCTCGACAAACCGACCCTGGAAAGCGCCCCCAGGCGTAGCGAGCTCTGGCTGACCAAACTGGCGATGCTCTTCCCCAACCTGCTGCCACGCCTACTGCCGTTTTTCCAGGCCCGCGGCGAACGCGGCCTGCAGCGCTACCTGCAGAATCTGGAAGCGCAGGGGCTGGCCGAGCGCAAGGATGGTAAGTGGAGCCTGGTGAGTAAGGGGTGATTGCCTACATCAGGGCAAGGGAATCTGAGAAACGACGATTCTGAACAGTGATGGCACTGAGGCTACATCCGTCTATGCTCCAGGGTAAATCTGGGGGCGAACAAGCGACGTCCCCATTTATCTGCGGTATTCGCAGAAAGGAAATCCCATGGGAGGGAGTCATGGAGTTCGAAGAAAAGCTGGCCAGCATGGCCGCCAAGATCCGCCAACAGAAATCTGCCATCCAGACAGAGGAAGCGACCAAGACTGCAATCGTCATGCCCTTCATCCAGTCGGTTTTGGGCTACGACGTGTTCAATCCGCTTGAGGTCGTTCCAGAATTCACCGCAGATGTAGGCACAAAGAAAGGCGAAAAAGTCGACTATGCCATCCTGAAAGACGGCGAAATCCAGATACTCATCGAGAGCAAAAAGATTGGCGAGGCGTTGAACATCAATCACGCCAGCCAGCTGTTCCGCTACTTCCATGTGACGAACGCGAGGATTTCCATCCTGACTAATGGTCAAGTCTACAAATTCTTCACAGACCTGGACGCTCCGAACAAGATGGACGAGAAGCCGTTCCTCGAACTGGATCTCTTGGAGATCGACGACCATGCCATCCCGGAACTCCAGAAGCTTACAAAGTCCGCATTCGATGTCGACTCGATCATCAGTGCGGCTGGCGAGCTCAAGTACGTTGGCCAGATCAAGCGTGTCCTCGCCTCTCAATTCAGCCAGCCGGATGAAGACTTCGTTCGCTTCTTCGCCTCCCGCGTGTACGAGGGGATCATCACCCAAAAGGTGCGCGACCAATTCGCCCTGCTCACTCGAAAGGCTGCTTCCCAGTTTCTGAGTGATCAGATTAACGAGCGCCTCAAGTCTGCAATTACCGGAAGCTCTCAGCAGATCCTTGTGGCCCAGGCTCAAGCTGAACAACCAGCGGCCAAGCCACAGGACGAGGCTGAGGAAAAAGATCGGATCGTAACCACTGCCGAAGAGATCGAGGGCTACACCATCGTCAAGGCCATCGTACGAGCCGAGGTCGACGTCAAGCGCATTGCTGCCCGCGATACGCAGAGCTACTTCGGTATTCTACTGGACGACAACAACCGCAAGCCCATAGCCCGCCTACACTTCAACCGCACACAGAAATACCTCGGGACGTTCGATGCCGATAAGAACGAAACCCGCCACCCCATCGAATCGCTGGATGACATTTTCTCTCATGCTGATGCGTTGAGAGCGACCGCCAAGTCATATGACGCCCCCGAATAGGGAAAACCTAATTTTTCAAAAAAGCGACGTAATACGACCCGCAATCAAGCCTACATATACCCAAACGCATACCTAAAATGAGTATATGTAGGGAGGCATGCGGGAATATACAGGCACAAAAAACCGGCTAAAAAGGCCGGTTTGCTTGGGTTTCAGAGTCATGCGGGAACATCTGAAAACATGTCAATGGTGCCCGAAGCCGGACTCGAACCGGCACGCCCTTGCGAGCGAGAGATTTTAAGTCTCCTGCGTCTACCGATTTCGCCATTCGGGCGGTAGCGCTGTGCGAAGGGCGGACTATATACAGCCCTCCGCGTCCTCGCAAGGCATCTGGGGATATGCCAGGGAGAATGAAAAAAGCCTCGTAAATCACTGATCTACGAGGCTTTCTATTGGAGGCTGAGGTCGGAATCGAACCGGCGTTCACGGATTTGCAATCCGGTGCATAACCACTCTGCAACTCAGCCTTTGATCGCACGAACCGCCTTGGCGATTCGTTTAAAACTGGAGCGGGAAACGAGACTCGAACTCGCGACCCCGACCTTGGCAAGGTCGTGCTCTACCAACTGAGCTATTCCCGCTTGTCTTGTCGACGGGCGCCATTCTATAGATTCGAAATCTGCCGTCAACCCTTTGATTCAAAAATACTTATTTCTTTTCCGAGGTGGTGCTCAGATGAGGCCAGGCAGCCAGCAGGTACTGCAGCATCGACCACAATGTCAGCACGGCGGCGACAACCAGCAGGATGTATCCGAGCACCACCCAGAAGGTGAATACCGGCGGATTGCCGAGCAGGATGACCAACGCCAGCATCTGCGCCGCCGTTTTCCACTTGCCAAGATTGGAAACGGCCACATGGGCACGGGCGCCCAGCTCTGCCATCCATTCACGCAGCGCTGATACCACGATCTCGCGGCCAATGATGACGACCGCAGCCAGGGTCAGCCACAGGTTGGAGTGTTCGGCCACCAGTAGCACCAGGGCAACCGCCACCATCAGCTTGTCGGCCACCGGATCGAGGAACGCGCCAAAAGGCGTGCTCTGCTCCCAGCGGCGCGCCAGGTAGCCGTCGAGCCAGTCGGTGGCAGCGGCGATGGCGAAGACCATGCTGGCGGCCCAGTAGCTCCACGAGAATGGCATGTAGAACAGCAGGATGAAGACGGGGATCAGTAGAACCCGAAGCACGGTAAGCAGATTGGGGATATTCATCGGCACAACTGGGCGGTGAGGTGATCGAGCATTCTACTCGCTGTGCAGGGTGGCATAAATCGACTCAGCAAGCTTTTTGCTGATTCCCGGCGCTTTGGCGATTTCCTCGGCGCTGGCCCGCGACAACTCCTGCAGACCACCGAAGTGATTGAGCAGCTCGCGCCGGCGCTTCGGGCCGATGCCCGCGACCTCTTCTAAGCTGGATGTCCGCCGCGCCTTGCCACGCCGAGCACGGTGCCCGGTGATGGCGAAACGGTGGGACTCATCGCGGATTTGCTGAATAAGGTGCAAGGCCGGCGAGTTACCCGGCAGCGTGAATTCGTGCTCGGCATCATTGAGGTAAAGCACTTCCAGCCCCGGTTTACGGGTGGTGCCCTTGGCGACGCCGAGCAGGATCAGATCGGGCACGGCCAGCTCCTGCAGCACCTCGCGGGCCATGGCCAACTGTCCCTTGCCACCGTCGACCAACAGCACGTCCGGCAACTTGCCTTCGCCATCGCGCACTTTGCTGAAACGCCGCGTCAGTGCCTGATGCATGGCGGCGTAGTCATCGCCTGGGGTAATGCCTTCGATATTGAAGCGGCGGTAGTCTGATTTCAGCGGCCCTTCGGGGCCGAACACAACGCACGATGCAACCGTCGCTTCGCCACTGGAATGACTGATATCGAAGCACTCCATGCGCTGTGGTGGCTCGTCCAGCTGCAGAACGACAGCCAGGGCCTCGAAACGCTCAGCGAGATGTTGCCGATTGGCCAGGCGAGCATTCAGGGCCTGCTCGGCATTGGTCACCGCCAATTGCTGCCAGCGTGCACGAGTACCGCGCACGCGATGGCTGATGCTCAGGCTGCGGCCGCGCAACGACTCGACGGCCTCGATCAACGTTGGGAAGTCGTCGTGCAGGACGTTGACGATCAGCTCGCCCGGCAGGTCGCGCTCGGCATTACCCAGGTAGTACTGCGCCAGGAAGGCCATGAGTACGTCTGCACCCTCCTCCTCAATCGCCACTTGCGGGAAGAAGTTCTTGCTGCCGAGCACGCGTCCGCCACGCACGCTGATCAGATGTACGCAAGCACCACCTGGAGTGAGCATCACGGCGACAACATCGACGTCCCCCGTGCCGCCCTCCATGCTCTGTTGATCCTGGACGCGGCGCAGCAGGGAAATCTGGTCGCGCAGTTCGGCGGCGCGCTCGAATTCCAGAGCCATCGCGGCCTTTTCCATGCTCGCCGAGAGTTCTTCGCTCAGCGCATTGCTGCGCCCATCGAGGAACATCACCGAGTGGCGCACATCTTCCGCATACTCCTCTGCCGAGACGAGGCCCACGCAAGGCCCCTTGCAGCGCTTGATCTGGTACTGCAGGCAAGGCCGGGTGCGATTGCGGTAATAGCTGTCCTCGCATTGGCGCACAAGGAAGGTCTTTTGCAGCAGGCTGAGGCTTTCGCGAATCGCCAGTGCGCTCGGATAAGGGCCGAAATAACGCCCCTTGGCCTTTTTCGCGCCACGATGGATGCCGAGACGCGGAAAGTCGCCATCGGAGAGGAATACGTAGGGATAGGACTTATCGTCGCGCAGCAGGATGTTGTAGGGCGGACGCCACTGCTTGATCAGCGTCTGTTCCAGCAGCAACGCCTCGGTTTCATTGGCGGTGATGGTGGTTTCGATCTGCGCGATACGCGTGACCAGCGCAGCCGTCTTCGGCGCCTGGCCGGTCTTGCGGAAATAGCTGGCAAGGCGCTTCTTGAGGTTCTTGGCCTTGCCCACGTAAAGCAGCTTGGCCTCGGCATCGAACATGCGATAGACGCCGGGACGGCCACTGCAGGTCGCCAGGAAGGCACTCGAATCGAAAACGGACATTTAGCTGACGGCGTCGACCATGCCGTGACGTACGGCGAGCAGAGCCAATTCGACGTCGCTGGTAATGGAGAGCTTTTCGAAGATCCGATAACGGTAGGTATTCACCGTCTTCGGCGACAGGCACAGCTTGTCAGAGATGTTCTGCACCTTGTGGCAGTTGGCAATCATCAGGGCGATCTGAATTTCCCGCTCGGAGAGCAGATCGAACGGCGAACTGCCGCTTTGCGGCTGGAAGGATTTCAACGCCAGCTGCTGAGCGATCTGCGGGTCGATGTAGCGCTGACCGGCGAACACCAGGCGAATGGCCTGCACCATTTCGTCGAGCGCGGCGCCCTTGGTCAGATAACCAGCAGCACCGGCCTGTAGCAGGCGCGTGGGGAACGGGTCTTCTTCGCAGACGGTAACGGCGACGACCTTGATGTCGGGGTAGCTGCGCATCATCTTGCGGGTGGCTTCGAGGCCGCCGATGCCGGGCATCTTGACGTCCATCAGGACGACATCTGGCTTGAGCTCGCGCACCTTGAGCAGCGCTTCTTCACCGGTGGACGCTTCGCCAACCACTTGCAGGCCGTCGATATCGGCAAGCATCCGGGTAATACCTGTGCGAACCAGATCGTGGTCATCGACCACCAGGACCTTAATCAATCGGCCACCTCGTGCACCTTGTCAGCCACCAGGAACGGCGGCGATCAACCTGTCGGCCACCTTAACAAATAATTCGAGGCCGAACCTAGCTTGGCGCATAACAGTCAAAAAGCAAACGCCAGAATTCGGGCTGCCATTTGAGCATGGGAAGAATTGGCGGAGGCGGTGAGATTCGAACTCACGGATAGTTGCCCATCGACGGTTTTCAAGACCGTTGCCTTAAACCACTCGGCCACACCTCCGCTGCAGTGCGGGCGGCAATCTTACCGGAACGCAACACGCTGTCAAACTCTCGTGATTGGCAGCTCGGTTGCCTCTGTTATGATCCGGGTCAATGTTCAATCGGCATCCCTTTTTTGCCACAGGAGCGTCGCCATGCAAGAGCAAGACTATGCACTGAACCATTCGCAGGCCCAGCAACTGGAGGTCAGCAAGGTGTTGCGCAACACCTACGGCCTGCTGGCCATCACTCTTGCGTTCAGCGGCCTGGTTGCCTTCCTCAGCCAGCGTGCGAACGCCCCCTACCCGAACATCATCGTCTTGCTGGCTGGTTTCTACGGCCTGTTCTTCCTGACCTACAAGCTGCGTGACTCGGCCTGGGGCCTGGTATCTACCCTCGCCCTTACCGGCTTCATGGGCTACACGCTGGGCCCGATCCTCAACCGCTATCTGGGCATGGCCAATGGCGCGGAAGTCATCAGCTCGGCGTTCTCCATGACCGCACTGGTGTTCTTCGGCTTGTCCGCCTACGTGCTCACCACCCGCAAGGACATGAGCTTCCTCAGCGGCTTCATCACTGCGGGCTTCTTCGTCCTGCTCGGTGCCGTGGTGGCCAGCTTCTTCTTCCAGATCAGCGGTCTGCAACTGGCGATCAGCGCTGGTTTCGTACTGTTCTCCTCGGTGTGCATCCTGTTCCAGACCAGCGCCATCATCCATGGTGGTGAACGCAACTACATCATGGCCACCATCAGCCTGTACGTCTCCATCTACAACCTGTTCGTCAGCCTGTTGCAGATCTTCGGCATCATGGGCGGCGACGACTGATCGGCCCGCAATGTCCTGAAGCCCGCCTCGGCGGGCTTTTTCATGCGTGTGATTTTTCCCGAGCCGCTATCGGGCTTATCATGGCGCTGTTTTCCGTACCGGATTTGCCATGAAGTTCGCCATCGCCTTGTTCTCCCCTCCTCACGCCCCCGCCTCGCGACGAGCTCTGCGCTTTGCCGAGACGGTCATCGCCGGTGGCCACGAGATCGTCCGTCTGTTCTTCTACCAGGACGGCGTACACAGTGCTGCCAGTAATGTGGTCGCGCCCCAGGACGAACTGGATCTGACCCGGGAGTGGCGCGAATTCGTCACCCACAATGATCTGGATGCCGTGGTGTGCATCGCCGCAGCACTGCGACGTGGCGTGCTCGATGGCGCGGAGGCCCAGCGCTATGCCCGCCCCGCCGCCAACCTGCATGCGCCCTGGGAGCTTTCCGGCCTCGGGCAATTGCATGAGGCCACGCAACAGGCCGATCGGCTGATCTGCTTCGGAGGTCATTGATGAGCAAGTCCCTGCTGATCATCAGTCGCCAGGCACCCTGGAGCGGCCCGGGCGCACGTGAGGCACTGGACATCGCCCTGGCCGGCGGCGCCTTCGACCTACCCATCGGCCTGCTGTTTCTCGATGATGGGGTATTCCAGCTCATTGCCGGGCAACAGCCTGGGCAACTGCAGCAAAAAGACCTCGGCGCCAACCTGCAGGCGCTGCCGATGTTCGGCGTCGAGTCGCTCTATGCCAGCCAGCACAGCCTGAGCGAACGCGGCCTGGGTGATGCCGAACTGAATCTGGCGGTACAGCGGCTCGACGACAGCGCGCTGACTGCCCTACTCGACCGCTATGACCAGGTGATCACGCTCTGATGGCCATCCTGCACATTCTCTCTCATTCGCCGTTCACCGATAGTCGCCTGAGCAGTTGCCTGCGTTTGCTGGAGGCAGGCGATGCCCTGCTGCTCACGGGCGATGCGGTCTACGCGCTGCAGTCCGGCACCGCCCATCTGCAAGCGCTGCAAGGGATGCCCGGTAATGTCGCGCTCTACGCACTGGACGAAGACCTCGCCGCACGCGCCCTGCAGGCGCCCGAGCGTGCCCTGGTGGTGGACTATGCGCAATTCGTCGAGCTCTGCACTCGTTATGACAAGGTCAACAGTTGGCTATGAGCACACTCAACGTCGCCGGACGTGATATCGCCCTGGACAAGGACGGCTACCTGATCGATCTGCAGGACTGGTCACGCCCCGTAGCCGAGGCACTGGCTGCAGCGGAAGACCTGCAACTGAGCGCGGAGCACTGGGAAATCCTCGATCTACTGCGCGCGTTCTATGCCGAATTTCAGCTGTCACCGGCCAACCGCCCGCTGATCAAATACGTGGCGCTCAAGCTCGGCCCGGAGAAAGGCAACAGCCTGCACCTCAATCGCCTGTTCAACGGCACCCCAGCCAAACTCGCGGCGAAGCTCGCCGGCCTGCCGAAACCGACCAATTGCCTATGAACCTGATCACGCCCGCCGAGCACCCCTTCGCCCAATACGTGCGGATTCTCGGCAAAGGCAAACGCGGCGCTCGCGGCCTGACCCGCGAGGAAGCCCGCGAGGCCATGTCCCTTCTGCTCGCGGGCAGGGTCGAAGACACCCAGCTCGGCGCCTTCCTCATGTTGCTGCGACACAAGGAGGAAAGCGCCGAGGAGCTGGCCGGCTTCACCGACGCGATCCGCCAGCAGCTCGCTGCGCCCCCCATCGCGGTCGATCTGGACTGGCCGAGCTATGCCGGCAAGAAACGCCATCTCCCCTGGTATCTGTTGGCAGCCAAAGCGCTGGCGGGCAGCGGTGTGCGCATCTTCATGCACGGCGGTGGCGCCCACACTGCTGGCCGCCTGTATACCGAGCAGTTGCTCGATATGCTCGGCATCGCCACGGCACATGATTGGTCATCGGTGTCGAACGCGCTCGAGCAGCATAATCTGGCCTTCGCCTATCTCGGCGACTGGCTGCCGCCGCTGCAGCGCATGATCGACCTGCGCAACACCCTCGGCCTGCGCTCGCCCATCCACTCACTGGCCCGCGTCATCAATCCGCTCTCCGCGCGCTGCGGTTTGCAGAGCATTTTCCACCCCGGCTACCAGGCCGTGCACCGCGAGGCCAGTCGCCTGCTGGGCGATCCCGCCATCGTCATCAAGGGCGAAGGTGGAGAGATCGAGGTCAATCCGGATGCCACGACTCAACTTTTCGGCACGCAGGATGGCATCGCCTGGGACGAGGAATGGCCAGCCCTGTCGCCGCAACGCCACGTCAAACCGGAGAGCCTGCAGCCCGCCCAACTGCTGGCCGTGTGGCGCGGTGAGAGCGAGGACGCCTATGGCCGCCTGGCCATTCTGGCAACCATGGCCCTGGCCTTGCGCGCCCTCGGGCTGCCCAGGGCGCAGGCCTTCGCCGAAGCGGAAAAACGCTGGACCGAACGAGATAGATCGAAATAACGATTTATTTAGTACGGCTTTTTCCACCTATCCATCGAAACGATCACGATAGACTGCAGGCTCATTTGCTAGAAAGAGGTACGCGAAATGGGCTTGCTGATCGAAGGACAGTGGCGTGACCAGTGGTATGACACCGGCAAGAGCGGTCGTTTCCAGCGGGAAAATGCCCAGCGCCGCAACTGGATCACCGCCGACGGCGCAGCCGGGCCCAGTGGTGAGGCGGGTTTCAAGGCCGAAGCCGGTCGCTACCACTTATACGTTTCCCTCGCCTGCCCCTGGGCCCATCGCACGCTGATCCTGCGCAAGATCAAGGGCCTGGAAAGCTTGATCGATGTGTCCGTGGTCAGTTGGCTGATGCGCGAGCAAGGCTGGACGTTCGATCCCGCTCATGGCTCCAGCGGCGACGCTCTGGACGGCTTCGACTATCTACACCAGCGCTACACCGCCGATGACGCCCAGTACACTGGCCGCGTAACCGTACCGCTCTTGTGGGACAAACAGCAGCAACGCATCGTCAGCAATGAATCGGCGGAGATCATCCGCATGTTCAACTCGGCGTTCGATGGCCTGACCGGCAATAACCTGGATTTCTACCCTGAGCCGCTGCGCGAGCGCATCGAGCAGCTCAATGAGCGCATCTACCCGGCAGTGAACAATGGCGTCTACCGCGCCGGCTTCGCCACTACCCAGACGGCCTACGAAGAAGCCTTCGACGAGCTGTTTGTGGCCCTGGACGAGCTCGACGCCCTGCTCGGTGATCAACGCTACCTGGCTGGCGAATACCTGACCGAAGCCGACATTCGCCTGTTCACCACGCTGATTCGCTTCGATGCCGTCTACCATGGGCACTTCAAGTGCAACCTGCGCCGCCTTGAGGACTACGGCAATCTCGCCAGTTGGCTGCGCGAGCTGTATCAGTGGCCGGGGATTGCCGAGACCGTGGACTTCACCCACATCAAAGGCCATTACTATGCCAGTCACGCCACCATCAACCCGACGGGGATCATCCCCAAAGGGCCGAAGCAGGACTTCAATCGCAAGCATGATCGCCAGCGCTTATCCGGCAAAGGAGTCTACACCGCCTAATCGGGTGCGCCGATGGATGAGCTGACTCATCCATCGGCGCACAAGGTTCAGGCGTCGGCTTGCAGGCCTTCGAACCAGGCGAGCTTGTCACGCAAGGTTACGACCTCACCGACGATCACCAGCGTTGGTGCGTGCACTTCATGCTCGGCGACCAGCGCCGGCAGGGTTGCCAGACTGCCGGTGAACACGCGCTGATTTTGCGTGGTGCCCTGCTGCACCAGCGCTGCAGGTGTTTCAGCATCGCGACCATGGGCGATCAGTTGTGCGCAGATGTCTGGCAGGCCGACCAGCCCCATGTAGAACACCAGGGTCTGCCCCGGCGCCACCAGATCCTTCCACGGCAGGTTGCTGCTGCCATCCTTGAGGTGGCCGGTGACGAAGCGCACGGACTGAGCATGGTCGCGATGGGTCAGTGGAATACCGGCGTAGGCGGCACAGCCCGAGGCCGCGGTGATACCAGGCACAACCTGGAAAGGAATGCCTTCGGCGGCCAACTGCTCGATCTCTTCCCCGCCGCGGCCGAAGATGAACGGATCGCCGCCCTTGAGGCGCAATACACGCTTGCCTTCACGGGCCAGATCGATCAGCAACTGGTTGATCTGCTCCTGCGGCACGGCATGGTCAGCGCGACGCTTGCCGACATAGATGCGTTCGGCATCACGACGGCACAGGTCGATGATCGGCGCCGCCACGAGGCGGTCGTAGAGCACTACATCGGCCTGTTGCATCAGACGCAGGGCACGAAAGGTCAGCAGATCCGGATCGCCGGGACCGGCGCCCACCAGATAAACCTCACCCAGCGCACGTGGCGCAGCACCGGCCAGACGTTCTTCGAGCAGCCGCTCGCCTTCGGCAGGCTTGCCGGCGAATACGCTCTCGGCAATCTGCCCCTGGAACACGTCTTCCCAGAACACGCGGCGCTGCTGCACATCCGGGAACATCAGTTTGACTCGCTCACGGAAACGCTTGCCTAGGTTGGCCAATTGGCCATAGGTGGCCGGAATCCAGGTTTCGATCTTGGCGCGGATCAGGCGAGCCAGTACCGGGGCATCGCCACCGCTGCTGACGGCAACGATCAGCGGGGAACGGTCGACGATGGCCGGGAAGATCACGCTGCACAGCGCCGGCGCGTCGACCACGTTGACCGGGATGCCCAGCGCCTGTGCTTCAGCAGAGATCCGCGCATTGAGTGGCTCATCGTCGGTGGCGGCGATGACCAGCCCAACGCCCTGCAGATCATCGGTCTGGTAACCGCGCAGGAACATACCCTGCTCGCCGGCCATGGTCTGCAGTTCGCTGCGGATATCGGGCGCCACGACGCGCAGTTGCGCGCCGGCCTCGGCCAGCAGGCGCGCTTTGCGCAGCGCAACCTCGCCACCGCCGACGACCAGCACCGGGCGCTCTTTGAGCTTGTGAAATAGCGGAAGAAATTCCATGAAGCAGCCTCGCGCTGCAAGCCACAAGCTTCAAGCTCATGTTGCAGCTTGGGGCTTGCAGCTCGCGGCCGTAGTTAGATGACGTCGATACCGCCCATGTAGGGCTTGAGCACTTCCGGCACGCGGATGCTGCCGTCGGCTTGCTGGTAGTTCTCCAATACCGCCACCAGAGTGCGGCCAACCGCCAGGCCGGAACCGTTGAGGGTATGCACCAGCTCGGTCTTGCCGGTTTCCGGGTTGCGGTAGCGCGCCTGCATGCGGCGCGCCTGGAAGTCGCCACAGTTGGAGCAGGAGGAAATCTCGCGGTATTTGTCCTGGCTTGGCACCCAGACTTCCAGGTCGTAGGTCTTGGTCGCGCCAAAGCCCATGTCGCCGGTGCACAGGGAGAGAACGCGATACGGCAGTTCCAGCGCCTGCAGCACACGCTCGGCGTTGGCAGTCAGACCTTCCAGCGCCTCGTAGGATTTGCTCGGCTCGACGATCTGCACCATCTCGACCTTGTCGAACTGATGCTGACGAATCATGCCGCGGGTGTCACGCCCGGACGCACCCGCCTCGCTGCGGAAGCAGGGCGTATGGGCGACGAACTTGAGTGGCAGTTGCTTGGCGTCGAGGATCTCGCCGGCAACGATGTTGGTCAGCGAAACCTCAGCCGTCGGGATCAGGTAGAAGTCGGCCTCACCTTCGCGGGTGATCTTGAACAGGTCTTCCTCGAACTTCGGCAACTGGCCAGTGCCCATCAGCGCCGGGGCCTGTACCAGGTACGGGGTGTAGGCTTCTTCGTAGCCGTGCTCGGCGGTGTGCAGGTTGATCATGAACTGCGCCAGGGCGCGGTGCAGGCGAGCGATCGGCCCGCGCAGCAGCGCAAAGCGGGCGCCGGACAGTTTGGCGGCGGTCTCGAAATCCAGCCAGCCATGCTGCTCGCCCAGGGCGACGTGATCCTTGATCTCGAAATCGAAGGCACGGGGGATGCCCCAGCGACGCACCTCGACGTTGCCTTCTTCATCCTCGCCCACCGGCACCGACTCGTGCGGCAGGTTGGGAATGGTCAGCATCAGGTGATCGAGCTCGGCCTGGATGCCGTCCAGCTCGCGCTTGGCCTCGTCCAGCTCGTTACCCATGCGGTCGACATCGGCCAACAGCGGCGCAATGTCCTCACCGCGGGCCTTGGCCTGGCCAATGGATTTGGAGCGGCTGTTGCGCTCGGCCTGCAACTGCTCGGTACGCACCTGTACCGACTTGCGCTGACTCTCCAGAGCCTCGAAGCGGGCGACGTCGAGGGCGAAGCCGCGCGTGGCAAGGCGCTCGGCGATTTCGGTGAGTTGCGTGCGGACGAGTTTGGAATCGAGCATGTTCGGGTCTCAATACATCGGCGAAAAAGAGTACGGCCAGCCAGCTGGCGCGGGTGGTGGAGTGTAAAGCCTTAGCGGGTCAGGACGCCAATCGAGCCAGGCTCAAACCGGCCCAGGCTGCGAGCAGACCGCCCAGGATGCTGAATGCCAGATAACCCATGGCCTCCGGGGCGCGGCCGCCTTCCAGCAGCTTCATGATTTCCAGGCTGAACGAGGAAAAAGTGGTGAAGCCGCCCAGCACGCCGGTGATCAGCCCGGTGCGTAGCTCCAGGGGCAGGTCGGTGCGCGTCAGGAACAGCCCCGACAGCAGGCCGATCAGCAGGCAGCCCAGGATATTCACTGCTAGCGTGCCCAGATAGAAATGGCGCGGCCAATTGCCCGCCACCCAACTGGCGGCCAGAAAGCGCAGCACGGAACCGAAAGCGCCACCAGCGGCAACGGCAAGCGCGACACGAATCATGGTTTTCTCCTTTGTCTTGGGCTGCTGGCATCTAGGCTGCGCAGATGTTTGAGCTTCTCGCGAATCTTCGATTCCAAGCCTCGTGGCACCGGTTGGTAATACTCTCGCGGCTCCATTTCATCGGGGAAATACACTTCACCGGCAGCATAGGCATTGGGCTCATCGTGGGCGTATCGGTATTCCTCGCCATAGCCGAGCTGCTGCATCAGCTTGGTCGGTGCATTGCGCAGGTGCAGTGGCACCTCCAGCGAGCCGAACTCGGCGACATCCCGCTTGGCAGCCTTGATACCCAGGTAAACGGCATTGCTCTTGGCCGCGCAGGCGAGGTAGGTCACCGCCTGAGCCAGCGCAAGATCGCCCTCTGGGCTGCCCAGGCGCTTGACCGCATCCCAGGCAGCCAGGCACAGCGGCAACGCTCGCGGGTCGGCATTACCGATGTCCTCGCTGGCCATGGCGACGATACGTCGGCAGATATAGGCCGGATCGCAGCCGCCGTCGAGCATGCGCGCCAGCCAGTACAGCGCACCATCGGGGTTGGAGCCGCGCACAGACTTGTGCAGCGCACTGATCTGGTCGTAGAAGGCTTCGCCGCCCTTGTCGAACCGGCGGCGACTATCGCCCAGCAGGTTTTGCAGCGACGCCACGCCGATCTCACCGCCATCCTCGGCCAGGTCGGCAGCATTCTCGAGGAAATTGAGCAGACGCCGGCCATCGCCATCGGCGGCAGCCAGAAGAATCTGGAAGGCCTCATCTGGCAGGCTGAGATGACGCTCGCCAAGGCCCTTCGGATCACTCAGGGCACGATTGACCAGCTTGCGCATGGCCGCCTCGTCGAGGCTCTTCAGCACATAGACGCGGGCGCGCGACAGCAGCGCATTGTTCAGCTCGAACGAGGGGTTTTCTGTGGTGGCGCCGATGAAGATCAACGTGCCGTCTTCCACATAGGGCAGAAAGGCGTCCTGCTGGCTCTTGTTGAAGCGGTGCACTTCGTCGACGAAAAGAATGGTGCGTCGGCCGTACTGAGCGGCGTGCTGCTGAGCCACTTCGACAGCCTGGCGAATTTCCTTCACCCCGGACAAGACGGCGGAAATGGTCTCGAAATGCGCATCGGTGACCTTGGCCAGCAGGCGCGCCAGGGTGGTCTTGCCGACGCCAGGCGGCCCCCAGAAGATCATCGAATGCAAAGCGCCCTGCTCCAGCGCCTCGCGCAGCGGTTTGCCCGGCCCCAGCACGTGCTCCTGGCCGACGTATTCGTCCAGGCTGGTCGCACGCAAACGCGCAGCCAGAGGCTGCGCGACGGGTTGGCGGCCGAACAGATCCACGGCTTACTCCTGAATGACGTCCGCGCCTTCCGGAATGTCGAAGGTGAACAGGTGATCCTCGACTGGCTCGTTCATCTTCACATTGAGGAACAGGATGTTGGTGCGCTGACCGATGCTGTCGATCAGTTGCATGTCATTGAGCACACGATTGCGGAACGACAGGCGCAGGCTGTCGAACAGGCTGTCCTTGGCCTTGGGCTTGAGGATGAAGTCGACCACGTTGCCGCCTTCCTTGTACTCGATGTCGAAGTTCTCGCGAATCTGCGATACATCGCCGGACAGCAACAGCGCCGGGGTGTGAGTCAGGCGCTGGTCGAGCGTCTGAATGGTGACCTGCTGCAGATCCGGGTCATACAGCCAGACCTTCTGACCATTGGAAACCAGCAGCTGCTCCATCGGCTGGTCGGTGTGCCAACGGAACAGCCCTGGGCGTTTGAGCACGAGCTGGCCGGCAGTTTCCTGCAGCTGAGTGCCGCTGGCATCGAGCGTCAGTTGAGAGAAGCGAGCGCTGATAGTCTTGGCCTGACTGAGCAACTCGGTCAGGCGCTGGGTCGCTGCATCTTCGTCGGCATGCGCCGGCAGCAGGGTAAAGCTCAGGGCAGCCAGCATCAGCAGGCGGATAAATCGCATATAAAAAACCTCGTCAGTCCGTAAGAGGATCAATCGCGGGATGGCCCGGGCGCGATCACTTCGCGCGAGCCATTGGTGTTCATCGGGGTTACCACGCCAGCCATCTCCATGGCCTCGATCATTCGCGCCGCGCGGTTGTAACCGATCTTGAGTTTGCGTTGTACGGCGGAAATGGACGCGCGGCGGCTTTCCAGCACGAAGTTGACGGCCTCGTCGTAGAGCGGATCTTCCTCGCTGCCCTCACTGCCCTCACCGCTGCCACCCCCTTCGAAGCCGCTGCCACTCTCTTCGGCACCGGCGAGGATGTCTTCGATGTAGTCCGGCGCACCACGTTGCTTCCAGGCCTCGACCACGCGATGAACCTCATCGTCGGAGACGAAAGCACCATGCACCCGAATCGGCAGACCGGTCCCCGGCGGCAGGTAGAGCATATCGCCGTGGCCGAGCAGCTGTTCGGCGCCGCCCTGATCGAGGATGGTGCGCGAATCGATCTTGCTCGATACCTGGAAGGCCATACGTGTCGGGATGTTGGCCTTGATCAGACCGGTGATCACGTCCACCGACGGGCGCTGGGTAGCGAGGATCAAATGGATACCAGCCGCCCGCGCCTTCTGTGCGATACGTGCGATCAGCTCTTCGACCTTCTTGCCGACGATCATCATCATGTCGGCGAACTCGTCGACGACAACGACGATGGTCGGCAGCGTTTTCAGATGCGGCGGCTCGTCATCCATCGACTCGCGCTTATACAGCGGATCATGCAGCGGCGTGCCGGCCTCGATGGCGTCCTTCACCTTGCGGTTGAAGCCCGCCAGGTTACGCACCCCCATGGCCGCCATCAGCTTGTAGCGACGCTCCATCTCGGCGACCGACCAGCGCAGCGCGTTCGCCGCTTCCTTCATGTCGGTGACCACCGGGCAGAGCAGGTGCGGAATGCCTTCGTAGATCGACAGTTCGAGCATCTTCGGGTCGATCATGATCATCCGCGCCTCTTCCGGCGTGGACTTGAACAGCACCGACAGGATCATGGCGTTGACGCCCACCGACTTACCGGAGCCGGTGGTACCGGCGACCAACAGGTGGGGCATCTTGGCCAGGTCAGCGATGACCGGGCGGCCACCGATATCGTGGCCCAGCGCCAGGGTGACCGGCGACTTGGCGTCGTCGTATTCGCTGGAGGACAACACCTCGGAGAAGCGCACGATCTGGCGATCCTCGTTGGGCACCTCGATGCCCACCGTGGTCTTGCCGGGAATCACCTCGACCACGCGCACGCTGACCATGGCCATCGAGCGCGCCAGATCCTTGGCCAGGTTGGAAATGCGACTGACCTTCACACCGGCGGCGGGCTGAATTTCGAAACGGGTGATCACTGGGCCCGGATGTACTGACTCGACCACCACGTCGACACCGAATTCCTTGAGCTTGATCTCCAGCAGGCGCGACATGGCCTCCAGCGATTCCGGGGAAAACTGCTTCTGCTTCTTCTCGGCGACATCGAGGATGGAAATCGGCGGCAGGCTGCCTTCGATAGCCGTATCGACAAACAGCGGTGCCTGCTTTTCCTTGAGTACGCGCTTGCTCGGCTCGGCCGGTTTCGGCGGGGCTGGCGGGGTGATCACCGGAGCCGGACGCTTGTCGCGCTCGCTCATGTGCTTGCTCAGTGATTCTTCACGCTCGAGCAGGCGCTCCTTGACCTTGGCCTGCTCGCGACGATCTGGAACGACGGGCGCTGCCACCTCGATAACACGCTCATCCAGCTCGCGCAGCTGCGCCACCATCTGCTTGCGCTCGCTGCGCGAACTCCACCAGCCGCTGATTATGCCGTGCACCAGCTCGATCAAATCCAGCGTGATCTTGCCGGTAAGATCCATGACCTTGAACCAGGACAGATCGGTAAAGACGGTCAAACCAAAGAGGAACAAGGCCAGGAACAGCAGCGTGCTGCCCTCGACGTTGAGTGCCTCTTTCGCCAGCTCGCCCAGGCTGGCGCCCAGCATGCCGCCGCCAGAGCCTTGCATCCCGGCGGCCGGATCGAAATGAATATGTGCCAGCACGGCACCGGAAAGGATCAGGAACACCAGGCCGATGCTGTGCCAGGAAAATAGCCAGCCATTCCACTGCCAAGGCTGGTTGCGCGTGCGAAACACCTGCCAGGTCTTGGTGCCCAGCAGCAACGGGAAGATGTAGGCGAAATAGCCCAGCGCGCCGAACAGCGCGCTGGACAGCCAGGCGCCGATGCTCCCGCCCGCATTGAGGATGTGCTGGACTTGCACGCTGTTATCCCAGGCGGGATCCGACACGCTGTAGGTCACCAGCGTCATCAGTACGTACAGACACAACGCCGCCAGGGCGATCAGGGCGCCCTCCTTCAGTCGGTACTGAAGTTTCAGGCGCCAATCCGGATTCTGGGAGGTGGAATTCTTCAAAACAGCCGTATCCTGCGCTCTTGGCGCGTCCATCGATGGTTACCGCACAGAGCGGGTATTGTACGGGTTTGCCCGTGCGCTGCCAGAACCGACACCGTTATCGACATGCTGCAGCGCTCCCGCAGCCGCGTTCCTTCGGTGTAGCATAGCCGGCAGCAGCTTCCATGCGGCTCAATTGGAGCATGCATTCTCTTTTGTGACAAAGGCTTATGGGGTTTTTTTATGAGCGACGTCAAGCATTCCCGCCTGATTATCCTGGGCTCCGGCCCTGCCGGTTATAGCGCTGCCGTTTATGCGGCCCGCGCCAATCTCAAGCCCGTGATCATCACCGGCATCCAGCCCGGCGGCCAGCTCACCACCACCACCGAAGTGGACAACTGGCCTGGCGATGTCGAAGGCCTGACCGGCCCGGCCTTGATGGAGCGCATGCAGAAGCACGCAGAACGCTTCGACACCGAGATCATCTACGACCACATTCACACCGCCGAGTTGCAAGCGCGCCCCTTCGTACTCAAGGGCGATAGCGGCACCTACAGCTGCGATGCGCTGATCATCGCCACCGGCGCCAGTGCCCAGTACCTGGGCCTGCCGTCCGAGGAAGCCTTCGCGGGCAAGGGCGTATCGGCCTGCGCCACTTGCGATGGCTTCTTCTATCGCAACCAGGTGGTCGCCGTCATCGGCGGCGGCAACACTGCCGTGGAAGAAGCACTGTACCTGTCGAACATCGCCAAGGAAGTTCACCTCGTGCATCGCCGCGACAAGCTGCGCTCGGAGAAGATCCTGCAGGACAAGCTGTTCGACAAGGCCGCCAACGGCAACGTGCGCCTGCACTGGAATCAGACTCTGGACGAAGTGCTTGGCGATCAGAGTGGTGTCACCGGCGTACGCCTGAAGAGCACCATGGACGGCAGCACCCAGGAGCTGCCGCTGGCAGGCGTTTTCATCGCCATCGGCCACAAACCCAATACCGAGCTATTCGTCGGCCAATTGGATATGCATGACGGCTACCTGAAGATCAAGGGTGGCAGCGAAGGCAATGCCACGGCCACCAGCATCGAAGGTGTATTCGCAGCCGGTGACGTGGCCGACCACGTCTATCGTCAGGCCATCACCTCGGCCGGCGCTGGCTGCATGGCCGCACTGGATGTCGAGAAATTCCTCGAAGATCTTTGACACCCCAGGGCGGACGCCGTCCGCCCTCCCCTCTTCCGAGCCCTGACGCATGCTGACCTGGCTGCAACGCGACTCATTTGATTTCCCGCCCCTGGCCAAAGCCATGCGCGAGCCCAATGGCCTGCTCGCTGCCGGCGGCGATCTCAGTGCGGCGCGCCTCGTACAAGCCTATCGCCACGGCTGCTTCCCATGGTTTCAGGACGGCCAGCCGATTCTCTGGTGGTCGCCGGATCCCCGCACCGTTCTTTTTCCCGACGAGCTGCACGTATCGCGCAGCCTTGGCAAAGTGCTGCGCCAGCAGCGTTACCGCGTCACCTTCGACCAGGACTTCAGCGCCGTCATCCGCGCTTGCGCTGCACCTCGCAGCTACACCGACGGCACCTGGATTACCACGCCGATGCAGAGCGCCTACATCGAACTGCACGAACAGGGCATTGCTCACTCCGTCGAGGTCTGGCAAGGCGACGAACTGGTCGGCGGGCTCTACGGCCTGGCAATGGGGCGACTATTCTTTGGTGAGTCCATGTTCAGCCGCGCCGACAACGCGTCCAAGGTGGGCTTCGTGACACTCGTCAGCAAGCTGCAGGAATGGGGCTTCACCTTGATCGACTGCCAAATGCCGACCCAGCATCTGCACAGCTTCGGCGCCCGAGCGATTTCACGCGCCAGTTTCGCCGAATATTTGCAGCGCTACCTGGATCAGCCCAGCCTGGCGAACTGGCTTACCTAGTCGATCTGGCAACCCTGACATACACTCTTTATCAGGCCCTCTCGAGACACCGCCATGACCGAGCTCGCCCGCCTGAAGTTCTATGCGACTCAGCCCCATCCGTGCAGCTATCTGCCCGAGGAGCAGGCGACCACCCTGTTTCTCGACCCCAGTCAGCCCATGGATGTGCAGGTGTACGCCGAGCTTTCCGACATGGGCTTTCGGCGCAGCGGTGACCACCTGTATCGCCCACACTGCCAGCAGTGCACCGCCTGCATCCCGGCGCGTATCCCCGCCGCTCTCTTCACCCCCAATCGCCAGCAGCGGCGCATCCTCAAGCGCAACCAGGACATCAGCGTACGCCCCGTGCGGCCAGCCTTCAGCGAAGAGTACTACCAGCTCTATGCCCGCTACATCGAACAGCGCCATGCTGACGGCGACATGTATCCGCCCAGCCGTGATCAGTTCTCGACCTTCCTGGTGCGCGACCTGTCTTTCTCGCGCTTTTATGAGTTCCGCCTCGGGGAGCGACTGGTAGCGATCGCCGTGACCGATGTCCTGCCCAATGGCCTGTCGGCCGTATACACCTTCTACGATCCCGACGAGGAACAGCGCAGCCTTGGGCGCTTCGCCATTCTCTGGCAGATCGAAGAAACTGAACGTCTTGGCCTTGATGCCGTCTATCTGGGCTACTGGATCAAGAACTGTCGCAAGATGAACTACAAGACCCAGTACCACCCGATAGAACTGTTCGTCAATCAGCGCTGGACGCTCCTGACTTAGCGCGCTGCCTGCACGCTCTCGTGCAAGCAAACCCAAGCCACTTGGCGCAGACCACTGTTTTCGGGCACAATGCACGCCGCTTTTGCCTGGGGCCAGTCGCGCCGGGCCATTTCCTGGACACCGAGGGCTTTACTGCATGTCGAAAGAAGACAGCTTCGAAATGGAAGGCACTGTCGTCGACACCCTGCCCAACACCATGTTCCGCGTGGAGTTGGAAAATGGGCATGTCGTTACCGCGCACATCTCCGGAAAGATGCGCAAGAATTACATCCGCATTCTGACTGGTGACAAAGTACGCGTCGAACTGACGCCGTACGACTTGAGCAAGGGCCGCATCACCTACCGCGCCCGCTAAGCCAAGCGCCAGATACGAAACGCCCGGCATTTGCCGGGCGTTTTCGTTCGCGTGGATTAATCCTACCGTTCGACAAGAGCGTAAGCGGCGACCCATGGACGCCGCTCCACAACTCCCCAGCATCAGGCCAGCTCGGCCGCCGTTTCGAACTCGAAACTCGGCTCGCCATCCTTGATGTCGATGTGTACCACACCGCCATGCTCGGCCAGCTCGCCGAACAGAATCTCCTCCGCCAGCGGACGCTTGATCTTGTCCTGAATCAAGCGCGCCATCGGTCGAGCCCCCATCTGCACATCGTAACCGCGCTCGGCCAGCCAGCTGCGCGCTGCACCGCTGACTTCCAGCGTGACGCGCTTGTCCTCCAGTTGCGCCTGCAACTCGGTGAGGAACTTGTCGACGATGCTCTTGATCACTTCGTGACTCAGGCGGCCGAACTGGATGATGGTGTCCAGGCGGTTGCGGAACTCCGGCGTGAAGCTCTTCTTGATGACTTCCATGGCATCGGTGGAGTGATCCTGCTGAGTGAAGCCGATCGACGCACGCGAGGCAGTCTCAGCGCCCGCGTTGGTGGTCATGATCAGGATCACGTTGCGGAAGTCCGCCTTGCGCCCGTTGTTATCAGTCAGCGTGCCATGATCCATGACCTGCAGCAGCAGGTTGAAGACTTCCGGGTGCGCCTTCTCGATTTCATCGAGCAACAGCACGCAGTGCGGCTGCTTGGTGATTGCCTCGGTGAGCAAACCACCCTGATCGAAGCCGACGTAGCCGGGCGGCGCGCCGATCAGGCGCGAGACGGTGTGGCGCTCCATGTATTCGGACATGTCGAAGCGCACCAGCTCGATACCCAGCGCCTTGGCCAACTGACGAGCGGCTTCGGTCTTGCCGACGCCAGTCGGCCCGGCGAAGAGGAACGAACCCACCGGCTTGTCCGGTGCCTTGAGGCCGGCCCGGGAGAGCTTGATGGCCGTGGACAGCGAATCGATCGCGGCGTCCTGACCAAACACCGTCAGCTTCAGATCGCGCTCGAGGTTGCGCAGCAATTCCTTGTCGGAGCTGGAAACGTGCTTCGGCGGAATCCGCGCGATCTTGGCGACGATGTCCTCGACCTGTGCAACCTCGATGCGCGCCACGCGCTTGTCTTCCGGCTGCAGGCGCTGGTAGGCGCCCGCTTCGTCGATGACATCGATGGCCTTGTCCGGCATGTGCCGATCATTGATGTAGCGTGCCGCCAATTCAGCAGCAGCGCGCAGGGCCTCATCGCTGTACTCGATGTGGTGGTGCTGCTCGAAGCGCGCCTTGAGCCCCTTGAGGATGCCGACGGTGTCCTCCACCGAAGGCTCGACTACATCGACCTTCTGGAAGCGCCGCGCCAGCGCACGATCCTTCTCGAAGATGCCACGGAACTCCTGGAAGGTCGTGGAGCCAATGCAGCGAATCTCGCCGGACGAGAGCAGTGGCTTGAGCAGGTTAGAGGCATCCATGACCCCACCCGAGGCCGCGCCGGCACCGATGATGGTGTGGATTTCGTCGATGAACAGAATGGCATGGGGGCGCTTGCGCAGCTCATTGAGCAGCGCCTTGAAGCGCTTCTCGAAGTCACCGCGATACTTGGTGCCCGCCAGTAGCGCACCCAGATCAAGTGAGTACACCACGCTATCAGCCAGCAGATCCGGCACCTGCTCATCCACGATGCGCTTGGCCAGCCCCTCGGCAATAGCGGTCTTGCCGACACCAGCCTCGCCAACCAGCAACGGGTTGTTCTTGCGCCGACGAGCAAGGATCTGCGCCACACGCTCGACTTCTTGCTCGCGGCCAACCAGTGGATCGATACGCCCTTGGCGCGCCAGCTCGTTCAGATTGCTGGCATAGGCATCGAGCGGGTTGGCAGACGAGGACGACTCGCCGCCCTCCTCATCCTGCATTTCCTGCTCATGCTCGTGCTGATCACCATGCCCCGGCACCTTGGAAATACCATGAGCAATGAAATTGACCACATCGATACGCGCCACGCTCTGCTGCTTGAGCAGGAACACGGCCTGGCTTTCCTGCTCGCTGAAGATCGCAACCAGCACATTGGCGCCGGTGACTTCACGCTTGCCGGAACTCTGCACATGGAATACCGCACGCTGCAGCACGCGCTGGAAACCCAGCGTCGGCTGAGTTTCGCGGTCTTCATCATGCTGCGGAATCAGCGGCGTGGTGGAGTCGATGAACTCCTGCAAATCATGGCGCAGCTTGTCGAGATTGGCTCCACAGGCACGCAATACGCTGGCAGCCGCCTCATTGTCCAGCAAGGCAAGCAGCAGGTGCTCGACCGTCATGAATTCATGACGTTTGGCGCGCGCCTCCTTGAAGGCAAGATTGAGGGTGACTTCGAGCTCTCGGTTCAACATAGCTTCACCTCATACCCAAGTGGCCGGCGTTAACCGTCCTTCTCTATTTCACAGAGTAGCGGATGCTGGCTTTCTCGTGCGTACTGGTTGACCTGCATTGCCTTGGTCTCCGCAATATCGCGCGTATACACACCACACACCGCACGCCCCTCCGTATGGACGGCCAGCATGATCTTGGTCGCCAATTCCCGATTCATGCCGAAAAAGGTTTCAAGTACTTCGACGACGAAATCCATCGGGGTGTAGTCGTCATTGAATAAGACCACCTTGTACATCGGTGGTGCCTTGAGCGCTGGCTTGGATTCCTGGACAGCGATACCAGAGGAGTCATCCTCATGCTCTGCCGGGTGATCCTGATTGAATGTTAGTCGAATCTGGCTACTTGCATGCATGCTGGAATCAGGGTTTCAGGGCTGGACGAACGGGGATGCTAGAGGGAGTTTGACTGAGTTCTCAGCCATCCGCCGCATAGCCTTGACTATCGGCAAAAGGGTGTTACAACCAATAAATACCCTATTCAAGGGTATCGGGGTTCCACGCCTTCGCCCAGCCGGATCGGTTATTGCGCGGAATTGAAGTGGATGATACTCCAGAGATGGAGTCCTTTGCAGAGGGATATCAGCATGCTCAGCGGTAAGGTCAAGTGGTTCAACAACGCCAAAGGCTATGGATTCATCCTGGCCGAAGGCCGAGATGAGGACCTGTTCGCCCACTACTCGGCCATCAATATGGAAGGTTACAAGACACTCAAGGCAGGCCAGCCGGTTCGTTTCGAGATCGTGCAGGGGCCCAAGGGATTGCATGCCGTCAATATCAGCACCGTCTCTGCGACACAGGAAGCGCCAGCGACCACGCCACAGCTGCAGACCACCGCGAGCACGGTAGGAGCCTGATCACCTCTGGCAGTCGCCATGAAAAAGGCCAGTCGTATGACTGGCCTTTCTTTATCCACGGCAACCTGCAGTTACATATGCGCGATCATCGCGTCGCCGAATTCGGAGCAGGACAGCAACTTCGCCCCCTCCATCAAGCGCTCGAAGTCATAGGTCACGGTCTTGGCTGCAATAGCCCCGTTGGTGCCCTTGATAATCAGATCAGCCGCCTCGATCCAGCCCATGTGACGCAACATCATTTCGGCGGAGAGAATGATCGAGCCGGGATTGACCTTATCCTGGCCAGCATATTTCGGCGCAGTGCCGTGAGTCGCCTCGAACATCGCCACTGAATCGGACAGGTTGGCACCGGGCGCGATACCAATGCCGCCCACCTCAGCAGCCAGGGCGTCGGACAGATAGTCACCGTTGAGGTTGAGCGTGGCGATGACGTCGTACTCGGCCGGTCGCAGCAGGATCTGCTGCAGCATGGCGTCGGCAATCACGTCCTTGACCACGACGCTCTTGCCGGTGCGTGGATTCTTGAACTGCATCCACGGGCCGCCATCGAGCAACTCGGCGCCGAACTCGTCACGCGCGATCTCGTAGCCCCACTCTTTAAAGGCACCCTCGGTGAACTTCATGATGTTGCCCTTGTGCACCAGGGTCACCGAGTCGCGATCGTTGTCGACGGCGTACTGCAGCGCCTTGCGCACCAGGCGCTTGGTGCCGGCTTCGGACACAGGCTTGATGCCGATACCGCACATATCGGTGAAGCGAATCTTCTTGACGCCCATTTCTTCGGTAAGGAACTTGATGACCTTTTCAGCCTCCGCGCTGCCGGCTTTCCATTCGACACCGGCATAGATGTCTTCGGAGTTCTCGCGGAAGATCACCATGTCTACGTCACCCGGCTTTTTCACCGGGCTGGGCACGCCCTCGAACCAACGCACCGGGCGCTGGCAGACGTAAAGATCCAGCTCCTGACGCAGGGCGACGTTAAGCGAGCGAATGCCGCCACCCACCGGCGTGGTCAACGGCCCCTTGATGGACACGACGTAATCGCGCACCGCCTCGAGGGTTTCTTTCGGCAGCCAGGTGTCCTGGTCGTAAACCTGGGTAGCCTTCTCACCGGCATAGACCTCCATCCAGGAAATCTTGCGAGCACCGCCGTAGGCTTTCTCGACGGCAGCATCGACGACCTTGATCATGACTGGAGAGATATCGACACCGATGCCATCGCCTTCGATGAAAGGAATGATCGGGTTGTTCGGCACATTCAGCGACATATCGGCATTGACGGTGATTTTGTCACCGCTGGCTGGCACCTGGATCTTCTGGTATCCCATTGCTCGACTCCATCTTGTGGTTAGACAGTGTGCACTCCCGAGAGTAGCGCAAACCTCAGACCTCAGACACATCTGCAAAGGTCTTATTCAGCAGGGCATTCTGTGACGAGGTGTCGCGGTGATATACTCCTTAGGTGACTAACGAGTCATAAGGGGCGGCCTGTCCGGAACCGGATAGCAGCCTCTTGAAGCCGACGGGAGTACACCATCATCCGTCGGATCGAAACGTTCGACACTCTACGGGTGTATCCAACATCACCGCGGCGAGTCCTCGACCCGGCTCCATGACCCTGGAGTTCGCGCCACACGCGCAGGTCGAGTTTCTATGCGCGCTCAGCAAAGAAGAGAGTTAACGCTAAATGTCCACCCCTTCGAAGATCATCTACACCTTCACCGACGAAGCCCCAGCCCTTGCCACCTATTCGCTTCTGCCCATCGTGGAAGCCTTCGCTGCATCGGCCGACATCTCCGTTGAAACCCGCGACATCTCTCTTGCTGGACGCATCCTGGCAAGCTTTGCCGACCGTCTGGATGCCGACAAGCGCATCGACGACGACCTGGCCAAGCTGGCTGAGCTGACCCTGCAGCCAGACGCCAACATCATCAAGCTGCCCAACATCAGCGCCTCCGTTCCGCAGCTCAAGGCCGCCATCGCCGAACTGCAGGCTCAGGGCTACAACATCCCGAACTTCCCGGAAGACCCGCAGAGCGAAGAAGACAAGGAAGTTCGCGCCCGCTACGCGAAAATCCTGGGCAGCGCCGTGAACCCGGTTCTGCGTGAAGGTAACTCCGACCGCCGCGCCCCGGCGGCGGTCAAGGCCTACGCGCGCAAGCACCCGCACAGCATGGGCAAGTGGAGCATGGCTTCGCAGTCCCACGCCGACTACATGCGCGGCGGCGACTTCTTCTCCAGCGAGCAATCGATCACCATGGCCAAGGCCGGTGACGTGCGCATCGAGTTCGTTGGCAAGGACGGCAAGGTCGAGGTCAAGAAACAGCTCGCCCTGCAGGAAGGCGAAGTCTTCGACAGCATGTTCATGAGCTGCCGCAAGCTGCGTGCCTTCTTCGAGAAGACCCTGCAAGATTGCAAGGAAACCGGCGTGATGTGGTCCTTGCACGTCAAGGCGACCATGATGAAGGTCTCCCACCCGATCGTCTTCGGTCATGCCGTCAGCGTTTACTACAAGGACGTGTTCGACAAGTACGGCGACCTGTTCAAGGAACTGGGCGTCAACCCGAACAACGGCATCAGCAGCGTCTACGACAAGATCAAGGCGCTGCCGGCGTCCCAGCAGGAAGAAATCCTGCATGACATCCACGAGGTCTACGCCCATCGCCCAGAAATGGCCATGGTTGATTCGGTCAAGGGCATCACCAACCTGCACATCCCGAGCGACGTCATCGTCGACGCCTCGATGCCGGCGATGATCCGTAACTCCGGTCAGATGTGGGGCAAGGACGGCAAGCAGAAAGACACCAAGGCCGTCATGCCTGAGAGCACCTACGCTCGCATCTATCAGGAAATGATCAACTTCTGCAAAACCAATGGCGCGTTCGATCCGACCACCATGGGCACCGTGCCGAACGTCGGCCTGATGGCGCAGAAGGCCGAGGAATACGGCTCCCACGACAAGACCTTCGAAATGACCGCCGACGGCACCATGCGCGTGGTGGCTGCCGACGGTACCGTGCTGATGCAGCACGAAGTCGAAGCTGGCGACATCTGGCGTGCCTGCCAGACCAAGGACGCGCCGATCCGCGACTGGGTCAAGCTGGCCGTTACCCGCGCCCGTCAGTCCGACACTCCGGCGATCTTCTGGCTGGATCCGGAGCGCGCCCACGACCGCGAGCTGCAGAAGAAGGTCGAGCTGTACCTCAAGGATTACGACCTGACCGGCCTGGATATCCGCATGATGGGCTACAACGAAGCCATCCGCGTCTCCATGGAGCGCATGATTCGTGGCCAGGACACCATCTCGGTGACCGGTAACGTGCTGCGTGACTACCTGACTGACCTGTTCCCGATCATGGAGCTGGGCACCTCGGCCAAGATGCTGTCCATCGTTCCGCTGATGGCGGGCGGCGGCATGTACGAAACCGGCGCCGGCGGTTCGGCACCCAAGCACGTACAGCAACTGGTCGAAGAGAACTACCTGCGCTGGGATTCCCTGGGCGAGTTCCTGGCCCTGGCCGTCTCGCTGGAAGAAACCGGCATCAAGACCAACAACGCCAAGGCCAAGGTACTGGGCAAGACCCTGGATCAGGCCACCGGCAAGCTGCTGGACAACAACAAGTCCCCGGCGCGCAAAGTCGGCGAAATCGATAACCGCGGCAGCCACTTCTACCTGGCGCTGTACTGGGCACAAGCCCTGGCCGAGCAAAACGACGACGCCGAGCTGAAAGCTCACTTCGCCCCGCTGGCCAAGCAACTGACCGAGCAGGAAGCCGCTATCGTTGCCGAACTGGCCGCCGTACAAGGCAAGCCAGCCGATATCGGTGGCTACTACCGCTCCAACCCTGAGCTGACCAGCAAGGTGATGCGCCCAAGCGCCACCTTCAACGCCGCTCTGGCTGCACTGAATGCCTGATTGGGCTTGAGTGTCAAAAGAACCCCGGCCTGGCGCCGGGGTTCTTTATTTGTGGATCTGGACAATCTTTGTAGGAGCGAGCTCTGCTCGCGAATTCGTTTTTTCGCGAGCAGAGCTCGCTCCTACAGGCGTCATCCAAAGATAATCTCGGAGAAAGAGAAATGGACTGGCAACCCCATATCACCGTGGCCACGGTCATCGAAGACCAGGATCGCTTCCTCTTCGTCGAAGAATTCAAGGCCGGACGCCTGGTACTCAACCAGCCCGCCGGACACCTGGAAGCCAATGAATCGCTGCGCGAAGCCGCACTGCGCGAAACCCTGGAAGAAACCGGCTGGGACGTCGAGCTGACCGCCCTGCTCGGCCTCTACCTCTATACCGCACCGAGCAATGGCGTGACTTATCAGCGCGTCTGCTTCATCGCCCGCCCGGTGCACCATGACCCGCAGCGCGAACTGGACAGCGACATCAACGGTATCACCTGGCTGACGCGCAACGAGCTGGCTGCACAACCCGAGCGCTGGCGCAGCGAACTGGTGCTGCGCTGCGTCGACGACTACCTGGCCGGGGTCAGCGGGCCGCTGGAGCTGCTGCGCGACTAAGCGTAGCCCGGATGAAATCCGGGGGTGCCTGGCATGACCTTCCCGGAGTTCATCCGGGCTACGGACTGCATGGATGCAGGAGGTAGAGCGACGCAGGAAGCCAAAGCCGAGTACGTCCTACAGGCGGCAGGCTTTCTGGTAAACTTGACGGCTTTTCAGGCTTCACTCGCAGACTCCCATGCAAGCACCCAGCACCCAACGCGTGATCGTCGGCATGTCCGGCGGCGTCGATTCGTCCGTTTCTGCCCTGCTGCTGATGGAACAGGGTTACCAGGTCGAAGGCCTGTTCATGAAGAACTGGGACGAAGACGACGGCACCGAATACTGCACCGCCATGGATGACCTGGCCGACGCCCAGGCCGTATGCGACCGCATCGGCATCAAGCTGCACACCGCCAACTTCGCCGCGGAATACTGGGACAACGTGTTCGAGCACTTCCTGGCCGAATACAAGGCCGGACGCACGCCGAACCCGGACATCCTGTGTAACCGCGAAATCAAGTTCAAAGCCTTCCTCGACTACGCCCTGAGCCTCGGCGCGGATCTGATCGCCACCGGTCACTACGTGCGTCGCCGCGACATCGATGGCCGCACCGAACTGCTCAAGGGCCTGGATCCGAACAAGGATCAGAGCTATTTCCTGCATGCCGTCGGCGGTGAGCAGATCGCCAAGACCCTGTTCCCGGTCGGCGAGCTGGAAAAGCCGCAGGTACGCGCCATTGCCGAGAAATACGAGTTGGCCACGGCGAAGAAGAAGGACTCCACCGGCATCTGCTTCATCGGTGAGCGTCGCTTCAGCGATTTCCTCAAGCAGTATCTGCCGGCGCAGCCCGGGGATATCGAAACCACGGAAGGCCAGGTCATCGGCCGCCATCATGGTTTGATGTACCACACCATCGGCCAGCGCCAGGGCCTGGGCATTGGCGGTCTGAAAGATGCGGGCGATGAACCCTGGTACGTACTGCGCAAGGATCTGACGCGCAACGTACTGATCGTCGGCCAGGGCAACGAACACCCCTGGCTGTTCTCCCGCGCCCTGCTCGCCTCGGATATCTACTGGGTCAACCCGGTAGACCTGAACAGCCCGCGCCGCCTGACCGCCAAGGTGCGTTACCGCCAGAGCGACCAGTCCTGCACCCTGGAGAAGACCGAGAACGGCTATCGCGCCGTATTCGACGAGCCGCAACGGGCAGTAACCCCAGGCCAGTCCGTGGTGTTCTATGACGGCGAGGTCTGCCTCGGCGGCGGTGTGATCGAAACCGCCGAAGCCTGGTACGAGGACGCCCGATGAGTCCGATTCAGGAGCAACTGGTCGCCCTCGGCGCCGTCTTCGAAGCCGCCGTACTGGCGGACAAGATCGCCCGCACCGGCCAGATCAGCGAAGCCTCGATGGGCTGCATGCTCGGCAGCCTGCTCGTTCGCGATCCGAAAAGCACCCTGGATGTTTACGGTGGTGACGACCTTAACCTGCGCGAAGGCTATCGTGCGCTCATCAGTGCCCTGGAGCGCAACCCAGCCGCCTTGCAACGCGAGCCACTGCGTTATTCGCTGGCCCTGGTCGGCCTGGAGCGTCAGCTGGACAAACGCAGTGACATGCTGGAAATCATGGGCAGTCGGCTGGATCAGATCCAGCAACAGGTCGAGCATTTCGGCCTGGTGCATGACAACGTCATCGCGGCCTGTGGCGGCCTGTACCAGGACACCATCAGCACCTTCCGCCAGCGCATCCAGGTGCATGGCGACATGCGCTTTCTACAACAGCCGAACAACGCGGCAAAGATCCGCGCCCTGCTGCTCGCCGGCATTCGCTCGGCGCGCCTGTGGCGCCAACTCGGTGGCCACCGCTGGCAGTTGGTGTTCAGCCGCGGCAAGCTGCTCAAAGCGCTCTACGACATGACGCGAAACTGACCATGGAGCCCGCCAGCCGCAGCGTCAAACCCCTTCAGGGTGCCCTGCTGCTGGCACTCTCGGCCCTGCTGTTTGCTTTCACCGGGGTAGGCATCCGCGAAATATCCGCCAGCGTCAACAACGAGTCGGTGGTGTTCTTCCGCAACCTGGTCGGCGTGCTGTTCTTTCTGCCGCTGCTACTGGTGCGCGGCGCGCGCCCGCTACGCACGACACGCCTGAAATCTCATCTATGGCGCACCACCTACGGTCTGGCGGCGATGTACTGCTTCTTCTACGCCATCGCCCACCTGCCACTGGCTGACGCCATGCTGTTCACCTATTCAGCGCCGGTGTTCACCCCGCTGATCGCGCATATCTGGCTCAAGGAGCCGCTGACCCGACGCATGCTGATCAGCAGCCTGGTCGGCCTGTGCGGCGTGCTGCTGGTGGCCAAGCCCAGCGCCGCCCTGTTCGAGGGCGCGGCATTGGTTGGCCTGGCGGCGAGCCTGTTGGCAGCTTTCGCTTTCGTCTCCATCCGCGAGATGAGCGACAGCGAGCCGGCGACCCGCATCGTCTTCTATTTCTCGCTGTTTTCCGCGTTGTTTTCCGCCATTCCGCTGACCTGGAGCTGGCAGCCGCTGGACGCCAACCAGCTTGGCTGGCTGCTGGGTATCGGCCTGCTGGCCACCGCCAGCCAGGTGATCATGTCGCGCGCCTACGGCCTGGCACCACCGGGACTGATCGGCCCCGTGGCCTACCTGGCCATCGTCTTCGCCGGCCTCATCGCCTGGCTGCTCTGGGGCGAGACACCGGACAGACTGTCATTGCTTGGTGCAGCGCTGATCTTTGCCGCCAGTCTGTTATCGGTCGCAAGACGCAAGGCATAGACGGCCAAGCGCCGGTTTTCATGTATGATGTGCGCCCTTTTCGTCAGAGGTCGTCCAGGCACCTGAGCTAGCGCCCGCTTCACTGAAGCAGGCACGACGCGCAGCAACCCCGGATGACTTTTCAGCCCGACAGCTCGAGAACGCCCACATGCAGCTTTCCTCGCTCACCGCGGTTTCCCCCGTCGACGGCCGCTACGCCGGCAAAACCAGCGCCCTGCGCCCCATCTTCAGCGAATACGGCCTGATCCGTAGCCGCGTACTGGTCGAAGTGCGCTGGCTGCAGCGCCTGGCCGCCCACGAGGGCATCCCGGAAGTCGCACCCTTCTCCGCCGAAGCCAATGCCCTGCTCAACGAGCTGGCCGAGAACTTCGCCGTCGAGCATGCCGAGCGCGTCAAGGAAATCGAGCGCACCACCAACCACGACGTCAAGGCCGTGGAATACCTGCTCAAGGAGCAGGCCGCCAAGCTGCCGGAGCTGGACAAGGTCAGCGAGTTCATCCACTTCGCCTGCACCAGCGAGGACATCAACAACCTGTCCCACGCCCTGATGCTGCGCGAAGGCCGTGATAGCGTACTGCTGCCGCTGATGAAGCAAGTGGCAGTCGCCATCCGTGAACTGGCGGTGAAGTTCGCTGACGTGCCGATGCTCTCGCGTACCCACGGCCAGCCGGCATCGCCGACCACCCTGGGCAAGGAACTGGCCAACGTCGTCTATCGACTCGAGCGCCAGATCGCTCAGGTCGCCGCCGTGCCGCTGCTGGGCAAGATCAACGGTGCTGTGGGCAACTACAACGCCCACCTGTCGGCCTACCCGAGCATCGACTGGGAAGCCAACGCCCGTCAGTTCATCGAAGGCGACCTGGGCCTGACCTTCAACCCCTACACCACCCAGATCGAGCCGCACGACTACATCGCCGAGCTGTTCGACGCCATCGCCCGCTTCAACACCATCCTGATCGACTTCGACCGCGACGTATGGGGCTACATCTCCCTCGGCTACTTCAAGCAGAAGACCGTGGCCGGCGAGATCGGCTCCTCGACCATGCCGCACAAGGTCAACCCGATCGACTTCGAGAACTCCGAAGGCAACCTGGGCATCGCCAACGCGATCTTCCAGCACCTGGCCAGCAAGTTGCCGATCTCCCGCTGGCAGCGCGACCTGACCGATTCCACCGTGCTGCGCAACCTGGGTGTCGGCTTCGCCCACAGCGTCATCGCTTATGAAGCCAGCCTCAAGGGAATCAGCAAGTTGGAGCTCAATGCTCAGAAAATTGCCGAAGACCTGGATGCCTGCTGGGAAGTGCTCGCCGAGCCGATCCAGACCGTGATGCGCCGCTACGCCATCGAGAACCCGTACGAGAAGCTCAAGGAATTGACCCGCGGCAAGGGCATCAGCGCCGAAGCCCTGCAAACTTTCATTGATGGCCTGGACATGCCAGCCGCCGCCAAGGAAGAGCTCAAGCAACTGACCCCGGCGCGCTACATCGGTAACGCCGTGGCCCAGGCCAAGCGTATCTAAGCGCGATCAGCCTCGAGGACGCCCGGCTGAGCCGGGCGTTTTTGTTTTAAGGTTTTTATCTATTTCAAGGGCTTACTGATGAATCCTGATACTCCGCTGCAATTGCTGGGTGGCCTCACAGCCCGTGAATTCCTGCGCGACTACTGGCAGAAGAAGCCGCTGCTGGTACGCCAGGCGATCCCGGACTTCGAAAGCCCGATCAGCCCGGACGAGCTGGCCGGCCTGGCGCTGGAAGAAGAAGTCGAATCGCGCCTGGTGATCGAGCACGGCGAGCGCCCCTGGGAGCTGCAGCGCGGCCCGTTCAACGAAGACACCTTCCAGGATCTGCCCGAGCGCGACTGGACACTGCTGGTGCAGGCCGTCGATCAGTTCGTTCCGGAAGTGGCCGAACTGCTGGAAGACTTCAAGTTCCTGCCCAAATGGCGCATCGACGACCTGATGATCAGCTTCGCCGCCCCCGGTGGCGGCGTCGGCCCGCATTTCGACAACTACGACGTATTCCTGCTGCAGGCCCACGGCCATCGCCGCTGGCAGATTGGCCAGATGTGCGATGCCGACAGCCCGCTGCTCCCCCACGCCGATCTGAAGATCCTGGCTGAATTTGAACCAACTGATGAGTGGGTACTGGAGCCCGGCGATATGCTCTATCTGCCGCCGTGCCTGGCCCACAACGGCATTGCCGAGGATGATTGCATGACCTATTCCGTGGGCTTCCGCGCGCCCAGCGCCGCCGAAGTACTGACCCATTTCACCGATTTCCTCGGCCAGTTCCTGCCCGACGAAGAGCGTTACAGCGATGCCGACATCCAGCCGAGCGAGGATCCCAACCAGATCCAGCGCGATGCCCTGGAACGCCTCAAGGCTCTCCTCAACGAACACATGAGCGACGAGCGCCTGTTGATGACCTGGTTCGGCCAGTTCATGACTGAGCCCAAGTACCCGGAACTGGTTGCTGGCATCGAGATCGAGGAAGAAGACTTCCTCGGCGCCTTGGAAGACGGCGCGATCATCATCCGCAATCCCAGCGCCCGCATGGCCTGGTCGGAAGTGGGTGAAGACCTGGTGCTGTTCGCCAGCGGCCAGAGTCGCCTGGTTTCCGCCCGCCTGCGCGAACTGCTGAAGCTGATCTGCAGCGCCGACGCGTTACATGTGGAAAACCTCGGCGCCTGGCTGGCTGACGACGAGGGGCGTACCCTGCTGTGGGAACTGGTCAAACAAGGCAGCCTGGGATTTGCCGATGAGTGAGATCACCGTCCGTGTCGCGGACTGGCATAGGGACAATGCCGAACTTCGTCGTATCCGCGACAGCGTGTTCGTTGCCGAGCAATCGGTGCCGCCGGAACTGGAGTGGGACGCCGAAGATACCGAGGCCGTGCACTTTCTCGCTGAAGAAGGTGATTACCCGGTTGGCACCGCGCGCCTGCTGCCGGACGGCCACATCGGTCGCGTCTCGGTACTCAAGGACTGGCGCGGCCTCAAGGTCGGCGAGAAACTGATGCTGGCGGTGATCGCCGAAGCGGAAAAACGCGGCCTGCATCAGCAAATGCTCACCGCGCAGGTGCATGCCACACCGTTCTATGAAAGGCTAGGCTTCAGCATTGTCAGCGACGAGTATCTCGACGCCGGCATACCGCACGTGGATATGGTGCGCACCAGCCAGTAGAGAGCACGATGAACGACAAAGACGCCCCGGTCGAACCGATCGATACGCCAGAAGCCCCTGAGCTGACAGCCATCGAATTCGAGTCGCCGGGGCGTTTTGTCGTGCACAATCCACAGCCCGCCACTGCGGATACGGCGCAATCGGAGCCTGCACCCTTCATCCTCGGCCAGCACGAACCTCTGGAGCGCTTCAGCATGCCGCAGGAAGCACGCGCTCATGCACTGGCATTGATCCAGCAGGCCCAACGCAGCTTATGCCTGTACAGCGAGGATCTCGAGCCCTGGCTCTATCACAGCAGCAGCGTGCAGCAAGCCTGCACCCGCTTTCTGCTGAGCAGCCCGCGAGCGCGTCTGCGCATCCTGCTGCGCGATACAACCCGCGCAGTGAAGGAAGGCCATCGACTGCTCGCCCTGTCGCGCCGCCTGTCCTCCAATCTGCATATCCGCAAATTCAACCCTGATTACCCCAGCGATGAACTGGCCTTTCTGATCGCCGACGACCGGGGGCTGTTCCTGCTCCCGGAGCTGAACCAGCAGTCCGGCTACACCCTGTACAACGATCCGGCGCGTGTGCGCCAACGGCAAACCCAGTTCGACCAGGCCTGGGACACCAGCATCACCGATCCTGATCTGCGGAGCTTTCTGCTATGACCCTGCGCACGCTGTTCGCCGCCCTGCTCCTTGGCCTGTGCCTGCCACTGCAGGCGGCGACCGAACTGATCCCGTTGAACTACCGCACCGCCGACGATGTGCTGGGCGTGGTGCAATCGATGCTCGGCAACGAGGGTAAGGTCAGCGCCTACGGCAACCAGTTGGTCGTCAATGCCTCACCGGCCAAGATCGGCGAAGTTCGCCTGCTTCTGCAGCAACTGGATACTCGCCCGCGTCGCCTGCTGATCACCGTCGAGAGCAGCGACAGCAGTTACCAGAATGACCGAGGCTATCGTGTCGACGGCACGCTCAGCGCCGGCAATGCCGAAGCTCAGATCGGCCGCGGCGAAGTCAACGGTCGCGACCAGGTGCGCATCATCCGGCGCAGCACCGACAGCCGTGGCGGTGGCACCCAGCAGGTGCAAGCCACCGAGGGTTATCCGGCGTTGATCCAGGTCGGCCAGAGCGTCCCGCTGACCACCACCAGCACCGGCCCCTATGGCCAGATCTATCAGGACACCCAATATCGCGACGTGACACGCGGCTTTTACGTGACGGCCAGCCTCTCTGGCGAGCTGGTGCATCTGTCCATCAGCAGCCAACAGGATCGCGTGAGCAACAATCGACCCGGCGTTATCGACGTGCAAGGCACCGACACCCGCGTCAGCGGCCGACTGGGCGAATGGATTCCCCTGGGCGGGGTCAGCGAGCAAACCAGCTCCGACGGTCGTGACGTATTGCGCCGCAGCACTACGCAAGGGCGTGAGGATATGTCGCTACGCGTCAAGGTCGAGGCGCTCGACTGACCCTATCGACCAAAGTCGTATGGCACTCCGCCCTCCGGGGCATGGACAAATCGCGCAGCCCCCGAAATCCCTGAAACGCCCGCCTGGTGGGCTGCCGTACGTGACCAGGCAGTCGCGGACTGAATATGTAGTAGCTTGAAAAAACCACTACAAAACGTTTGACGAAGCATTTTCCCAGAGGCATGATGGCCTCGCTCCCGCTAGCCAGGGGTCCTGAAAAGGATCTCCAGATCGTCATCGAAGCACTTCGCGACGATCCGTGTCCTAACAGCCCACAAGGCCGTACGACGAGGTTGCGACTGGAACGAAGTTGTCCTGAGGGACGGGGAAGCGTTAAGTAACAGACAGCTCGCCATGCACAGGCGCAGTGCCAAGGGTTTCCACGAGCCCAACGCTCTGCGACAGCCAGCGGACTGCTCGCCTACATCCCCCTCTTCGCAGCACACCCTCGCTTTTCAGCCGTTCCCCCGCCGTCAAAGTGGTAGCCGCCCGCAGCCGTCGCACTCATGCGCGTCTAGCGTGTGTAGTTGGTGCTCAACCCACACACATCTGAAGGATTGACCATGTCCGCATATCAAAACGACATCAAGGCTGTAGCCGCTCTGAAAGAGAAATTCGGCAGCAGCTGGAGCGCTATCAACCCTGAGTCCGTCGCTCGTATGCGCGCTCAGAATCGCTTCAAGACCGGCCTGGAAATCGCCCAGTACACCGCCGACATCATGCGCCAGGACATGGAAGAGTACGACGCCGACTCCTCCCTCTACACCCAGTCCCTGGGCTGCTGGCACGGCTTCATCGGTCAGCAGAAGCTGATCTCGATCAAGAAGCACCTGAAGACCACCAACAAGAAGTACCTGTACCTGTCCGGCTGGATGGTCGCCGCACTGCGCTCCGACTTCGGCCCGCTGCCGGATCAGTCGATGCACGAAAAAACCGCCGTCTCCGACCTGATCGAAGAGCTCTACACCTTCCTGCGTCAGGCTGACAGCCGCGAACTGGATCTGCTGTTCACCGCCCTGGACGCCGCTCGTGACGCTGGCGACCACGCCAAGGCTGCCGAGATCCAGAACCAGATCGACAACTTCGAAACTCATATCGTACCGATCATCGCCGACATCGATGCTGGCTTCGGTAACCCGGAAGCCACCTACCTGCTGGCCAAGCGCATGATCGAAGCCGGCGCCTGCTGCATCCAGATCGAGAACCAGGTTTCCGACGAGAAGCAGTGTGGTCACCAGGACGGCAAAGTGACCGTTCCGCATGCTGACTTCCTCGCCAAGATCGCTGCCGTTCGCTACGCCTTCCTCGAGCTGGGCATCGACAACGGCGTGATCGTCGCCCGTACCGACTCCCTGGGTGCCGGCCTGACCAAGCAGATCGCAGTCACCAAAGAGCCGGGCGACCTGGGCGACCTGTACAACAGCTTCCTGGATTGCGAAGAAGTTGCTGCCAGCGACCTGGGCAACGGCGACGTCGTGATCAATCGTGGCGGCAAGCTGCTGCGTCCGAAGCGTCTGCCGTCCAACCTGTTCCAGTTCCGTGCCGGCACTGGCGAAGACCGCTGCGTACTGGACTGCATCACCAGCCTGCAGAACGGCGCCGACCTGCTGTGGATCGAAACCGAGAAGCCGCACGTTGGCCAGATCAAGGCCATGGTTGACCGCATCCGTGAAGTCATCCCGAATGCCAAGCTGGTGTACAACAACAGCCCGTCCTTCAACTGGACGCTGAACTTCCGCCAGCAGGTGTTCGATGCATTCGCCGCCGAGGGCAAGGACGTATCCGCCTACGACCGCGCCAAGCTGATGAGCGTCGAGTACGACGAGACCGAACTGGCCAAGGTTGCAGACGAGAAGATCCGTACCTTCCAGCGCGACGGTTCGGCTCACGCCGGCATCTTCCACCACCTGATCACCCTGCCGACCTACCACACTGCCGCCCTGTCTACCGACAACCTGGCCAAAGGCTACTTCGCCGACCAGGGCATGCTGGCCTACGTGAAAGGTGTTCAGCGTCAGGAACTGCGTCAGGGTATCGCCTGCGTCAAGCATCAGAACATGGCTGGCTCCGACATCGGCGACAACCACAAGGAGTACTTCGCTGGCGAAGCTGCTCTGAAGGCGAGCGGTAAAGACAACACAATGAACCAGTTCCACTAAGAACGGTTCTCCCCTGCGGGCCACGCACCCGCAGCGGCCAATTGCCTAATCCGCCCCGGCTTGCCGGGGCTTTTTTATGCACAAGGCACGCGAACCGACAAAGCATTCCTGCATATAAAGAATGCTTTAAATTCCATAATGGAATTTAAAGCCGTCGTGACGAACGACTCCAGCGAGTCTCCGCAGCCAAAACGAGCAATATTCGTATATGGCCGCGACATTTCCAATCACATCGCCGCCCCGCTTCGTGAATAACACTTCATCGCAACTATCGATGCGGAAGTTGCACTTCCTCATTCCTTGGTATTAGTGCGAAAGACGCGCGAGAGCCTTTTCAAATGCAGCCATCAGCGCCTGGCTCGTCGCCCGGCGAAGGCTGAAAGCGCCGTTTCAGGGGCCTGCAACGGCTTTGCCAGAGGCCAGCCAGGGGCGCTGCCGTGAAACCAAGGTGCAATTACCGCTATTTCTGCTAAAACTACTCAGACAACAAAGCGTTGCGTGATTTATTTTTCAAATGGAAATTTACTTCTACCTTTAACAGCGCATAGAATTGTTTTCAGGATTTTTCAGAGCACGTGCTACCTGCACGGCTCCATCACGAATAATAGAAGCCGTCTCTTTACCAAGGGGTACCGGCATGCCTGATGCGGTAACGACCATGTCCCAGAACTGGGCTTTCGCTGTTTTCTTGCTGGGTGTCTGCGGGCTCATCGCCTTCATGCTCGGCCTTTCCAGCCTGCTCGGCAGCAAAGCCTGGGGACGCAGCAAGAACGAACCCTTCGAGTCGGGCATGCTTCCCACCGGCAGCGCGCGTCTGCGCCTGTCAGCCAAGTTCTATCTGGTCGCGATGCTCTTCGTGATCTTCGACGTTGAAGCCCTCTATCTCTTCGCTTGGGCAGTCTCGGTGCGCGAAAGCGGCTGGGCAGGCCTGATCGAAGCTACAGTTTTCATAGCAATTCTGTTGGCAGGTCTTGTCTATCTTTGGCGTATCGGCGCGCTCGATTGGGCACCGCAGGGACGTCGCGAACGGCAGGCGAAGCTAAAACAATGAGGCTTTGGCGATGCAATACAAACTTACTCGGGTCGACCCGAATGCGCCCAATGAGGCGTATCCGATCGGCCAGCGGGAGGTCGTTTCCGACCCGCTGCTAGAGGATCAGGTTCACAAGAACATCTACATGGGCAAGCTCTCGGACGTGCTTAACGGCGCGGTCAACTGGGGGCGCAAGAATTCCTTGTGGCCATATAACTTCGGCCTGTCCTGCTGCTATGTGGAAATGACCACCGCCTTCACCGCCCCGCATGACGTGGCGCGATTCGGTGCGGAAGTCATTCGTGCATCACCCCGCCAGGCCGACTTCATGGTCATCGCCGGCACCTGCTTCATCAAGATGGCGCCGGTCATCCAGCGTCTCTATGAGCAGATGCTGGAGCCCAAGTGGGTCATCTCCATGGGTTCATGCGCCAATTCCGGCGGCATGTACGACATCTACTCGGTCGTTCAGGGCGTGGACAAGTTCCTCCCCGTGGACGTCTACATTCCCGGCTGCCCGCCCCGGCCCGAGGCGTTCCTGCAAGGCTTGATGCTGCTGCAGGAATCCATCGGCCAGGAGCGCCGCCCGCTATCCTGGGTCGTAGGCGATCAAGGCATCTACCGTGCCGAAATGCCTTCGCAGAAGGAGCAGCGTCGCGAGCAGCGAATCGCCGTTACCAACCTGCGTAGCCCCGACGAAGTCTGAGCCGATGCTTGCCTGCGCAAGCGTCACGCCCACTTTCTACGTTGATCGACAGCGACCGAGACCATGACTCAAGACACCGTTGTGTCCATACCGCCTTACAAGGCTGACGACCAGGACGTCGTCGCCGAACTGCGCGCCCGCTTTGGCGACGACAGTTTCACCCTGCAAGCGACCCGCACCGGCATGCCGGTACTCTGGGTTGCCCGTGAGCGCCTTATTGAAGTGCTCACCTGCCTGCGCAACCTGCCGCGCCCCTACGTGATGCTCTATGACCTGCATGGCGTCGACGAGCGCCTGCGTACCCAGCGTCGCGGCCTGCCGGACGCCGACTTCACGGTGTTCTATCACCTGATGTCGCTGGAGCGTAATAGTGACGTAATGATCAAGGTCGCCTTGTCCGAGCGCGACCTCAACCTGCCCACCGCCACCGGTATCTGGCCCAACGCCAACTGGTACGAACGCGAAGTCTGGGATCTGTACGGCATCACCTTCACCGGCCACCCGCACCTGAGCCGCATCATGATGCCGCCGACCTGGGAAGGTCACCCGCTGCGCAAGGACTACCCGGCGCGCGCCACCGAATTTGATCCATTCAGCCTGACCCTGGCCAAGCAGCAGCTTGAGGAAGAGGCTGCGCGCTTCCGTCCCGAAGACTGGGGCATGAAGCGTGGCGGTGAGCACGAGGACTACATGTTCCTCAACCTAGGCCCCAACCACCCATCCGCCCACGGCGCCTTCCGCATCATCCTGCAGCTCGACGGCGAAGAGATCGTCGATTGCGTGCCGGAGATCGGTTACCACCACCGTGGTGCCGAGAAAATGGCCGAGCGGCAGAGCTGGCACAGCTTCATCCCCTACACCGACCGCATCGACTACCTCGGCGGGGTGATGAACAACCTGCCCTACGTGCTCTCGGTGGAGAAACTCGCCGGTATCAAGGTGCCAGCCCGTGTCGATTTCATCCGTGTGATGATGGCCGAGTTCTTCCGCATCACCAGCCACCTGCTGTTCCTCGGCACCTACATCCAGGACGTCGGCGCCATGACCCCGGTGTTCTTCACCTTCACCGACCGCCAGCGCGCCTACAAGGTGATCGAAGCCATCACCGGCTTCCGCCTGCATCCGGCCTGGTATCGCATCGGTGGCGTCGCCCACGACCTGCCGCGTGGCTGGGACAAGCTGGTCAAGGAATTCGTCGACTGGCTGCCCAAGCGCCTCGACGAATACGAGAAGGCGGCGCTGAAGAACAGCATCCTCAAGGCCCGTACCATCGGTGTAGCGCAGTACAACACCAAGGAAGCGCTGGAATGGGGCACCACCGGCGCCGGCCTGCGCGCCACTGGTTGCGATTTCGACCTGCGCAAGGCACGCCCTTATTCCGGCTATGAGCACTTCGAATTCGAAGTGCCGCTGGCGGCCAATGGTGACGCCTATGACCGCTGCATGGTGCGCGTCGAAGAGATGCGCCAGAGCATCCGCATCATCGATCAGTGCCTGAAGAACATGCCGGAAGGCCCGTACAAGGCTGACCACCCGCTGACCACGCCGCCGCCGAAAGAGCGCACGCTGCAGCACATCGAAACTCTGATCACTCACTTCTTGCAGGTTTCCTGGGGCCCGGTCATGCCGGCCAACGAAGCCTTCCAGATGATCGAGGCGACCAAGGGCATCAACAGCTACTACCTGACGAGCGACGGCAGCACCATGAGCTACCGCACCCGGATTCGCACCCCCAGCTTCGCCCACCTGCAGCAGATACCCTCGGTGATCCGCGGCAGCATGGTGGCGGATCTGATCGCCTACCTGGGCAGTATCGACTTCGTCATGGCCGACGTGGACCGCTGATTATGAGCACGCTAATTCAGACCGACCGTTTCACCCTCAGCGAAACCGAGCGCTCGGCCATCGAGCACGAAATGCACCACTACGAAGACCCGCGCGCCGCCAGCATCGAGGCGCTGAAGATCGTGCAGAAGCAGCGCGGTTGGGTGCCGGACGGCGCCGCTGACGCCATTGGCGAAATCCTCGGCATTCCTGCCAGCGACGTCGAAGGCGTGGCTACCTTCTACAGCCAGATCTTCCGCCAACCCGTTGGTCGTCACGTGATTCGCGTGTGCGACAGCATGACCTGCTATATCGGCGGCCATGAAACGGTGGTCAGCGAGATGCAGAAGCAGCTCGGTATCGGCCTTGGCCAGACCACCAGCGATGAGCGCTTCACCCTGCTGCCGGTGTGCTGCCTGGGCAACTGCGACAAGGCCCCGGCGCTGATGATCGACGACGACACCTTCGGCGATGTTCGACCTGACGGCGTCGCCAAGCTGCTGGAGGACTACAAATGAAGACCCTGACCTCCATCGGCCCAGCCAACCGCATCACTCGCAGCGAAGAAACTCATCCGCTGACCTGGCGCCTGCGTGACGACGCCCAGCCGGTATGGCTGGAGGAGTACCAGCAGAAGAACGGCTACGCGGCCGCACGCAAGGCACTGACCGAGATGGCCCAGGCCGACATCGTGCAGACCGTCAAGGAATCCGGCCTCAAGGGCCGTGGCGGCGCAGGCTTCCCCACGGGCGTGAAGTGGGGCCTGATGCCGGCCGACGAATCCATGAACATCCGCTACCTGCTGTGCAATGCGGACGAAATGGAGCCCAACACCTGGAAAGACCGCATGCTCATGGAACAACTGCCGCACCTGTTGGTGGAAGGCATGCTGATCTCTGCGCGTGCGCTCAAGGCCTACCGCGGCTATATCTTCCTGCGCGGCGAGTACGTCGATGCTGCGGCCAACCTCAATCGCGCCATCGATGAAGCCAAGGCCGCAGGCCTGCTCGGCAAGAACATCTTCGGCTCAGGCTTCGATTTCGAGCTGTTCGTGCACACCGGTGCCGGCCGCTACATCTGCGGCGAAGAAACCGCGCTGATCAACTCGCTGGAAGGGCGCCGCGCCAACCCACGCGCCAAGCCGCCCTTCCCCGCTGCCGTCGGCGTCTGGGGCAAGCCCACCTGCGTCAACAACGTCGAAACCCTGTGCAACGTGCCGGCCATCATTGGCCAGGGTGTGGACTGGTACAAGAGCCTCGCCCTCCCTGGCAGCGAAGACCACGGCACCAAGCTGATGGGCTTCTCCGGCAAGGTGAAGAACCCCGGTCTGTGGGAACTGCCGTTCGGCATCACCGCCCGCGAGCTGTTCGAGGACTACGCCGGCGGCATGCGCGACGGCTACAAGCTCAAGTGCTGGCAGCCTGGCGGCGCCGGTACCGGCTTCCTGCTGCCCGAACATCTCGAGGCGCAAATGTACGCCGGTGGCATCGGCAAGGTCGGTACGCGCATGGGCACAGGCCTGGCGCTGGCAGTCGACGACTCGATCAACATGGTTTCCTTGCTGCGCAACATGGAAGAGTTCTTCGCCCGCGAGTCCTGCGGCTGGTGTACGCCGTGCCGCGACGGCCTGCCGTGGAGCGTGAAGATCCTCCGCGCTCTGGAGCGCAAGCAAGGCACCGCCGAAGACATCCAGACCCTGCTCGGCCTGGTCAATTTCCTCGGCCCGGGCAAGACCTTCTGTGCTCACGCGCCAGGTGCCGTGGAGCCGTTGGGCAGTGCCATCAAGTATTTCCGTGAAGAGTTCGAGGCCGGTGTGGCCCAGGTGGCGACTACGCCCCGCACGCCGGCGACCGCGAGCTGAACAGACGAATTCCCTTAGCCAGCCGCTTTAACCAGCGGGTAAACGAAGACTTAAAGAAATGGCCACTATCCACGTAGACGGCAAAGATTTCGAAGTCGATGGTGCAGACAACCTCCTGCAGGCCTGCCTGTCCCTCGGACTCGATATCCCCTACTTCTGCTGGCACCCGGCGCTTGGCAGCGTCGGCGCGTGCCGCCAGTGCGCGGTCAAGCAGTACAACGACGAGAACGACACCCGTGGTCGTATCGTCATGTCCTGCATGACGCCTGCCACCGACAACACCTGGATCAGCATCGACGACGAGGAGTCCAAGGCGTTCCGCGCCAGCGTCGTCGAATGGCTGATGACCAACCACCCGCACGACTGCCCGGTGTGCGAGGAAGGCGGTCACTGCCACCTGCAGGACATGACGGTGATGACTGGGCACAACGCCCGCCGCTACCGCTTCACCAAGCGTACCCACCAAAACCAGGAGCTCGGCCCGTTCATCGCCCACGAGATGAACCGCTGCATCGCCTGCTACCGCTGCGTGCGCTACTACAAGGACTACGCCGGCGGCACCGACCTGGGCGTCTACGGCGCGCATGACAACGTGTACTTCGGCCGCGTCGAAGACGGCACGCTGGAAAGCGAATTCTCCGGCAACCTGGTCGAGGTCTGCCCGACCGGCGTGTTCACCGACAAGACCCACTCCGAGCGCTACAACCGCAAGTGGGACATGCAGTTCGCCCCGAGCATCTGCCATGGCTGCTCCAGCGGCTGCAACATCAGCCCCGGCGAGCGCTACGGCGAGCTGCGCCGCATCGAGAACCGCTTCAACGGCTCGGTGAACCAGTACTTCCTCTGTGACCGTGGCCGCTTCGGCTATGGCTACGTCAACAATGCGGATCGCCCGCGTCAGCCGCTGCTGGCCGGCCAAGCCGTCGGCATCGATGCCGCGCTGGACAAGGCCGCCGAGCTGCTCAAGGGCAAGCGCGTGATCGGCATTGGCTCGCCGCGCGCCAGCCTGGAGTCCAACTTCGCCCTGCGCGAACTGGTGGGCGCCGACAACTTCTATAGCGGCATCGCCGCTGGCGAGCTGGCCAATATCCGCCTGATCCGCGACATCCTGCAAAACGGCCCGCTGCCGACGCCGACCCTGCGCGATGTCGAGCTGCACGACGCCATCTTCGTCCTTGGTGAAGACCTGACCCAGACCGCCGCACGCATGGCCCTGGCCCTGCGCCAGGCGGTCAAGGGCAAGGCCACCGAGATCGCTGCCGGTGCGCGGATTCAGGACTGGCACATGGCCGCCGTGCAGAACGTCGCCCAGCACGCTCGTCACCCGCTGTTTATCGCCAGCGTCACGGAAAACCGCCTGGACGACGTGGCCGCCGAAAGCGTGCACGCTGCCCCAGCGGATCTGGCTCGCATCGGTTTCGCCGTGGCTCATGCCATCGACCCGAGCGCACCGGCGGTCGACGGCCTGGAAGCCGAGGCGCAGGCGTTGGTACAACGCATCGCCGACGCCCTGCTGGCAGCCCAACGCCCGCTGATCGTCTCCGGCGCCTCGCTGGGCGACAAAGCCCTGATCGAAGCCGCCGCCAATATCGCCAGCGCGCTGAAGAACCGAGAGAAGAATGGCTCGCTGAGCCTGGTGGTACCGGAAGCCAACAGCCTGGGCCTGGCACTGCTGGGTGGCGAGTCCGTCGATGCCGCGCTCGATGCGCTGAGCAACGGCCAGGCCGATGCCATGATCGTGCTGGAAAACGACCTGTACCGCCGCGCCGATGCCGCCAAGGTCGATGCCGCACTCAGCGCCGCGCAGGTGGTGATCGTCGCCGATCACCAGCGCACCGCCACCAGCGAACGTGCCCAGCTGCTGCTGCCGGTGGCGAGCTTCGCCGAAGGCGACGGCACCCTGGTCAGCCTGGAAGGCCGCGCCCAACGCTTCTTCCAGGTCTACGAGCCGAGCTATTACGACGCGGGTATTCTGATCCGCGAAGGCTGGCGCTGGCTGCACGCGCTGCACAGCACCCTGCAAGGCAAGGTCGTGGACTGGACGCAACTGGATCAGGTCACCGAAGCCTGCGCCGCCAGCAACCCGCTGTTGGCAGGGATCAAGGACGCCGCGCCTAGCGCCTCGTTCCGCATCAAGGGCCTCAAGCTCGCCCGCGAGCCGCACCGCTACAGTGGTCGTACCGCCATGCGCGCCAATATCAGCGTGCACGAGCCGCGTCAGCCGCAGGATCAGGACAGCGCCTTCGCCTTCTCCATGGAAGGCTACGCCGGCAGCAAGGAAGACCGACAGCAGATTCCGTTCGCCTGGTCGCCGGGCTGGAACTCGCCGCAGGCCTGGAACAAGTTCCAGGACGAGGTCGGTGGTCATCTGCGTGCCGGCGACCCCGGCGTGCGCCTGCTCGAAGCCGCTGGTAACGCCCTGCCCTGGTTCGCCGTCAATGCTGCGTTCAACCCGGCAGCCGGCACCTGGCAGGTGGCGCCGCTGCACCACCTGTTCGGCAGCGAGGAAAACTCCGCGCGCGCCAAGCCGATTCAGGAGCGTATGCCCGAGCCCTATGTGGCCCTGGCTCGCGATGAAGCGGCTCGCCTTGGGGTGAACGACGGTGCACTGCTGGCCCTGCGCGTCAACGGTCAGGCACTGCGCCTGCCGCTGCAGGTACGTGATGATCTGGCCGTCGGTCTGGTCGGCCTGCCGGTTGGCTTGCCGGGCATTCCGGCAACAGTCGCCGGCGCCAGCGTGACCCTGCTGCAGGAGGCCGCGCAATGAGCTGGTTGACGCCCGAACTGATCGAGATCGTCATTGCGGTACTCAAGGCCATCGTCATCCTGCTGGTGGTGGTGGTCTGCGGCGCGCTGCTGAGCTTCATCGAGCGCCGTCTGCTCGGCTGGTGGCAGGATCGCTACGGCCCCAACCGTGTGGGGCCGTTCGGCATGTTCCAGATCGCCGCCGACATGATCAAGATGTTCTTCAAGGAGGACTGGACGCCGCCGTTCGCCGACAAGTTCATCTTCATCCTGGCGCCGATGATCGCCTTCGCCGCGATGCTGATGGCCTTCGCCATCATCCCCATCACCCCGAACTGGGGCGTGGCGGATCTGAACATCGGCATCCTGTTCTTCTTCGCCATGGCGGGTTTGTCGGTCTACGCGGTGCTGTTCGCCGGCTGGTCGAGCAACAACAAGTTCGCCCTGCTCGGCAGCCTGCGTGCCTCGGCCCAGACCATCTCCTACGAGGTGTTCCTGGCCCTGGCGCTGATGGGCGTGGTGGCGCAGGTCGGCTCGTTCAACATGCGCGACATCGTCGATTACCAGGCGCAGAACCTGTGGTTCATCATTCCGCAGTTCTTCGGCTTCTGTACCTTCTTCATCGCTGCTGTCGCCGTGACCCACCGTCACCCGTTCGACCAGCCGGAAGCCGAGCAGGAGCTGGCCGACGGTTACCACATCGAATACGCCGGGATGAAATGGGGCATGTTCTTCGTCGGCGAATACGTGGCCATCGTCACCGTATCGGCGCTGCTGGTCACCCTGTTCTTCGGTGGCTGGCACGGCCCGTTTGGCATCCTGCCGCAGATTCCGTTCTTCTGGTTCGCGCTGAAAACGGCCTTCTTCATCATGATCTTCATCCTGCTGCGCGCGTCGATCCCACGCCCGCGCTATGACCAGGTCATGGCCTTCAGCTGGAAGTTCTGCCTGCCGCTGACCCTGATCAACCTGCTGGTGACCGGCGCCGTCGTGCTGGCCACGGCCCAGTAAGGAGAAAATCAATGTTCAAGTACATCTGGGACGTGCTGGTCGGTACCGGCACCCAACTGCGCAGCCTGGCCATGGTCTTCAGCCATGGCTTTCGCAAACGCGACACCCTGCAATACCCGGAAGAACCGGTCTACCTGCCGCCGCGCTACCGTGGCCGCATCGTCCTCACCCGCGACCCCGACGGCGAAGAACGCTGCGTGGCCTGCAACCTGTGCGCCGTGGCCTGCCCGGTGGGTTGCATCTCGCTGCAGAAAGCCGAGACCGATGACGGGCGCTGGTACCCGGAGTTCTTCCGCATCAACTTCTCGCGCTGCATCTTCTGCGGCCTGTGCGAGGAAGCCTGCCCGACCACCGCGATCCAGCTCACCCCCGATTTCGAGATGGGCGAGTTCAAGCGTCAGGATCTGGTGTACGAGAAGGAAGACCTGCTGATCAGCGGCCCCGGCAAGAACCCGGACTACAACTTCTACCGCGTTGCCGGTATGGCCATCGCCGGCAAGCCCAAGGGCGCCGCGCAGAACGAGGCCGAGCCGATCAACGTCAAGAGCCTGCTGCCTTGAGGAGCTTCTGATGGAATTCGCGTTCTACTTCGCCGCCGGTGTGGCGGTGGCAGCAACGGTCGGGGTGGTCACCAACACCAACCCGGTGCATGCCCTGCTCTATCTCATCGTCTCGCTGCTGGCGGTGTCGATGGTGTTCTTCGCCCTCGGTGCGCCCTTTGCCGGCGCGCTGGAAATCATCGTCTACGCCGGCGCCATCATGGTGCTGTTCGTCTTCGTGGTGATGATGCTCAACCTTGGCCCGGCTGCTGCCGAGCAGGAGCGCAAGTGGCTGACGCCTGGCATCTGGGTTGGCCCGGCGATTCTCAGCGCCTTGCTGCTCGGCCAGTTGCTCTATGTGCTGCTGAATCATGTCAGCGACGCCCATATCGGTCACACCACAGTGGAAGCCAAAGCCGTCGGTATCAGCCTGTTCGGCCCCTACCTGCTGGCGGTGGAGCTGGCTTCCATGCTGTTGCTCGCCGCACTGGTCGCTGCCTACCACCTGGGCCGCCATGACGCCAAGGAGCCAACCGTATGACCGGCATTCCACTCGAACACGGCCTGGCCCTAGCCGGCGTGCTGTTCTGCATCGGCCTGGTCGGTCTGATGGTGCGGCGCAACATTCTGTTCATCCTGATGAGCCTGGAAGTGATGATGAACGCCGCTGCACTGGCCTTCGTGGTTGCCGGCGCCCGTTGGGGCGCGGCTGACGGCCAGGTGATGTTCATTCTGGTGATCACCCTGGCAGCCGCCGAGGCCAGCATCGGCCTGGCGATCCTGCTGCAGCTGTATCGCCGCTTCAACACCCTGGATATCGACGCTGCCAGCGAGATGCGCGGATGAACCTTCTAGCCCTGACTCTATTCTTCCCGCTGCTCGGCTGGCTGCTGCTGGCCTTCTCGCGCGGACGCTTCTCGGAAAACACCAGCGCAGTGATCGGTGTCGGCTCCATCGGCCTGGCGGCCGCCAGCGCTGCCTGGGTCATCGCCGCCTTTCTCGGCAATCCGCCGGCCGGCGGCGCCTACAGCCTGACCCTGTGGCAGTGGATGAGCGTCGAAGGCCTGGCGCCGAGCTTCACCCTGCATCTGGATGGCCTGTCCGCCACCATGCTCGGCGTGGTCACTGGCGTGGGTTTCCTCATCCACCTGTTCGCCAGCTGGTACATGCGCGGCGAGGAAGGCTATTCGCGCTTCTTCGCCTACACCAACCTGTTCATCTTCAGCATGTTGCTGCTGGTACTCGGCGATAACCTGCTGGTGCTGTTCTTCGGCTGGGAAGGCGTGGGCCTGTGCTCGTACCTGCTGATCGGCTTCTACTACAAGCACGTACCCAACGGTAACGCGGCGCTCAAGGCGTTCATCGTCACCCGCGTCGGCGACGTGTTCCTGATGATTGGCATGTTCATCCTGTTCCTCAACCTCGGCACCCTGAGCATCCAGGAGCTGATGGTGCTGGCGCCGCAAAAGTACGTAGCTGGCGACGCCTGGCTGTGGGTTGCCACGCTGATGCTGCTCGGCGGCGCGGTGGGCAAGTCTGCCCAGTTGCCGCTGCAGACCTGGCTGGCCGACGCCATGGCCGGCCCGACCCCGGTGTCGGCGCTGATCCACGCGGCGACCATGGTCACCGCCGGCGTCTACCTGATCGCCCGTACCCATGGCCTGTTCCTGCTGACCCCGGAGATTCTCGAGCTGGTCGGCGTCGTTGGCGGCGTGACGCTGGTGCTGGCCGGTTTCGCCGCACTGGTACAAACCGACATCAAGCGCATCCTCGCCTACTCGACCATGAGCCAGATCGGCTACATGTTCCTGGCCCTGGGCGTCGGTGCCTGGGACGCGGCGATCTTCCACCTGATGACTCACGCCTTCTTCAAGGCCCTGCTGTTCCTCGCCTCCGGTGCGGTGATCCACGCCTGCCACCACGAGCAGAACATCTTCAAGATGGGCGGCCTGTGGAAGAAGCTGCCGCTGGCATACGCCAGTTTCGTCGTCGGTGGCGCGGCGCTGGCTGCCCTGCCCTTGGTCACCGTGGGTTTCTACTCCAAGGACGAGATCCTCTGGGAAGCCTTCGCCAGTGGCCATAGCGAGCTGTTCTACGCTGGCCTGGTCGGTGCCTTCATGACCTCGATCTACACCTTCCGCCTCATCTTCATCGCCTTCCACGGCGAGCAGAAGACCGAGGCGCACGCCGGCCATGGCATCGCCCACAATCTGCCGCTGCTTGTGCTGATCGTGCTGTCCACCTTCATCGGCGCCTGGATCACTCCACCGCTGGCTGGCGTGCTGCCGGAAAGCGCCGGCCATGCTGGTGGCGAGGCCAAGCACAGCCTGGAACTGCTCTCGGGCCTGGTCGCGGTCAGCGGTATCGTCATTGCCGCCCTGCTCTTCCTCGGCAAACGCCGCGTTGCCTCCGCAGTGGCGCAGAGCGCGCCGGGTCGCCTGCTGAGCGCCCTGTGGTTCGCCGCCTGGGGCTTCGACTGGCTCTACGACAAGCTGTTCGTGCGCCCTTATCTGCTGCTCTGCCACCTGCTGCGCCGCGACCCCATCGACCGCAGCATCGGCCTGATTCCGCTGCTCGCGCGTGGTGGCAACGACGCACTGGTACGCAGCGAAACCGGCCAGGTGCGCTGGTACGCCGCTTCGATCGCCGGGGGCGCCGTACTGGTGCTCGCCGCCATCCTCTTTCTGAGTTAAGGAAAACAGCCTGATGATTCTGCCCTGGCTAATCCTGATTCCCTTCATTGGCGGCCTGCTGTGCTGGCAAGGCGAGCGCTTCGGCCACGCCCTGCCGCGCTGGATCGCCCTGATCACCATGGGTCTGCTGTTCGTCCTGAGCCTGTGGCTGTGGGTCAGCGGCGACTTCACCCTGGCCCCTGCCCCGGACGGCGGCCCACGCTGGGCCCACGAGTTCGTCATCGACTGGATCCCGCGTCTGGGCATCACCATCCACCTGGCGATGGACGGCCTGTCGGTGCTGATGGTGGTGCTCACCGGTCTGCTCGGCGTGCTCTCGGTACTCTGCTCGTGGAACGAGATCCAGCACCGCGTCGGCTTCTTCCACCTCAACCTGATGTGGATTCTCGGCGGTGTGGTCGGCGTGTTCCTCGCGGTCGACCTGTTCCTGTTCTTCTTCTTCTGGGAAATGATGCTGGTGCCGATGTACTTCCTCATCGCGCTCTGGGGTCATAGCGGCAGCGATGGTCGCACCCGCATCACCGCCGCCACCAAGTTCTTCATCTTCACCCAGGCCAGCGGCCTGATCATGCTGGTGTCGATCCTGGCCCTGGTGTTCGTGCACTTCAACCAGACCGGCGTGCTCAGCTTCAACTACGCCGACCTGCTGAAGACCGAACTGGCGCCGGGCACCGAATACCTGCTGATGCTCGGTTTCTTCGTCGCCTTCGCGGTGAAGTTCCCGGTGGTGCCGGTGCACTCCTGGCTGCCCGATGCCCACGCCCAGGCGCCCACCGCTGGCTCCGTTGACTTGGCCGGTATCCTGCTGAAAACCGCCGCTTACGGCCTGCTGCGTTTCGCCCTGCCGCTTTTCCCCAACGCCTCGGCGGAGTTCGCGCCCATCGCCCAGTGGCTCGGTGTGTTCGCCATCGTCTACGGCGCCCTGCTGTCGTTCGCCCAGACCGACATCAAGCGCCTGGTGGCCTACTCCAGTGTGTCGCACATGGGCTTCGTGCTGATCGCCATCTATTCGGGCAGCCAGATCGCCCTGCAGGGCGCGGTGGTGCAGATGGTTGCCCACGGCCTGTCGGCCGCTGCGCTGTTCATCCTCTGCGGCCAGCTCTACGAGCGCGTGCACACCCGTGACCTGCGCCAGATGGGCGGCATCTGGGCGCGCATGCCCTGGTTGCCGGCCATCAGCCTGTTCTTCGCTGCCGCCGCGCTGGGCCTGCCGGGCACCGGCAACTTCGTCGGCGAATTCCTCATTCTGCTCGGCAGCTTCCCCAGCGCACCCTGGGTCGTGGTGCTGGCCGCCACTGGCCTGGTGCTCGGCTCGGTTTACGCTCTGGCGATGATTCACCGCGCCTACTTCGGCCCGGTGCAACAGGATACGCCGCTGCCCGGCCTCAAACCGCGCGAGCTGGCCATGGTGCTCGGCCTTGGCGTACTGCTGATTCTGCTTGGCGTTTACCCGCAACCGGTGCTCGATACCTCCGCTGCCAGCATGCATGGCGTGCAGCAGTGGATGGCTGGCGCCCTCGATCAACTCGCCTCGGGCCGGTAAGGGTAAGGATTAGAGACTCATGGAACATCACGCTGTCGACTTCACCCTGCAACACTTGATCGCCCTGCTGCCGCTGCTGGTGACCAGCCTCACCGCTGTCGTGGTGATGCTGGCCATCGCCGCCAAGCGTAATCACACGGTGACCTTCATCCTCTCCGTGGTGGGCCTGAACCTGGCGCTGCTATCGCTGATTCCGGCACTGGAGGTGGCGCCGCTCGAAGTCACCCCGCTGCTGCTGATCGACAAGTTCGCCTGCTACTACATGGCCCTGGTGCTGGCCGCCAGCCTGGCCTGCATCACGCTGATCCACGCCTACCTGGGCGGCGATTCGGGCAAGGGCTATCCGGGCAACCGCGAGGAGCTGTACCTGCTGGTATTGCTGTCCGCCGCTGGTGGTCTGGTACTGGTCAGTGCGCAGCACCTGGCCAGCCTATTCATCGGCCTGGAACTGCTGTCGGTGCCCACCTACGGCATGATCGCCTACGCCTTCTTCAACAAGCGCTCGCTGGAGGCTGGCATCAAGTACATGGTGCTGTCGGCAGCCGGTTCGGCCTTCCTGCTATTCGGTATGGCGCTGCTGTATGCCGAGTCTGGCAACCTGGCGTTCGCTGATATCGGTATCAGTCTGATGCGCGAGAGCAGCCAACTGGTGCAGATCGGCATTGGCATGATGTTGATCGGCCTGGCCTTCAAGCTGTCGTTGGTGCCCTTCCACCTGTGGACGCCGGACGTCTACGAAGGCGCTCCGGCGCCAGTAGCGGCCTTCCTCGCCACTGCCAGCAAGGTGGCGGTGTTCGCCGTGCTACTGCGCCTGTACCAGATGTCCCCGGCCATGAGCGGCGGCTGGCTTAACGAACTGCTGACCCTGATCGCCATTGCCTCGATCCTGTTCGGCAACCTGCTGGCGCTGCTGCAGAACAACCTCAAGCGCCTGCTCGGTTACTCCTCCATCGCCCACTTCGGTTACCTGCTGGTGGCCTTGGTGGCGAGCAAGGGCCTGGCGGTGGAAGCCGTCGGCGTATACCTGGCCACCTACGTGCTGACCAGCCTGGGCGCCTTCGGCGTGATCACCCTGATGTCCACGCCCTACAGCGGTCGTGATGCCGATGCCTTGTACGAATACCGCGGCCTGTTCTGGCGCCGTCCGTACCTGACCGCCGTGCTTACGGTGATGATGCTGTCACTGGCCGGCATTCCGCTGACCGCAGGCTTTATCGGCAAGTTCTACGTGATCGCCGCAGGTGTCGAAGCGCAACTGTGGTGGCTGCTCGGCGCCATGGTGCTGGGCAGCGCCATTGGTGTGTTCTATTACCTGCGGGTGATGGTCACCCTGTTCATGCGCGAACCCAACCTGCATCGCCACGACGCGCCCTTCGACTGGGGCCAGCGCGCCGGCGGCATCATGCTGCTGGTGGTCGCCCTGCTCGCCTTCTTCCTTGGCGTGTATCCGCAGCCGCTGCTGGAGCTGGTGCAGCAGGCCGGACTGGTCGCCCTGGCGCAGTAAGCGAAGCCCCGCAAACGAAGAGCCCCCGCAGATGCGGGGGCTTTCTTTTAAGGGTCGCGGCTAAAGCCCCTCCCACAGGTCTTCGAGGCGACTTGTGGGAGGAGCTTTAGCCGCGACAGTCATATGCGTCAGCGATCCCCAGGCTTCTGATCAATGCCCGCCCAGGTAAGCGTTGCGCACCTCTTCGTTGCCCAGCAGCTCAGCACCGGTGCCGGTCAAGCGGATTTCTCCGGTAACCATCACATAGGCGCGATCCGACAGTTTCAGCGCATGGTTGGCGTTCTGCTCCACCAGAAAGATGGTCATGCCGGTCTGCGCCAGCTCGCGCAGGGTGGCGAAGATCTGCTTGACCACGATGGGCGCCAGCCCCAGTGAGGGCTCATCGAGCAACAGCAGTTTGGGCCGACTCATCAGCGCGCGGGCGATGGCGAGCATCTGCTGCTCGCCGCCAGACATGGTCATCGCACGCTGGTTGCGCCGCTCCTTCAAGCGCGGAAACAGCTCGAACATCCGCTGGATATCCTCGTCAGCATGGGCCATGCCGATGGGAATGGTGCCCATCAGCAGGTTCTCCTCCACGCTCATGTCCGGGAATACCCGACGCCCCTCGGGTGACTGGGCGATGCCATTGGAGGCGACATAGTGCGCCGACTTATCGGTGATATCGGTGCCCTGGTAGAGAATCTGCCCGCCGCTGGCGCGCGGCTGACCGAAAATCGACATCAGCAACGTGGATTTACCGGCACCATTGGCGCCAATCAGGCTCACCGTCTCGCCTTGATCGATGTGCAGGCTTACCGACTTCAGTGCCTGAATCGGCCCGTAGTGCACATCGATATTCTTGAACTCCAGTAACGGCGAACTCATGCCACATCCTCTTCATCCGCGCCGAGGTAGGCGGCGATCACTTTGGGGTCGTTCTTGATCTGCTCTGGCGTGCCCTGAGCGATCACGTTGCCGTATTCGAGCACGACGATATGGTCGGAAATGTCCATCACCATGCCCATGTCGTGCTCGATCAACAGCACGGTAATCTGGTGCTCATCACGCAGGCGACGAATGATCCGGCTCAGCGCCTGAGTCTCGGCCGGATTGAGGCCAGCGGCGGGTTCGTCCAGGCAGATCAGTTCGGGCTGCGTGCACATCGCACGGGCGATTTCCAGACGGCGCTGCTGGCCATAGGACAATTCACCGGCCAGGCGATTGGCGCAATCGACCAGATCGACCACCTCCAGCCAGTAGAAGGCATGATCGAGCAGATTCGATTCGCGGCGGCGAAAGCCAGGGGTGTTGAGAATGCCCGCCAGCAGATTGCGGTTGGAGGACATGTGCTGAGCCACCAGCAGGTTCTCCACCACCGACATTTCCTTGAACAGGCGAATGTTCTGGAAAGTGCGCGCCAATCCGGCGCGGTTGACCAGATGGGTACCGCCAAACAACTTGTACCAGAGGCGCCTGACGAAGCTACCGGGCTGCACGAAATCATGGGGCTGAAACGGCTCACCGAGCACCTGGATGACGTTGGTCGTGGTGGCCTGCGCATTGAGCTTGATGCTGCCACCACTGGCCGAGTAGAAGCCGGTCAGGCAGTTGAACACCGTGGTCTTGCCGGCACCATTGGGGCCGATCAGCGCCGAAATCGAGTGGCGCTGGATGCTGAAATTCACATCGTTGAGCGCCTTGATGCCACCGAAATGCATCTTCAGGCTGTCGACCGCAAGGATCTGTTCGCTCTGTTTCATGGCGCCACCCCCTTGCGAATCGCATAGCCGGTTCGGCTAACGCGCACGAGGCCGCGTGGGCGCCAAATCATCATCAGCACCATCAGCACACCGAACACCAGCATGCGAACGTCACCGAACTCGCGCAGCAGCTCGAACAGCAGCGTCATGGTGAAGGCCGAAATGACCACGCCGAGGGTAGACCCAAGCCCGCCGAGCACGACGATGGCCAGCACTAGAATCGACTCGAGAAAGTTGAACGACGCCGGGTTGATGAAGCCTTGGTAAGTGGCGAAGAACACCCCGGCAATGCCGGCAGTGGAGGCGCCGATCATGAACGCCGAGAGTTTCACCATCACATGGTTCAGGCCCATCGCACGGCAGGCGATTTCATCTTCGCGCAGCGCCTCCCAGGCCCGGCCAATCGGCATGCGCGTCAGTCGATGCTTGATATAGAGCACAGCCAGCACCACCAGAAACAGTACGCCGTAGACCACGATCATCGACATGCTGGGGTTGTAACTGATGCCCAGCAACTCGTGCAGCGGCGTACCACCGTCCTTGGCGCGGCGACCGAATTCGATGCCGAAGAAGGTGATCCCCGGAGCGGAAACGCCGTTGGGGCCGTTGGTGAACTCCATCCAGTTGTTCAGCACCAGGCGGATGATCTCGCCAAACCCGAGGGTGACGATGGCCAGGTAGTCGCCATGCATGCGCAGCACCGGAAAACCCAGGATCGCCCCGGCAACCGCCGCCATCACCGCCGCAATCGGCAACATGCTCCAGAAGCCCAGATCCAGGTACTGATACCCCAGCGCCAGGCCATAGGCTCCGATGGCGTAGAAGCCGACATAGCCCAGATCGAGCAGCCCAGCCAGGCCGACCACGATGTTCAGGCCCAGGCCCAGCAGCACATAGATCAGGCAGAGAATCACCACCGTCAGCCAGTATTTGCTGGCCAGGAACGGGAAGGCGATCGCCACCAAGATGATCAGCGGCAGGATGAAGCGCAGGCTGGATTTGTGATCGGCAGGCAAGACATGCACGCCGCCGTCGTTACGGCGAAACACGGCGAACCACTTGCGCCCCCTGGCCGTCTGGCCGAAGGCGCTGAGCAGAAAACGCCCGGTCATGACGATGGCCACCAGCAGCGCCACGCGCTGCGGCTGCAGATTGAAGTCATAGCCGTCGAGTACGATGCCGACGATGGGGCCGAACACCAGCAGCGCGAGCAGACCGGCCAGCGCGGTATCACGCAGCACCGCCTTGAAGTCGAATGTCTCTGTCATGCTGTTACACCTTGGTCACTTGCGGTTTGCCGAGCAGCCCCTGCGGGCGAAAGATCAGCACCAGAACCAGCAGCGAGAAGCTGAACACGTCCTTGTAGTCGGAGTTGACCATGCCCGCGAACTGCGCCTCGGACACCCCGAGAATCAGCCCGCCGAGCATCGCTCCAGGCAGTGAACCGATGCCGCCGAGCACGGCCGCGGTGAAGGCCTTGATGCCGATGATGAAGCCGGCATAGAAATCGAAGGTGCCGTAATTCATGGTGATCAGCACCCCGGCCAGCGCCGCCATCGACGCACCGATGACGAACACGTAGGAAATCACCCGGTCGGTGTTGATGCCGAGGATCGAGGCCATCTTGCGATCCTGCTGAGTCGCGCGGCACATGCGGCCGAGCTTGGTGTGCTGGATCACGTAATGCAGGATCGCCATGCCGATCAGCGAGGCGACGATGATGAACAGCTTGGTGTAGGTCAGTTGCACATAGCCTTCGCCGATGTGGAACTTGATCACTCCGTCGAGCAAGGTCGGCACGCCCTGCTGCCGCGCGCCCTGGCTGAGCTGGACGAAGTTCTGCAGGATCAGCGACATGCCGATGGCGCTGATCAGCGGCGCCAGCCGCGTCGAATTGCGCAGCGGCTTGTAGGCGATACGCTCGATGGTCCAGCCATAGACGCCGGTGATCACGATGCTGAACACCAGCGTGCCGAGAATCAGAAAGGGGAATGAATCGACGCCAAAGAAGGCCAGCACGGCCAGGCCGATGGCGGCCAGGTAGGCGCTGATCATGTACACGTCGCCGTGGGCGAAGTTGATCATGCCGATGATGCCGTAAACCATGGTGTAGCCAATGGCGATCAGGCCGTAGACCGAGCCCAGCGTCACGCCATTGATCAATTGCTGCAGAAAGATGCCGTCCATGAAGAAACTCTCACAGGCAGAAAAGACAGGCCTCGACGCGACGTACGCGGCGATGCCAAAGCGCGCGCGCACGACGACCCGAGCGGCCGCCGTGCGCAGTCGGAATCAGGGCAGTTGGTGGTACTTGCCCTGGTCGTCCCACTCGTACATCACGTAGTCGGAGACTTGCAGGTCGCCCTTCTCGGTGAAGGCTTTCTTGCCCATCACGGTATCCACGCTATGGCCCTTCAGCCATTCGCTGGCCTTGGCCCCGTCGGTGCTGCCCACCGCATTGAAGGCCGCCGCCAGGGTCTGTACCGATGCGTAGGAATACAGGGTGTAGCCTTCCGGCTCGAAGCCGCTGGCGCGGAACTTCTCGATTACGGCCTTGCCTTCCGGGATCTGCCGCGGATCGGCGCCGAAGGTCATCAGCACGCCCTTGGTGTATTGCGGGCCACCGGCGGTGGTCACCAGTTCGTCGGTCACCACGCAGTCGCCGGAAACGAAGGTGGCGTTGACGCCCTGCTCACGCATCTGCCGTACCAGTGGGCCGGCTTCCGGGTGGCAGCCGCCGAAGTAAACAACGTCGGCACCGGCCGCGCGAATCTTGGTCACCAGCGCGTTGAAGTCCTTCTCGCCACGGGTCAGACCTTCGTACAGCACGGGTTCGATACCACGCTTGGCCAGTTGCGCCTTGGTCGCATCGGCCAGCCCCTGGCCGTAGGTGTCCTTGTCGTGGATCACCGCGACCTTCTTGGCCTTGAGCTTGTCGACCAGGTAATCGCCCGCGACGATGCCCTGCTGATCATCACGCCCGCACATGCGGAACATGCCGGTCAGGCCACGCTCGGTAATCTGCGGGTTGGTCGAGCCGGGGGTGATGGCGATGATACCGGCCTCGTCGTACACCTCCGACGCCGGCATGGTCGAGGACGAGCAGAAGTGGCCGACCACACCCACCGCCTTGTCCGAATCCACCAGGCGGTTGGCCACGGCTACGGCCTGCTTCGGCTCACAGGCGTCATCGGCCTTGACCAGGGTGATCTTCTCGCCATTGACGCCACCGGCGGCATTGATGTCCTCGGCGGCCTGAGTCGCCCCGCGCCAGTACTGCTCGCCATACGAGGCATTGGCACCGGTATGCGGGCCGGCGACACCGATCACGACATCGGCCAGAGCCAGGGAAGAAGAGCCCAGTGCGGCGCTAACCGCCAAGGCCAGAAAACCTTTTCTGTAAATCTTCTGCGACATGTGGTGCTCCTGAGTGTTGGTTTTGGCAGCAGTGACGGAGCAAGGCTTATGCCAGTAAAAAAAACCAACTGAAAAGAAGCGAATCCACGGGCTGAATGCGCGAAAGACCACCGATCTACGGGTTTCCAGGCCTATCAGTGCCACCTGCCTTGGCGGGATTGTCTAGCGAGGACAGCGCTTACTTTCGGTAACGGCACTGGGCCATGACGCACGCCAGCCCCAGGTTAGTGCGAAAAATCCACTCATCCGCACCAGCAGCCGGCAACACCCAGTGCAGCGCTCAGGTTAAGCACGCTGGCAGCAGCAGGCGATGTACGAAGCTCGGGCGATACAGGCCTAAGGGATCACGAAGCGCTATTTTTCTTGCGGAATCGACCAGGCGCGACGCCAAACATTTCGCGAAAGCGGCGCTGGAAATGCGAAGGTGTCACGAAGCCGCACGCGACCGCGACCTCGAGCAATGGCTTGTTGGTGTACTGCAGCAACTGCCTGGCTCTGGAAAGGCGCAGCTCCAGGTAATAGCGGGGCGGAGTCGCTTTCATGTGGAAACAGAACAAGCGCTCGAGGTGACGGCGGGAAATACCGGAGTAACGAGCGATCTCGCCGATGCCGATAGGGTCTTCTATGTTGTTGTGCATCAACTCCAGCGCGGTCTTGAGCGAGTTGGGCAAGGTGGGGTCAAGATCGATCGAAGCCACGGAAACATCGTAGGTCTGCCCCATCCTGTCGCAGCTCAGCACCTCCTCGACTGAGCCGACCAGCTCGGCGTCAGCGGTCTGTCGCACGATCTCCAGCATCATATGCAGCGAACTGTTGGCCCCGGCACAGCTGACTCGCTTGCGATCGACCACGTAGGAACGGCTGCTCACCTTCACCTTGGGGAACAGCTCGGTGACCATCACCCGCCCTTCCGGGTGGAACGCACACTCGTAGCCATCCAACAGTCCCGCCTCGGCGATAAAGTAAGCACCGTTCCACAATCCACCGAGCGTGACGCCGCTCGCCTCGGCCTGACGCAACTTGCTGCGCAGCAGGGGGATGGCCTGCAAATGAGTGCGGAACCCCCCGCACACCACGATCATGTGCTGCGCTCGTTCATTCAGGTCGGCAAGCCGGCAGTCGACGGAGATGGCAATGCCCAGGTCGCTGATCACCACGTCCTGATTGCCGACCACGAGCACCTTGTAGAGAGGCGTGGTACTCATCAGGTTGGTCGTGACCAAAGCATCCACCGCGCCGGTGAAGGCCATCATCGAGAAGTTTTCCAGCAACACGAAGGCCACGGAGAAGACAGCGGCAGGCTGCGCCTGACCTTGCTTTGGCTCTAGGTAAATACGGTTCCTGTCTTTGAGGACACTCTCGAACGATGTTTTCACAGCCAGACAATTTCCTCTCGAACGTTATGGCCCATGCAGAACGATGGTGTCGTCACGCGAGCCTGCTGAAAGCAGCCTTTTCGATAACACCAAACCGGGCTTTCCTGAAAGCTGCCATGACCTCTACAGCAGGGAGTACCACCTCCAGAGTGCCATTCCGATACTCTCCGGCTCCGCGAGCAACTACCTCGTCGCCGCAGCGGCCTCTGACGTCTAGAAAGCGACAGATCCCGGCAGAATCGCCTTTTTATACAGTCAACCGAATACCCGTCGTCAGGGTTCTGCATGCCGCGCCCGATCTCGAGGTGCATTCGCTGCTCGTGACCACTTAAGGCCTGCCGCACGGCATTATGACGCGCACGGGCTGTGCCTAACGCCGCGCGACCATAAACAACCGCGGGAACGGCAGCAGCACCTTGCCATCAGCCTGCGCCGGATACGCCTCGGCAATCGCTGCCTCATAACGTTCGAGAAAAGCCGCCTGCTGCTCGGCGTCCAGCGGCTGCAGGAACGGCAAAAGCGCCGTGGACTTGAACCATTCCACCACCGCTGCTGCATCGTCCAGCACATGGAAATAGGTGGTGCGCCAGATATCCAGCTCGCTGGCGTGGGCGCCGAGGATGTCGTAGTAGGTCCGCGCGTCGTGCCGCTCTGCATGCTGCACATGCGCAATACGCGCAGCCCATGGCCCGTCAGTCGCCACCTCCCTGGCCAGACGGTGTGCCGGCTCCTGCAGGTTGTCTGGCGTCTGGATCGCCAGCCAGCCGCCGGGCGCCAACTGCGCGAGCAATCGCGGGTATAGCCCGGCGTGATCAGGCAGCCATTGCAACGAGGCGTTGGCCAGGATCAGTTGTGGCGCGCGCTCGGCCTGCCAGTGCTGGATATCCGCCAACTGGAATGCCACCTGCGGCAGACGCGTACGCGCCGCACGCAGCATATCGTCGCTGCTGTCGATGCCGATCACCTGCGCCTCGGGTGCATGCGCCTGCAACACGGCCGTGGAGTTACCGGGGCCACACCCCAGGTCGACGGCCAGCTCGATACCCTCGCGCGGCACCGCCGCCAGCAGGTCATGTACCGGGCGCGTACGTTGACGTTCGAACAGGGAATACTGCTGGGCAGACCAGGTCATCTTCAGGCACCTAAAACATATTCGACGCCGCAGGATAACAGGCTACGCCTGGCCACAGATCACCGGCAGTTTTCCGCTCTCGATCAATCGTCGAGTGGCGGAAAGCCGCCGCGCCACGTGAAGTCGATCACAGCCCTCTTACATCAGCAAACAGGCTGGCGGAAATTCGCCACAATGGCACAACCCTTGCGAATGAAGGGCACACCTGCGGCCCGACAATCCCCTGCCATACTCATCGCGATGGGCCCCAGCGACCAACACCGAGCACCCTCCATGAGTGCTCGCACGACCGACAAGAAGAAAAGGAAGCAGTATGTTCAACACCATCCGAGCCCTGGCCACCGGCGCCCTGGCGCTGGCCGCCCTCAGTTGCCAGGTGGCGCTGGCCGAAGAACCTATCCTGATCAAGTTCTCTCACGTGGTAGCCGACAGCACGCCCAAAGGCCAGGGTGCGCTGATGTTCAAGAAGCTGGTCGAAGAACGCCTCGAAGGCAAGGTCAAGGTCGAGGTCTACCCTAACTCCACGCTGTATGGCGATGCCAACGAGCTGGATGCCCTGCGCAACAACGAAGTGCAATTGCTGGCACCCTCGCTGGCCAAGTTCGATCAATACACCAAGCAGCTCCAGGTGTTCGACCTGCCGTTCCTGTTCGATGACCTGGAGGCCGTCAACCGCTTCCAGAAACGCGCCAAGGGCCGACAGTTGCTGCGCTCGATGGAAGCTCACGACATCGCCGGCCTGGCCTATTGGCACAACGGCATGAAGCAGCTTTCCGCCACCCGAGCGTTGCATGTGCCCACGGACGCCAAAGGCCTTAATTTCCGCATCCAGCCCTCGGCGGTTCTGGAATCACAATTCAGCGTGATTGGCGCAAATAGTCAGAAACTGCCCTTTTCCGAAGTCTTCGATGCATTGAAGAGTGGCAAGGTGCAAGGGGCGGAAAACCCCTGGTCGAACATCTACAGCAAGAAACTGCATGAAGTGCAGCCCTTCATCAGCGAAACCAACCATGGCGTGCTGGACTACATGTTGGTGAGCAACTCGCGCTTCTGGTACAGCATCCCGCACCAGGTTCGTACCGAACTGGAAGCGATCATCGACGAAGTGACCTACGCGGTGAACAAGCAGGCCGAAGCCGACAACCAGGCCGACCGCCAGCGCATCATTGATTCCGGTCGTAGCCAGGTCATCAGCCTGACGCCGGAACAGCGCCAGGCCTGGCGCGACGCCAAGCGCCCGGTGTGGGCGCAATTCGAGGATCAGATCGGCAAGGACGTGATCAAGGCGGCGCAAACGGTCAATCGCAAGCACCGCGAATGACGGCCGGTCGGCATGGCGAATGCCCGCCATGCCGACCGTTACTGCGCGGCCTGCTCCTGTAACTCCCCGACCTGCCAACCACCGCCCAGCGCGGCGATCAATTGCACGCTGGCCAGCAACCTATTGCCCAGCAGAGTCAGATTGGAGCGCTCGTTGCTCAGTGCCGTGGCCTGCACGTTGACCACACTGTTGTAGTCGACGGTACCGGCCTGGTACTGGTTCTCGATCAGACGCAAGGATTCGCGGGCGGCGTCCAGCGCCTGCTGCTGCACGCCACTTTCCTGCTCCAGCACGCGCAGTTGCACCAGGTAATCCTCCACTTCACGGAAGCTGTCCAGCACCGCCTGGCGATATTGCGCCACGGTCTGGTCATAAGCTGCCTGGGTGCGCTGCAGCTCGGCGCTACGCGCGCCACCGTCGAACAGGGTCAGGGCCAGTTGCGGGCCGAGTGACCAGAAACGGTTGGGCACGTCGATCCAGTCGGCGAAGCTGCTACCGCGATAGCCACCGCTGGCGCTGATGCTCAGATCCGGGAACCAGGCCGCCTCCGCCACGCCGATCTGCGCATTGGCAGCCATGACCCGGCGTTCAGCGGCGGCGACATCGGGCCGACGTTCGAGCAACTGCGAGGGCAACGCCACGGGAACGGCCGGCAACGTCGGCAGACTGTCGCGCGCGGCGATGCTCAGCTCGGCCGGGCTCACTCCGACCAATACGGCGATGGCATGTTCGAGCTGAGCGCGCTGCCAGTTCAGATCGATGGCCTGCGCCTCGGTGCTTCTGAGCTGGGTCAGCGCCTGTGTGACGTCGGAGCGCGGCACGATGCCGGCGTTGTACTGGTTTTCGGTCAGACGCAGCGAGCGCGAGTAGGCAGCGACGGTAGCGTCGAGCAGGCGCTTCTGCTCGTCGAGCACGCGCAACTGCAGGTAGTTCTGCACCAGTTCACTCTGCAGACTGAGGCGCAGCGCGGCCAGATCGGCAGCGCTGGCCTCGTAGCTGGCCTGGCTCGCCTCCAGGTTGCGCCGCAGTTTGCCCCACAGATCCAGTTCCCAGGCCGCGCTCAGGCTCAGGTCATAGCTTTTGGAAACGCCCGAACCATTCACATTGGAACCGGACGCACTGCCGCCGCCCTGGCCGCTGCGCGTCACGCCGGCACTGCCGGACAGCGTCGGTGCGAAACTGGCCCGCGCCCCCCGTACCAGCGCCCGCGCCTGCCGGTATTGAGCTTCGGATGCCGCCAGATTCTGGTTGGACAGTTGCAGGCGCTCGACCAGCGCATTGAGCTCGGCATCGCCGTACAACTCCCACCAGGCGCCACGCGCCAGGGCGTCGGCGGGACTGGCCGGCGTCCAGCCCTCGACCTGCTTGAACTGCGCCGGCACTGCCAGCTCCGGGCGCTGGTAGTCAGGGCCAATGGCGCAGCCGGCCAGCACGCCGAGCAGCACGAACAAACCGTAGGAGCGCGCTCTGCGCGCGAACGGGGTGAGGGTAAAAGCTGCGCGAGCAGAGCTCGCTCCTGCGGATGCGGCGGGTTTCATAGCGGATTTTCCAGCGAAGCATCACTGCGCACGCCACGCCAACGATTGACGCGATGCCGCAAGCGGTCGAAATAGAGGTAGATCACCGGGGTGGTGTAAAGGGTCAGCAGTTGGCTCAGCACCAGGCCACCGACGATAGTCACGCCCAGCGGCTGGCGCATTTCCGCGCCCTCGGCGGTGCCCAGCATCAAGGGCAGAGCGCCGAGAATCGCCGCCAGGGTGGTCATCAGAATCGGTCTGAAGCGCAGCAGACAGGCCTGGCGAATCGACTCCTGCGGGGTCAGGCGCTCGCCACGCTCCAGTTGCAGCGCCAGGTCGACCATCAGGATGGCGTTCTTCTTGACGATACCGATCAACAGGAACAGCCCCAGCAACGAGATCAGGCTGAACTCCATGCCCACCAGCTCCAGCGCCAGCAAGGCGCCGACACCGGCCGACGGCAAGGTGGACAGAATCGTCAGCGGATGCACGTAGCTCTCGTAGAGCACGCCGAGGACGATATAGACCACCACCAGCGCCAGCAGGATCATCAGTGGCTGGTTGCCCTGGGTCTGCTGGAAGGCGGCGCCCGTGCCGCCCATCGAGCCCTGCACGCTGGTGGGCAGGCTGAGCCTCGCCACCGCACGCTCGATGGCCTGGCTGGCCTGCTCCAGGCTGACGCCCTCGGCCAGGGAGAAACCGATGGTTTCAGCCGCGAACTGGCCCTGGTGCTGCACGCGATCCTCTTCCAGGCTGCGCTCCCAGTGCGCAAAGGTCGACAAGGGCACGCGCGCACCGTCGGCGGTGACCACCTGGATCTGGTTCAGTGCTTCAGGGTACTGCGCGTACTGCGGATTGATCTCCATGACCACGCTGTACTGGTTGAGCGCCTCGTAGATGGTCGACACCTGGCGCTGGCTGAAGGCGTTGTTGAGCACCGCAGTGACCATGCTCATGTCCACGCCGAGCCGCTTGGCGGTTTCACGGTCTACCACCAGGCGAATCTGCTGGGCGCCCTCGTTCTCCTTGGCATCGATGTCGGTCAGTTCGGGCAGCGCGCGCAAGGCCTCACGTACCCGTGGCAACCACTGGCGCAGGGCATCGAGGTCATCGGAGAGCAGCATGTACTCGTTCTCCGAGCTGCGCCCTTCGCGCCCGCCGAACTGCAGATCCTGATCCGGCATGAGGAACATGCGCCCGCCCGGTACCTTGGGCACTTCCTTGCGCAGACGATTGATCACTGCCTGCGCCGACAGCTTGCGCTCGGCGATGGGCTTGAGGCGCACGATCATGAAGGCATTGTTGATGCCCCCGGAGCCGCCGATGAACCCGGCCACGCTGTGCACCGCCGGATCCGCCAGCACGGCCTTGCGAAAGGCCTCCATCTTCGGCTGCATGACTTGGAACGACAGACCGTCATCGCCACGAATGAAACCGATCAACTGGCCGGTGTCCTGCTGCGGCATGAAGGTCTTGGGCACGCTGACGAACAGGTAAACGTTCAGCGCGATGGTCGCCAGCAGGCTCAGCAGCATCAGCAACGCATGGCGTAGCGCCCAGTCCAGGGTGCGGCCGTAGAAGCCCAGCACGCGCGCCTGCACGCGCTCGCCCCAACGCTGCCAGGCGTTGCTGCTGGCCTCGTCCTCGGCGCGCAGCCAGCGCGCGCAGAGCATGGGCGTCAGGGTCAGCGATACCAACAACGAAATGACGATCGACACCGCCAGGGTCAGCGAGAATTCGCGGAACAGACGCTCGACGATGCCACCCATGAACAGGATGGAAACGAACACCGCGACCAGCGACAGGTTCATCGACAGCAGGGTGAAGCCCACTTCGCGAGCGCCCTTGAAGGCAGCGGCCATCGGTGTTTCGCCGGCATGAATGTGGCGGGTGATGTTCTCCAGCACCACGATGGCATCGTCCACCACCAGGCCGGTGGCGATGATCAGTGCCATCAGCGACAGGTTGTTGAGGGAAAAACCCATCAGGTACATGGCGGCGAAGCTGCCAATCAGCGAAACCGGCACGGCCAGCGCCGGAATCAGCGCCGCACGCCAGCGCCCGAGAAATGCCAGCACCACCAGGATCACCAGCGCCACGGCAATCAGCAGCGTCTGCTCGGCCTCGTGCAGGGTGGCGCGGATCACTGGCGAGCGATCCATCGCCACCTCCAGCTCGACACTGGCCGGGATCACCTCGCGCAAGGCCGGCAGTTGGGCGCGGATGTCGTCGATGGTCTGCAGGATGTTCGCCCCGCTCTGGCGGTTGATCACCAGCAGCACGGACTCCTTGTCGTTGTAGAAACCGCTGTTGTAGCGATCCTCCACACCATCGGTGACGGTGGCCACGTCGCCCAGGCGTACGGCAGCGCCGTCCTGGTAGCGGATGATCATCGGCACGTAATCGGCCGCTTTCTCCAGTTGGTCACTGGCCTGTACCTGCCAGCGCCGCTGATCATCCTCGACCGCGCCCTTGGGGCGCAGTCCGTTGCTCTGCGCGATGGCCTGGCGCACATCGTCCAGGGCAATGCCGTAGTGGTCGAGCAGGCGTGGCTCCAGCGCCACACGCACCGCCGGCAAGGAGCTGCCACCGACCTGCACTTCGCCAACGCCACCGACCTGGGCCAGCTTCTGCGCCAGGATGGTCGAAGCCACGTCGTACAGCTGCCCTTTGTTCAGCGTCGTGCTGGTCAGCGACAGCACCATGATCGGCGCCTGCGACGGGTTGATCTTGCGGTAGCTGGGCATGGTGCGCATGCCGCTGGGCAGCAGATCGCGCGCCGCATTGATCGCCGCCTGCACCTCACGCGCAGCGGTATTGATGTCCTTGTCCAGATCGAACTGGATCATGATCCGCGTGCTGCCCTGGCTGCTGCGGCTGTTCATCTGGCTGACGCCGGAAATGGCACCGAGCGAACGCTCCAGCGGCGTGGCGACGGTGGCCGCCATGATCTGCGGACTGGCACCGGGCAAGCTGGCCTGCACGGTGATGGTGGGAAAGTCCATCTGCGGCAACGGCGCCACCGACAGCAGGCCGAAGCTGACCCCGCCGAGCAGCATGATCGCCAGGCTCAGCAGCAGCGTTGCCACCGGGCGGCGGATGAAGGGCGCGGACAGGTTCATGCGCGCTCGCCCCCATGGCTTCGCCAGCCGCTCCTACGACGGGGGGTCATACCGCGACTCCGGCGGCGCTGCGACCGCTGAAACGGCGCGACAGACGATCGAAGTACAGGTAGATCACCGGCGTGGTGAACAGCGTCAGCACCTGGCTGACCAGCAGACCACCGACCATCACCAGGCCCAGCGGCTGACGCAGCTCGGCACCGGAGCCAGAGGCCAGCATCAGCGGCACCGCACCGAACAATGCCGCCAACGTGGTCATCAGGATCGGCCGGAAACGCAGCAGCGCCGCCTGGTAGATCGCCGCCTCGGGCGTCATACCCTGATTGCGCTCAGCCTCCAGGGCGAAGTCGATCATCATGATCGCGTTCTTCTTGACGATGCCAATCAGCAGGATGATGCCGATGATGGCGATCAGACCCAGATCATTGCCGGTCAGCAGCAGCGCCAGCAAGGCGCCGACCCCAGCCGACGGCAGCGTGGAGAGGATGGTGACCGGGTGGATATAACTCTCGTAGAGCACGCCGAGCACGATGTACATGGTGACGATGGCCGCCAGGATCAGCAGCAGCGTGGACGACAGCGAGGCCCGGAAGGCCTCGGCGGCGCCCTGGAACTCACTGTCGATGGCGCCGGGCAGGCCGATGTCCTGCTGCACCTGCTCGATCACCGCCACCGCCTCGCCCAGCGACACACCGGGCGCCAGGTTGAACGACAGCGTCACCGCCGGGAACTGGCCGATATGGTTGATCAGCAGGCTGGCCGGACGCTCGTCAATGCGCGCCAACGAGGACAGCGGCACCTGCTGGCCATCGCTGGTGGCGACATGGATCTGGCGCAGCGCTGCCGTGCCGATGCGCCCACCGTCGCGGCTCTCCAGCACCACGCGGTACTGGCTGGACTGGGTGTAAATGGTGCTGATCTGCCGTTGGCCGAAGGCGTCATAGAGCGCGTCATCGATATCGCCGACGTTGATGCCCAGACGCGCGGCGGCATCACGGTCGATGTCCAGATACACCTGCAGGCCACGATTCTGCAGGTCGCTGGCCACGTCGGTAAGCTGTGGCTGCTGGCGCAGCGCCTCGACCAGGCGTGGCGTCCAGGTTTCCAGCAACTGCCCATCGGGTGACTCCAGGCTGAACTGGAACTGGGTGCGGCTGATGCGATCCTCGATGGTCAGATCCTGCACCGGCTGCATGAACAGCTCGATGCCCGGCACCTTGGCCAGCTCGGGCCTCAGACGCTCGATCACTTCACTGGCGGTGACGTCACGCTCGGCGTGAGGCTTGAGGTTGATCAGCAGGCGTCCGCTGTTGAGCGTCGGGTTGTCACCATCGACGCCGATGTAGGAAGACAGGCTGGCCACCGCTGGATCACGCAGGATCACCTCGGTCAGACGCTGCTGGCGCTCGCTCATGGCGCTGAAGGATATCGACTGCGGCGCCTCGGAAATGCCCTGGATCACCCCGGTGTCCTGCACCGGGAAAAAGCCCTTGGGCACGGCCAGGTACAGCACCACGGTCAGCCCCATGGTGGCCACGGCCACCAGCAGCGTCAGCGGTTGATGCCTGAGCACCCACTGCAGGCCAACGCCGTAGCGCTCGATCATGCCGTCGATGAAGCGCCCGGCCGCCTGGTGGAAACGCCCCTCCTCGCCCGCCCGTTCGACCTTGAGCAGGCGCGCGCACATCATCGGTGTCAGAGTCAGCGACACCACCAGGGAAATCAGGATGGCCACCGCCAGGGTGATGGCGAACTCGCGGAACAGTCGGCCCACCACATCGGCCATGAACAACAGCGGAATCAGCACGGCAATCAGCGACAGGGTCAGCGAGACCAGGGTGAAACCAATCTGCCGGGCGCCCTTGAGCGCGGCATTGAGCGGCGTCTCGCCCTCCTCCAGATGGCGGGCGATGTTCTCCAGCATGACGATGGCATCGTCCACCACGAAGCCGGTGGCGATGGTCAGCGCCATCAGCGTCAGGTTGTTGATGGTGAAGCCGGCCATGTACATGACGGCAAAGGTGCCGATCAGCGACAGCGGCACCACGATCGACGGAATCAGCGTGGCCGACAGTTTGCGCAGGAACAGGAAGGTCACCATCACCACCAGGGCGATGGCCAGCAGCAACTCGTGCTGCACGTCGCGCACGGCAGCGCGGATGGTCTGGGTGCGATCGGTCAGCACTTGCACCTCGATGCTGGCCGGCAAGGTGCTGGTCAGTTGCGGCAGCAGCGCCTGGATGCGGTCGACCACCTCGATGACGTTGGCCCCCGGCTGGCGCTGCACGTTGATCAGCACGGCCTGGTTGCGGTCGGCCCAGGCCGCCAGACGCTCGTTCTCGGCGCCGTCGTCGATCTGCGCGACATCCTGCAGGCGCAGCGCGGCGCCGTCCTTGTAGGTGAGGATCAAGTCGCGGTATTCGTCCACTGACTTGAGCTGGTCATTGGCATCGAGCTGCGAGACGCGGGTCGGGCCATCGAAGTTGCCCTTGGGCTGGTTGACGTTGCTGCTGGTGATCAGGCTGCGCACGTCGGCCAGGCTCAGGCCATAAGCGGCCAGCGCCTCGACATTGACGCGGATGCGCACCGCCGGGCGCTGGCCGCCGGCCAGGGTGACCAGGCCGACGCCGCTGGTCTGCGCGAGTTTCTGTGCCAGGCGGGTATCGACCAGATCGTTGACCTGCGGCAACGGCAGCGCCTTGGAGGTCACCGCCAGGGTCAGCACCGGCGTATCGGCCGGGTTGACCTTGTTGTACACCGGCGGCGCCGGCAGATCATTGGGCAGCAGATTGCTCGCGGCATTGATCGCCGCCTGCACTTCCTGCTCGGCCACCGCCAGGGAGACGTCCAGATTGAAACGCAGGGTAATGACCGAGGCGCCACCGGAGCTGGTCGAGGACATCTGCTTGAGCCCGGCCATCTGGCCGAACTGGCGTTCCAGCGGCGCGGTCACGGCGCTGGTCATCACATCCGGGCTGGCACCGGGGTATAGGGTCAACACGCGGATGGTCGGGTAGTCCACCTCCGGCAGCGCCGATACCGGCAGCAGGCGGTAGGCGATGAGGCCGCCGAGAAAGATCGCCACCATCAGCAGCGTGGTCGCGACCGGCCGCAGAATGAACGGGCGGGAAATATTCATGCTTCTTTCCGTGCGGCGCGGCCTTGAGCACTGTGCTTGGCGCCCTGCTCGACCTGGCTGGTGTCGCCGGCCGGCAGGTTGCTGCGCTCGATCACTTCGACCTTGCCACCGTCACGCAGACGGTCGGTGCCTTCCAGTACCACCCGCTCGCCCGGCTCGACGCCGCTGCTGACCAGGCTACGCTCGGCATCGCTGGCGGCGATGACCACCGGACGAATGCTGACCTTGCTCTCGGCGTCCACCACATAGACGAAGGTGCCCTGGTTGCCGAACTGCACGGCCGCCGACGGCACGATGGTCGCACCCGGGCGATTGTCCACGCGCAGACGTACGTTGACGAACTGGTTAGGGAAGAGCATTTGCTCGGCGTTGTCGAAGCGCGCCTTGAGTTTCACGGTACCGGTAGCGGTGTCGATCTGGTTGTCCAGGCTTTCCAGCGTGCCCGTGGCCAGTTTGAGTATTTCACCGCGATCCCAGGCCTCGACGGCCAGGCTGATGCCGTCGCGGCGGCGCTGCAGCACGGCAGGCAGATCGCCCTCGGGCAAGGTGAAGATCACCGAGATCGGCTCGGTCTGGGTAATCACCACCAGCGGCGTGGTATCGCCACTGCGTACCAGGTTGCCGATGTCCAGCTGACGCAGGCCGAGGCGCCCGGAGATGGGCGCACGGATCTGGGTGAAATCGAGGTTCAGCTTGGCCGTGGCCACATCCGCCTGGTTGCTCTTCAGGCTGCCACGGTACTGGTTGACCAGAGCCTGCTGGGTGTCGAGGGTCTGCTTGGCGATGCTGTCCTGAGCGTACAGGCCCTTGTAGCGCGCCAGATCCAGTTCGGCGTTTTGCAACTGCGCCTGGTTTTCCTGCAGGGCGCCCTGGGCCTGCTGCAAGGCCACCTGATAGGAGCGCGGATCGATCACCGCGAGCAGATCGCCGGCCTTGACCTTCTGCCCTTCCTCGAACAACACCTTGACCAGTTCGCCATCGACCCGCGAGCGCACGTTGACCGTGTTGTAGGCCGTCACCGTGCCCAACGCCTTGAGCGTGATGGCGAAGTCGCCCTGCTCCACCGTGGCCAGGCGCACGGGCACTGGGCCCATGTCACCAAAGGGGCCACGCCCCATGTGTTGCGACTTTGGCGCGCTCGGCCAGAACCACCAGAGCAGCACGCCCAGCACGGCGAGCAGGACGAGGCCGATCAGCCACTGGCGAGAGGGTTTGCGGGAGGGCGAAGAGGAGCTGATATCAGGCATGTTCACAAGGTCGACGCAATCGGGAGTCGCAACGATAAGCACAGGCCCCCATCAAGCAAAGCCCATTTACCCGCTTTTTACGCAGGACTTACGTAACCAACTATTTGAGCGGAAACGAAAACGGCCTGCATGGCAGGCCGTTTGCGAAACGAGACCGCGCTTACTTGAGCGCAGCCAGGGCAGCAGCGTAGTCCGGCTCGTTGGCGATTTCAGCGACCAGCTCGGTGTGCAGCACCTTGTCCTGCTCGTCCAGCACCACCACGGCACGTGCGGCCAGGCCGGTCAGCGGGCCGCTGGCGATGGCCACGCCGTAGTTCTTGAGGAAGTCGGCCCCGCGCAGGGTGGACAGGTTGACCACGTTCTCCAGGCCTTCGGCGCCGCAGAAGCGTGCCTGGGCGAACGGCAGGTCGGCGGAAATGCACAGCACCACGGTGTTGGCCAGTTGGCTGGCTTCGCCGTTGAACTTGCGCACCGAGGTCGCGCAGGTCGGGGTGTCGACGCTCGGGAAGATGTTCAGCACCTTGCGCTTGCCTGCCAGGCTGGCCAGGGTGACATCGCTCAGATCGCCGCCGACCAGGCTGAACGCCGGAGCTTGCTGACCGACTTGCGGCAGTTGGCCGTCCACTTGAACCGGGTTGCCTTTGAGAGTGACTTGCGCCATGAGGAGTTTCCTTTTAGTGAGGATGTTGAAGGGCCGATTCGCACTGTTGCACCCGCAACAGATGGCAGGTCACGACCCGACCAGCCCATCAGCCTAGCGCAGAAGCGCAGCCGATACACCGGAGGCCGAGTAGGGATTTAGAAATCGCGCTTGTAGAACAGATCCAGCGAGCTGGCCAGACCGCTGGCAGCCTCCAGGTACAGCTTGCGGGTCAGCTCGTAGCGCAGCGCGATGGTATTGGCCGGCTCGAACACGCCCACACCATAGCGCAGGCTGAGGCGATCGGTGATCGCACCACTGGCGACTACGCTGGTGGTGATGCCGCTGCCCTCGGTGTCGAGCTGGAAGTCCTTGATGCCCAGGCTGCCAGCGAGGCTGGTGGTCAGCGAGGAACTGCCGGCCAGCCCCAGCGCCAGCGCCGCCTGGCCAAGCATGTTGTTGTCGCCACTGCTCTGCCCCATCGGCCGGCCCAGTACCAGGTAGGACAGCGCCTGCTCCTGGCTCATCGCCGGCTCGGAGAAAATCGTGGTGCTGGGCTGTTCGGCATTACCGGACAAACGTAGGCCTGCGACCACGTTGTCGACCCGGCGAATGGCCTCGACATCGAGGAATGGCTGATCGATCGGGCCGGCGAACAGCAGGCGCGCCCGGCGGATGGTCAGGCGCTGGCCATAAGCCCGGTAGCGACCGTTGACCAGATCCAGTTCGCCACGCGTATCCAGATCATCACCAATATGCACGCGCCCGCGCAGGTCGGCGCTGAGGCCGAATCCGCTGAACGCCAGCTTGTCCTGGCCGACCTCGACCGTCACGTCCATGGCGATGCCCATGGCCTGCTCTTCGGCGCTCGGCGCCTCGCCAACCACCTGGGCATCGCCGGAAACCTTGACCGTCGAGGCGGGTAGCTCGCGCACGCTGATATCGCCACGGGGGATGCCGACCTTGCCACTGACGGCCAGATGCTGCTGACGCAGGCGCAACTGCAGATCCGGCTCCACCTCCAGCTTCGCGTAGGGCTCCACATTCAGCGGCAAGCGCTGGCCGTGCACGGTCAGATCGCCGCTCAGGCCGTCCTGCCAGTCCAGCTCACCACGCAGATTGCCGCGTCCGGCCTCGCCGCTGCGCCAGGTGCCAGCGAGCTGCATGCGTTCGCCGGCGATCAGCGCCTGCAATTGCAGTTCCTCCAGGCTGACCGGCAACTCGCTACCGGACAGCTCACCATTTTCCAGGCGCAGTTGGCCATTGATCTGCGGCGCCAGCAGATGCCCGCCCAGGCTGCCGCTGCCCAGCAGGCGACCCTGCAGGCGCTCGGCTATGGGCACGAAGGGGCGCAGCACCGCCAGGTCGAAGCCGCTCAGGCGGAACTCGCCAGTGAGCGGCTTGCTCGCTGGGCGCGGGTCGATCCTGGCCGTCAGCGCCAGCTCACCGAGACGCTCGCTGCGCAGGCTCAGCTCGGTATCGACACGCTGCGGCCGCAGTTGAGTGTCGAGACTCAGGCTGTCGTAGGCGAAATCCAGCCACTCGTCCTGCTCCACCTGGCGAATGCGCAATGTGCCCGCGCCGGCATCCAGACGAATGCGGCCGTTCGGCCCGTTGTCCGGCAATTCCACCTTGAGCTGACCGTCGAGCTGGCCCTGCCAGGCGAAATCGTCCGGCAACCAGGGCTGCAGGCTGGCCAGCGGGAATTTTTCCAGCGTCCAGTCCAGGCTCGGCTGCGGCGCCAGGCGCTGCTGCCCGCCGCACAGGCTGGCAGCCCCGGAACGCCAGCAATGCGCGCCCAGGCTCAGGCGCCCACTGGCCAGCCGTTCCAGGGTGGCCGGCTGCTGCAGTTGCCAATCCTGCCCGCCACTGCGCAGTTGCCCGCTGGCGATGCGCCCGCGCCAGTCGCCCTGCTCGCTCAAATTGCCGTCTGCAGCCAGTTGCAGATTCAGCAACGGCCCCTGCAAATCTAGCTGCAGCGATTGGCGGCGTATATCGCCTTCTGCCCTGCCTTCCAGGCGCCCCAGATAGGTATCGCCGATACGGATGCCACGCAGATTGAGCGCCACCAGAGCCTGCTGGCGCGCATCCAGGCTGGCCTGCACCTGCAGACGGCGCAGGCTGGGATCACCGAAGACCAGGCGCTCGCCGGTCAACTGCGCCTGCCCCTGTGGCGCCTGCAACGTACCGGCCAGACTCAGTTGCCCCTGCAGTTGGCCTTGCAGGCCCGGCCAGAGTTGCCCCAGGCGTGGCAGCGCAAGTTCCAGCTGACCACGCAGGCGCTGATCCACAGTGCCCTGGCCGCTGATCCGGTTATCACCCAGGCGCAGCGACAGGCGCTGCAGTTGCCACCGCTGCTCAGCACCGTCGCCCTTGATCTGCAATTGTGCGGGCTGGCCACGCAGGCGGCCGCTGATGTCGATGTCAGCCTGGGCGCGCAGCTTGCCGGCCTCGAAATGCCCCGATGTGTTGAGCGGGCCCGCCAGATTGCCCGGCAGCTGCGCCAGCCAGTAACCAGGGTCGAGCGCACTCAGTTGCAACATCGCCTGCCAGTCGATGCCGTTGGCGAAGCCCAGCTTGAGCACGCCTTCGGCACGCCCCTGGCCGGCCACCAGTTGCAGTTGCGGCAAGGCCACCTGCTGCAGATCACCACTGAACGGCGCGCTCAGGCTGAAAGCACCGGCCGGCCCCTGCAGTTGCGCGGAAAAATTGCCCAGGTAGTTGCCCGCGCTGTAGCTCAGCTCGGCCTGCGCCTGTTGCAGACTCACCGGCAAGGGCTCGTCCAGCGGGTACAGGCGCTGCCAGGGAAAGTCCTGCCAGGCCAACCTGGCCTCGACACCGAACGCCTCCTGCCAATCAAGCGCGCCCTGCACCTGCAGGTGCTGCTGCTCATCGGCCTGGATGCGCAGCGTCTCGATCTGCGCGCCGCGTGCGTCCACTCGCCCCTGCAACTGCAACGTCATCGGCGTCTGCTCGGCCGGCAGGCTGGCCGAACCCTCGACCCGATAGCCGGAGGCCAGGTCGCCCTGGGCACGCAGTTTTAGTTGCTGCAATTGCAGCGTGGGCGGCAAGTCGGCGCTGGCGCTAAAGGCATCGCTGCTCAGTTGCAATTCGGCCGGCAGGTTCTCGGCCAACGCCTGCACCTGGCCGACCAGGCGCGCCGTGAGATAGCCGCTGCTGTCGGCCTGCAGCTTCAGGCTGCGCTGCAGCTCGCCTGCGACCTGCAGCGCCAGGTTCCAGAGCTGGCCGTCGACGGCGGGTAACTGCGCGCGCCCGCTCAGGGTCATCGGCCAGCCAGCGCTGGGGGTCAACTCGCCGCTCAGTTCCAGGCTCAGTTCATCGCGCTGCACGGCCAGGCGCTGCAGGTGCACGCCGCTCTCGTCCCACTGCGCGACCAGGCTCAAGGCGTTGAGCTGCGCCTGCCCGTCCAGGCGCAACTCGCCGAGGCGGATGTCACCCAGTTGCACGCGCAGCGGTAAGGCAATATCCGGCAACTTCAATGCACCGCTCTCGTTCGACTCGGATGTGGGCAGATCCACGGCCGCCTGTTCCATGTGCAGGCGGTCAAGGCACAAGGTCAGGCGCAGCAGGCACAACGGCGACCAGGCCATATCCACTTGCTGCAACGCCACCCGCGTCTCGCCCTGCTGCCAGAGCAGGCTGTCGGCATGCCAGGCGCTGCCCAGGCGTCCATCGAAGCCCTGCACCTGCAATCCCGGCACCTGTGCCAGTAGCCAGCGGCTACCGGCAGCGCTACCCAGCAACATGCCAATTGCCAAAACCAGCACCAACAGCAGCGCCAGCAAACCGCCGAGCGACCACTTCAGCATCGCCCTCACAGTTCCGGCCCCATGGAGAAGTGCAGGCGGATACCGCCGTCATCATCGAGTGCATGGGCCAGATCCAGGCGCAGCGGGCCGACCGGTGACACCCAGCGGATGCCGAAACCGACGCCGGTTTTCAGGGTGGGGAACTCCAGCGAATTGAAGGCATTGCCCTGATCGACGAAAGTCGCCAGGCGCCATTTGTCGCTGAGGCTGTACTGGTATTCGGCGCTGGCGGCGAACAGATAGCGGCCGCCGATCTTGTCGCCACGGTCATTCTCCGGCGACAGGCTCTGGTAGTCGTAGCCGCGCACGCTCTGGTCACCGCCAGCGAAGAAACGCAGCGACGGCGGCACAGCAGTGAAACCATTGGTCTCGGTGCCGCCGAACTGCACGCGACCGAGGAAGCGGTGATTGTCGAACAGCGTGGTCAAGCCCTTGAGCATGACGTTGCCATGCAACACATTGGCATCGGACAGCACGCCATCGACCGCGCCGGCCAGGTCGAACTGCAGACGATAGCCCTGATTCGGATCGAGCCGGTTGTCACTGCGCAGCAGGGAATAACTGGCCCCTGGCATCAGCAAGGTGCTCAAGCCGGTATCGTCGCCCAGGCGATACTCCTCGCGCTGCGCCTTCACCGACAGCACCCGCTGCCAACCACCAGGTCGCTGGCTGTGCCATTCCGGGCCGAAAGTGAGTAGGCGGCTGAGGCTGTCGTTGCTGGCCAACTCTTCGTACTGGTAACCGCCGGCGATACGCAGCTTGTCGGTCAAGGGCGGATCGCCGGGTATGTCGTACCACAGACCGATGTTCTGCCGTGGCGCCGACAGCTCCATGTCCAGGCCGTAACTGTGCCCCTGCGGATTGCGCCAGTGACGCGTCCAGTTGCCGCGCAGGCGCGGCCCGACATCGGTGGAGAAGCCCAGGCCAAGCCCAAGCGTGCGCGGTTCGCGCGTCTGCAAGGCGACGCTGACGGGAATGCGCAACTGCTCGGCTTGTGTGGGAATCGCGTCGACCCGCACCGACTCGAAGTAACCGCTGGACTGCAGCGCCTGATACAGCTCGGCGATCAGTTCGGAGTCATAGGGCGTGTCGGCCTTGAACGGCACCATGCGCCGCAGCAACTCGTCGTCGAACGGGAAGTCGCCGGTGAACGCGATATCGCCCAGGCGATAACGCGGGCCGCTCTGGTAGACCAACTCGATATCGGCGACACCCGCGGCAGGATCGATGGAAAGATGCTGGCGGGTGAACTTGCCATCAAAGAAACCATAGCGCGCAGCCTGGTTCTGAATCAGCCGCTTGGCATCCTCGTAACGCCCATGATGCAGCGTGGCGCCAGGTTGCAGGCGACTGCTGGCCGGCACGCGAAACGCCTTCATTGCGCTGGCAGGGCCTTCGATGCGGATATCGACGTTGCGCAGGCGCACGCGTTCGCCGGGCTCGACCTCGAGGATCAGCCGCGGCGTCTCGCCGTCTTCGATCTGGCTGCGGATGCGCGCCTGGTAGTAGCCGAGCGCCTCGGCGGCCTTGCGCGCCTCGGCTTCGGCGATGCGGCGAATCCGGCGCAAGGCCTGGCGATCACGCCCATCCAGTGTTCCGACATAACCTTCGATATTGGCCTTCAGGGCCGAATTGGCTGGCGTGACCCGCACCTCGAGTTCACCGGCAGCCATGGCCGTGGAACTGACAAGCAGGAGCAACAGGGCACGCCGAACCTGTCCATAGATGCTCATGGCGGGGGATGCTACCACGTCACGCGCCCCGCGCCAGAGCACCGCAGCGCCAGCCCCTTTAAGCGGATTCAGGCTCCGGCGAGCGTCAGTGGCTGCGGGTTGGGATGAAAGAACACATGCTCCACCACCGGCCCGATGGCCAGCTCACCCAGCTCCTCGTAGCCCTGACGGCGATAGAAGTCCAGGTAGCGAGCATTGCCGGTATCCAGCACCACCCCTTGCGAGCCGGCATCCTCGGCGCACCAGGCGTGCAGCGCTTCGAGCAGTTGCTCGCCGCGTTGCTGCCCCTGGAATTCCGGATGAATGCCGATCAGCGGCAATACGTGATAAGGGCCTGGCGGCAGGCAGGCGATCACCGCATCGTGATACTCGAGGTAGCGGCGCGTGCAGCGAAAACCGGTGGTCAGCAGCATGCCCAGGCGCCAGCGCCAGCTCTCGGTGATATCCAGACGGCGCTGCGGCGGTGCGATCAGCGCTGCACCGATCAGACGATCTTCGAGCAACAGGCCAATCGCTGGCAGATCTTCGGAAAAGTGCTGCTTGACCAGTTCGCGCACGGTGGCGCGCACCCGCTGATCGAAACCTGCTCGCTCGGCCTCGAACAGATAGGCGAAGGTCGGTTCGTGGCGATAGGCATGATAGAGAACGGAGCGCACTTCCCGGGCATAGCCGGAATCGAGCATGCGAACTTCGGCAGATCCTTGATGGGGCATGGCTGACCTCTGCGGGTTTGGGTCTTACTGCCAACCTAGCAGTGCTCTGGCCATCCCGCCAGGCGCTGGCCGTCGCCGACGCTGATCGGCTAGCATCGCCTTTTGTCTTCAGGGATCGCCGCCGATGAAAATCGTCTCCTTCAATATCAATGGCCTGCGCGCCCGACCTCACCAACTGCAGGCGCTGATCGAAAAGCATCAGCCGGATGTCATCGGCCTGCAGGAAACCAAGGTAGCCGACGAGCAGTTCCCGGAAAGCGAGATTCGCCAGCTCGGCTATCACGTGCATTACCACGGGCAGAAAGGCCACTACGGCGTCGCCCTGCTCTCGCGTCAGGAACCGCTGAGCCTGCACAAGGGCTTCCCGGGCGATGCGGACGACGCCCAGCGGCGTTTCATCTATGGCACCTTCGCCGATGCTCAGGGCAATCCCGTCACCGTGATGAATGGCTACTTCCCGCAAGGCGAGAGCCGCGACCACCCGGTGAAGTTTCCCGCCAAGCAGCGCTTCTATGCCGATCTGCAGCAACTGCTGGTGGAACGCTTCGACCCGCAGCAGGCGCTGGTGGTGATGGGCGACATCAACATCAGCCCGGAGGATTGCGACATCGGCATCGGCGAACCCAATCGCCTGCGCTGGCTGAAGACCGGCAAGTGCAGCTTCCTGCCGGAGGAACGCGAATGGCTGGCAACCCTGAAGAACTGGGGCCTGGTGGACAGCTTCCGGCACCTTCACCCCGAGGTGAACGACCGCTTCAGCTGGTTCGACTACCGTAGCCGTGGCTTCGAGGACGAGCCCAAGCGCGGCCTGCGTATCGACGTGATCCTGGCCAGCCAGCCGCTACAGGCGCGCCTCAAGGAGGCCGGCATCGACTACGACCTCCGCGGCATGGAAAAGCCCTCCGACCATGCGCCGATCTGGCTGGAGCTAAGCTGATCGCCAAGCGGCGACCCGTCACATCCCTGCAATCTGGCTGACTTAATCTGCGCGGCATCTCCACCCTGCACAAGGTGTTCGCCGCATGCCGCGCGCCCAATCCAGCCAAGACCACGACCTGTGGAGCCGCACGCTGTCGCTGCTGCTCCTGGGTTTCATCTGCTACGCCCTTCCCCTATCGGTATTCGCCGCCCTGCCCCCCGCCCAGAACGGCGCACCCGTCCTGCGTATCCAGGGCTCCAACACCATCGGTGCCAAGCTCGGCCCGGAGCTGATCAAAGCGCTCTTCGCCGCGCAGGGTTTGAGCGACATACGCAGTGAAGCGGGCAAGGCCGAGAACGAACAACGCATTGTCGCCCGCCAGGCCGACGGCCGCCTGGTCGTCGCTGAAGTCGCCGCCCACGGTTCCGGCACCGGGTTCGTCGCACTGAAGAACGGCAGCGCCGATCTGGCCGCCTCCTCACGCCCGATCAAGGCAGCCGAAGCGGGCGAATTGGCGACCCTGGGCGACATGCATGACGCCCGATCCGAACAGGTCATCGCCATCGATGGCCTGGCCATCATCGTCAACCCGAGCAATCCCATCGGCAATCTCAGCGTCGAGCAACTGGCGCGCCTGTTCGCCGGCGAGATTCGTGACTGGCGCGAACTGGGCGGTAGCCCCGGCGCCGTCAGCCTGTACGCCCGCGATGACAACTCCGGCACCTACGACACCTTCAAGGAGCTGGTGCTGGCGCCCGGCGCACGCACTCTGGCGGCGGGCGCGAAACGCTTCGAGTCCAGCAGCCAGCTCTCCGATGAGGTGAGCCGCGACCCGAACGGTATCGGCTTCATCGGCCTGCCCTACATCCGCCAGGCCAAGGCCGTGGCCATCGCCTCGGGCGATTCGCAGCCCATGCTGCCCAGCGCCACGCTGATCGCCACCGAGGACTACCCCCTGGCACGCCGGCTGTTCTTCTACAACCCGGCGCAATCGAGCAATTCCTGGGTGCGCGCGCTGATCGACTTCACCCACAGCCCCGCCGGGCAGAAGATCGTTGCCGACAACGGTTTCATCGCCCAGACGGTGCAGGCGGTCAAGGTCGCACCGCAGGCGCAGATGCCCGCCGATTACCGGCAACTGGCCGAGCAGGCGCAGCGCCTGTCGGTGAACTTCCGCTTCCAGGAAGGCAGCGCCAGCCTGGACAACAAGGCGCAGCGCGACCTGACGCGCGTTCTCGATTACCTCAGAAGCCATGACAAGCTGCACGACAAGGTGGTACTGGTCGGCTTCGGCGATGCCAAGAGTGATCCGGCGCGTGCCGAGCTGCTGTCCAAGCTGCGCGCCATGGCCGTGCGCCGCGAACTGGCCCACCAGGGCGTCATCTTCCGTGAAATCACCGGGCTCGGTGATGAGCTGCCAGTCGCTGCCAACAGTGAAGACAGCGGCCGCCTGCGCAACCGCCGGGTGGAGGTATGGGTCTACTGAACCTGCGTCGCTTGGCAGCTCACCTACCAGTAACTAACCTTTCACCAGCGTGACGCCGGGCCCTCTGGCGGTGAGCTTGCTCACCGTGATGTCGGAGTCACTGAGTCGATCTCCTTCAACTCAGGCAGACATCGAGAGGGCTCATGAACGCTCTACCGGCCTTTTTCACAACGCCCTTATTCGGCACACCCGCCTGGTTCTGGCTGGCCTTCCTGCTGCTGATCATCGTTCTGCTCGTCCTCGACCTCGGCGTGCTGCACCGCGACCAGCACGAGATCGAGGTGCGCGAGAGTCTGTTGCTCTATGCAGGCTATTTCAGCGTTGGCGTGGCGTTCGGCGGCTGGATCGGGTGGGAGCTGGGCGCCACCAAAGCCATGGAGTTCTACACCGGCTTGCTCGTCGAGCAGTCGCTGTCGATGGACAACGTCTTCGTCATGGCGATGATCCTCGGCTTCTTCGGCATTCCCCGGCGCTACCAGCATCGCGTGCTGTTCTGGGGCATTCTCGGGGTGATCGTACTGCGCGCGATCATGATCGGCCTGGGCACGGCGCTGGTTCGGCAATACGACTGGATTCTCTATGTCTTCGGCGCCTTCCTGCTGCTGAGCGGTATCAGGATGCTGCGCAGCGGTGACGATGCGCCCCATCCGGATCCGGCGCAGAATCCGCTGATCCGCTTCGTGCGCAAACGCCTGCGCGTCACCGACAAGCTGCATGACGGCCGCTTCCTGGTTCGCCTGCCGGACGCCAGCGGCAAGACGCTGCTGCATGCCACGCCCCTGCTGCTGGCGCTGATATTGATCGAGCTGGCCGACCTGGTCTTCGCGGTCGACAGTGTGCCCGCCGTGCTGGCCATTTCCCAGGATCCGTTCATCGTCTACACCTCGAACATCTTCGCCATCCTCGGCCTGCGTGCGCTGTATTTCGCGCTGGCTGCGCTGCTGCATCGCTTCATCTACCTCAAGTACGCGCTGGCACTGGTGCTGATGTACATCGGCGGCAAGATTCTCCTGCACGATCTGTTCGAGGTTCCCGCCCTGCTCTCACTTGGCGTAACCTTGGCTCTTCTGGCCGGCGGCGTACTGTTCTCCCTGCTCAGAACGCGCGACCAGAAGGCCATCGAATGACGAGGAGTGGCAATGTCGCAGGTCTGCATAGAACGCCTTGAGCGCCAGGGCCAAGCCGTCTGGCAGGTCAGACTCGGCCGCCGCACCCTGACCTTTCACGAGGAACTGTCGGCACGCGCCTTTGCCGCGCAATTGCATATGCGCCTGACCCAGGCCGACCAACGACCGCAAAGCGAAGACAGGCCGCAATGACGGCAAAAACGACGAGGCCCGCAGATGCGGGCCTCGTCGTTCAGCGTCGATTATTCAGCGGCTGGCCTTCATCATCTCGCGCGGCACGTACTTGCCGATCTCGTACTTGCCGATGGCAGCGCGGTGTACCTCGTCCGGGCCATCGGCCAGGCGCAGGGTGCGCTGCATGGCGTACCAGTAGGCCAGCGGGAAGTCGTTGGAAACCCCGGCGCCGCCATGCATCTGGATCGCCCGGTCGATCACCTTGAGCGCGACATTGGGCGCCACCACCTTGATCTGAGCGATTTCGCTGGCGGCAATCTTGTTGCCGACCGTATCCATCATGTAGGCCGCGTTGAGGGTCAGCAGACGTGCCTGGTTGATCTCCATGCGCGAGTCGGCGATGTGGTCGATGTTGCCGCCCAGGCGTGCCAGCGGCTTGCCGAAAGCGGTACGACTCACGGCACGCTTGCACATCAGTTCCAGCGCACGCTCGGCCATGCCGATTGAACGCATGCAGTGGTGGATACGGCCCGGGCCGAGGCGACCCTGGGCGATTTCGAAGCCACGCCCCTCCCCCAGCAGCACGTTCTCGTAGGGCACGCGCACGTTCTCGAACAGCACTTCGGCGTGGCCATGCGGTGCGTCGTCGTAGCCGAACACCGGCAGCGGACGCAGCACGGTGACGCCCGGCGCATCCATCGGCACCAGAATCATCGAGTGCTGCTGGTGACGCGGCGCATCCGGGTTGGTCAGGCCCATGAAGATCATCACCTTGCAGCGCGGGTCGCAGGCACCGGAGGTCCACCATTTCCGGCCATTGATGACCCACTCGTCACCTTCGCGACGGGCATTGGCCTGCATGTTGGTGGCATCGCTGGAGGCCACGCCCGGCTCGGTCATGGCGAAGGCGGAACGAATCTCGCCGGACAGCAACGGCTCCAGCCATTGCTGCTTCTGCGCTTCATTGCCATAGCGCACCAGCACTTCCATGTTGCCGGTGTCCGGTGCGGCGCAGTTGAACGGCTCCGGGCCGATCAGCGAGCGACCCATGATTTCCGCCAGCGGCGCGTACTCGGTATTGGTCAGGCCCGCACCGTAGTCGGATTCAGGCAGGAACAGGTTCCACAGACCTTCGGCTTTGGCCTTGTTCTTCAGCTCTTCCATGATCGCGGTCGGTTGCCAGCGATCACCTTCGGCCACCTGTTGCTCGAATACCGCTTCGGCCGGGTAGACGTGCGTCTCCATGAACGCGCTGACGCGCTCACGCAGCTCTTGAACCTTGGGGGAATAGGCGAAATCCATGGGCTGTACCTTCTGGCGAATCGGGGGTGAGGTCGTTATGGAAAGGATGCTAGAACAGCAGTTAAGATTTATCGAACCTATTTTCAGCGTGTATGAACATTCATAACCGATATATGATCGGCCAATAACAACAGTCCTGGAGCACGTCCGGCATGAACCTGACCAAGGTCGATCTGAACCTCTTCATCGTCTTCGATGCCATCTACACCGAGGCCAACCTGACCCGTGCAGGGCAGATCGTCGGCATCACTCAGCCGGCCGTGTCCAACGCACTCGCCCGCCTGCGCGAAACCTTCAACGACCCACTGTTCGTCCGTACCGCGCAGGGCATGGTGCCGACACCCATGGCGCAGAACATCATCGGCCCAGTGCGCAATGCCCTGCAGTTGCTGCGCGTCTCCGTGCAGGAAAGCCGTACCTTCAACCCGCAGCAGGCCGGCAAGACCTACCGCATCAGCATGACCGACCTCTCCGAGCAGATCCTCCTGCCGCCGCTGTTCCAGCGCCTGCGCCGTCTGGCACCGAGCGTGTGCATCGAGAGTTTTCTGGCCAAGCGTCGTGAAACCACCAAGGAACTGGCCGCCGGGCGCCTGGACTTCGCCGTCGACGCCCCGTTGAACACGGATCCGCAGGTGCGCCACGTCAAGCTGCTGGATGACCGCTATGTCTGCGCCATGCGCCCCGGCCACCCGTTGGCCAAGGAGAAGATCAGCCTCGACGAATACCTGTCGCTGACCCACATCCACATCTCCAGCCGCCGCAGCGGCCTTGGCTACGTGGATCTGGCTCTCGGCAAGATGGGTATTCAGCGCAAGATCGCCCTGCGCTCGCAGCACTATCTGATGGCCAGCAGCGTGATGCAGCAGACCGACATGGTGATGACCGTACCGGAGCGCTTCGCCCGTCGCCACAATCTGCATCATGTGACCTTGCCGGTCGGCGACGTACCGACGCTGGAAACCCACCTTTACTGGCACGAAAGCACGGATCAGGATCCGGCCAACCGCTGGATGCGCGAACAGATGATCGAGCTGGCGCAACAGGTGGTCGCGCAGGAGAAGAAAGCCGAACAGGCCGCAACGGCCTGACCAGGCGACACCCAGACGCAAGAAGGCCCGCATCATGCGGGCCTTCTCGTTTGCAACGAAGCGCGATCAGCGAGCGATGGTGCCGTCCAGCGAAGCCTTGCCAGCGCCTTCGATCAGCAGGGCGACACTGACAGCCAGCAGCGCCAGGGCGAACTCGTAACCGTTGTTGGCCATGAAGAAACCATTGACCAGGTGCACGGTGAAGATCGCCACCAGCATGGTCACAGCCAGTACCGCAGCTGCCGGACGCACCAGCAGGCCGACGATCAGCGCCAGGCCACCGAAGAACTCGGCGCTACCGGCCATCAGTGCCATCAGGTAGCCCGGAGTCAGACCGATGCTTTCCATCCACTGCCCGACCCCAGCCAGGCCGTAGCCGCCGAACCAGCCAAACAGCTTTTGCGAACCATGGGCGGCAAAGGTGATGCCGGCGACGATGCGCAGGATGGTGATACCGAAGCCAGCCTGGGTAGCGGTGATGCGTTTGATCAGTGCGTTCATTGCGGGAGGTCCTTCATGTGTGGGGGTTGATGGCGCTCATAATATCCAACTTATTCGATTTAAAAACCGAAAAATACCGCTTATCGGAATCGAATAATTAGATATTTACTTGAGCGTCACTCGCCTGCCCTGCGGCTCCAGCAAATAGCGCTCGCGGTCATAAGCAAGGTAGTACTTGTTGACCGCATTGACGTAACTCACGACACCCATGCCCATCTGCTCCATGGCCACGCGTTCAACCTGGAAAAACCACTGATTGGGATTGAGGCCACGGCGGCGTGCCTCGGCGCGCATGCTCTGCACCCGTTGCGGGCCCAGGTTGTAAGCCGCCAGGACGAACGCCATACGCTCGCGCTCATTGAGCTGGGCACTGTTGAAGAAGCTGCGGCGTATCTTCGCCAGGTACTTGCTGCTGGCCTGGACGTTGCCATCGACACTCTGGATGTTGCCCACCCCGACGCTGCGCGCTGCCGCCGGAGTGATCTGCATCAGGCCGGTGGCGCCGCTAGCACCGCGCGCACGCGGATTCAGGGTGGACTCCTTGAAGGCCACGGCAGCCAGCATCAGCCAGTCGAAATCATTCAGCTCGGCATGCTGCTGCAGCACGGCACGAACGCTCTCCAGGCGCTGGCGCTCGGCACGACCGAGCGGCGAATGCACTTTGTACAAACGCCGATAGACACGCTGGAAGGTCGCGTCCTGGTCGGCGGGCGCCTGGTAACCATCGAAGAACTTGTCGATGCTGGCCCGCAGCATCGGCGCATCCGGGCGCACGAACCACTTCATCTCACCGTCTCGCGCCAGCACGAGGTGGCGGTCGACACGCAGCTTGGGCATCACCTTGGCCCAGCGTTCGGCGATGGGCAGCTCCACCGCCGTGCGCTCGAAAATGCCCGCCTGCACCATTTCCAGCACGTCCTCGACCGCCAGGGTCGGGTCGACCCACTCCACCACGATTGGCGGCAGCCTGCGGTCTGCCAGTTGCTGGTTGATTCGCCGCAAGGCTTCGCCGACCGCGCTGCCAGCCGGCAGAGACAGGCTACGCCCCGCCAGTTGTTCGAGGTTGCGGTACTGACGATTACCCTGACGAGAGACCAGCACCAGCGATACGTCGCGACGGATCGCCTTGCTGGCGCTGACGTCATGCCCGGTACGCACATCGAGCAACTCGCCAGGCGCGACCAGATCGCCTTCGCCACGCTGCAGGGCGCCAAGCAGTTGATCCTTGGCCTTGGGGATGATCTTCAGCGTCAGGCTGCGGCCATCGCGAGCGTTGCGGTTCAGGTACTGCTCGAAGGCGCGCAAGCGGTGGTATTCGACGCCGATGCTCTGCCCTTTCACCGACCCGGAACTGTTGCGACTCTGGTTGACCAGCACACGCAGCTCACCACTACTGCGGATGGAGGGCAGATCACGGGTGACGCCAGGCTGACTGCCAACCTCCTGCGGACCGGCCAGGCGCGCGCTCGCCGAAAGCGGCAGCAGCACCAGCAGGCACAGGGTCAGCAACAGACGCAATAGGGAGTCTCCTGGGAGGGTGGCAATCAGCCGCCGAGCTCAGAGCACGGGGAAACACGCAAGTTCCCTGGCTCAAAAAGGTTGCGGAGGGTCGCACAGCTGGCGAATCGGCGCCACCTCACCTCCTTATCCGATGTTTAAAAAGACGCACCAATTCATTGTATTTACTGCCTTTTTCGATGAAAGGCAGACATCTGATATGCTCGCCAGAGGCTCAAATCAGGTCGCACCATGCAACTCATCGATATCGGCGTCAATCTCACCCATCCCAGCCTCGCCCCGCAGGCCGAGGCACTGTTGGAGCGCGCCTGGGCTGCCGGGGTGTGCCAGATGGTGCTGACGGGCACCAGTGTCGCCGAAAGCGAAGCCAGCCTGGCACTTTGCCGACAACTGGATGCCGAGGGTACGCGACTGTTCAGTACAGCCGGCGTTCACCCGCACGATGCCAGTAGTTGGAATGGCGCCTCCCGCGCGGCGCTCGAAGCCCTGCTCGACGAAGCTCAGGTACGGGCTGTGGGCGAATGTGGGCTGGACTTCGACCGAGACTTCTCGCCGCGACCAAGCCAGGAAAAAGCCCTGGAAGAACAGCTGGCGCTTGCCGCCGAGCTGCGCATGCCGGTGTTCCTGCATGAGCGCGCCGCCAGCCAGCGCCTGCTGGAAATCCTGCGGGATTTTCGCGACCAGTTGCCGGCGGCCGTCGTGCACTGCTTCACTGGCGAGCGCAAGGCGCTCTATGCCTATCTCGATCTCGATCTGCACATCGGTATCACTGGCTGGGTCTGTGATGAGCGTCGCGGCACTCACCTGCACCCACTGCTCAAGGACATCCCCGGCGAACGCCTGATGCTGGAAACCGACTCGCCCTTCCTGTTGCCACGCAACCTGCGACCCAAACCGAAGAACGGCCGCAATGAACCGGCCTTCCTGCCGGCCATCCTGCAGGAAGTCGCCCTGCACAGGAGCCAGACGGAGGAACAATTGGCGGCTCAGACCAGCGCCTGTGCTCGCACATTCTTCGGCTTACCGACCATACTGATGGACGCTGTACAAGATTCTTGATTGACGTCAAGACTCCGACATACCAACACGCCATACTGCTGGCACATCGCCAATAACGACCGCATCGAAACGGACGACAAGAATATGCGCGCCTGGATCAGCAACCTCTCCCTCAAATACAAGTTCTGGGCGGTCAACGCTGTCGCGTTCGCCATTACGCTGCTGCTGGTGCTGTTCGCCTTGCACACCGAGCAGTCAGCACGCGCCCTCGATGCGCGCCAGACAGCGGTGCAACAGGCTCAGCTGTTGCAGCAGTGGCCCAAGCAGGCACCACTGCCGAGCCTCGCCAATCTACGGATCGATGCCGCAGTATCAGGCCAGCCTGATGCCAGTGGCTGGACGCCCCTCGAGCACGACAACTGGTTCGCGCAAAACCCGCTCATCGGGACGCAACGCGCCAGCCTGCCGGATGGCCGCATCGTGAGCATCGAGGCTCACGCGCCCAGCCTGCTGCAGCTGTTCTTCGAGCATGCCACCAGCTACGCCTTGGCCGTGGCGGTCCTGATGCTCCTGCTGCTGGCCGCCTCGCAATTGCTCATCCGCTTCCTGCTCAGTCACCTCAATACGCTCAAGGACGTGATGCTGCAGGCCGAACGCAGCGGCGATCTGTCCCTGCGGGTGCCGCTGGACAGCCGTGACGAGGTGGGCCAGATGGCCGCCGCCTTCAACGCCATGCAAGCCGGTTACCAGCGCGTGGTCGGTACCGTGGGTAAGGTCGCCGCTGACCTCGACAATGGCACCAGCAGCCTGGCCCTGCACATGGGCAGCGTACGCCAGGGCATGCTCGCCCAGCAGAGCGAGACGGATCAGGCCGCCACGGCGATCAACGAAATGTCGGCGACGGTGCAGCACATCGCCGATCATGCCGGCACCACGCGCGACCAGTCGCTCAACGCCGATCAGTTGGCCCGCGCCGGCCAGCAGGTAGTCGAACGCGTCGAGCAATCCATCGCCGCCCTGTCTCAGGGGGTGCGTCAGAGCGCCGGCAGCATCGAACGCCTGGCCGAAGACAGCCAGCACATCAATCGCGTGGTCGGAGTGATCCACGGCATCGCCGAACAGACCAACCTGCTGGCGCTCAACGCGGCCATCGAGGCGGCACGCGCTGGCGAAATGGGACGAGGTTTCGCGGTGGTCGCCGACGAGGTACGCAACCTGGCCAAGCGGGTGCAGGAGTCCACCGACGAAATCACCCAGATGATCGGCAATCTGCAGGGCGGCACCCGCGATGCCGTGGAGTTCATGCGCGAGAGCTCGGAAAGCGCCAACCTGTGCGTGCAACTCGCGCAGGAGGCCGGTGAATCGCTGGCGGCCATCACCGCGGCGGTGGCGCTGATGCGTGACAGCAATACTCAGATTGCCGTGGCGGCGAATCAGCAGAGCCAGGTCGCCGAGGAAATGAGCCGTTCAGTGGTCGGCATCCGCGATGTCACCGAACGAACCGTGGGTCAGACCCTGGAATCGGCCGCGACCAGCCAGCAGTTGGCCGAGCTCGCCGGCCAGCTAAACCAGGCGATCCGTCAGCTACGGCACTGATCGCCCCGCCCCATGAAAAGGCTATGCAGGCCATAGCCTTTGCTCATTCGCCCCCAGCCTGCTGCACGACCTAGACTCGCGACATATCTGGGAGGAATGCAGCATGGCCACCTTACATTCGCGCCTGATCGGTTCTCGCGGTTCACCCCTGCACAGTGCGTCGCGTGCGCTGTCCGGGGTATTCATGGGGCTTTCGCTGGTGCTGTTGTTCATCGGCCTGTCCCAAACTGCGCTGGTGCCACTCGCCCTGGCGCTGATTGGCGGCTCTGCCGGCCTCGTGCTGCGAGACACACACTGAACGTTCCAGTGCGAAGCTGGCAGCGCCTCGATGCGACGCCAGCATGGCCTTGCATGACCGTTCGTCGGGTTAGCTGAAGGAAGTGGAGTCAGAGCAGATACATTCGACAACATATTGACTAACGATAGTGGTATGTCGCTCATGCGACATTTTTTTGTCGTCATTATTCTCGCATTGACTCATTTGCCCCTGGCAATGGCCGAGTCCGCTCCTTATCCGCTGGCTCGTCCTGCGCTGGATCTGTATCTGCTTGACGGCCAGCGTCATACCTTCACCCTTGCCGAGCTGCAGCGCCTGCCGCAGAGCCGCATTCGCCTGAAAGACGCACAAGGTGTTGCGCATCTGTGGCTCGGCGTTTCGCTCGCTGATCTGCTGGCCAGCGTTAGCGGAGCCGAAAAGGGAAACGCCCTGCATGCCAGGGCGTTGAATCAATATTCGATCTTCATCCCTCGTCTCGATATCGAGCGCTACCAGCCTCTCATCGCTTATCGGCGTGATGACCAGCTCATGGCCATCCGCGATTTCGGCCCGCTTCATCTGATCTACCCATTCGACGACTATCCCGAGTTGCGCCAGCAACTGTTTTACAACCGCGCCATCTGGCAGCTCAGTGAGATTCACCTCGAATGACTGCCGCACCCGCCCTCGCCTATCTGCGCAAGCGCCTGAAGCTGACCGCCCTGACCCTACTGGTCGTGTTCATGACACTGACCGTGGCCGGCGCCTTGTGGCTCGTGCACAAGCAGTCCAGGCACCTGGCCTTGCCGACCCTGCACAGTGAGCTATGGCAGGCCTATCAGGTTCACGCCGAGCTCGATCGGATGCAAACGGCCGCTCAATCGCTGCTGCAAGGCACGCTGCCAAGCGATGACATGGTGGTGCGGGTTCAGGTGTTGCGCAGCCTGGTCGAGCCCTTGAGCGGCCAGCACCTGTTCGACTTTCTACCCGAGTCCCGTCCGGCGGCGCAGGCCACACTGGGGCGCATCGAGATGCTGAGCCGGCGCTGGGACGCCATGGCCCATTGGGGCGATGCGCAAGGTAGCCGGCACGTCGCCGAAGAGGTGCTGCAGGAACTGCCCACCCTGCGTCAGCCGATACACGAAGTACTGGTCGCCACCAATATCTCCCTGGCCAACGAGCTCGATGCCGAACGCGAGCATCTGTACCAGTACTTCACCAGCCTCGGTTGGGCCCTGCTGGGCCTGCTGCTGGGCGGCTCACTGCTGGTCGCTCGCCTGATCATCGATTACCGCAAGGCACACGCGCTCTCCAATAGCCTGGCCGAGCTCAATCAATCGCTCGAACAACGTGTCAGCCAACGCACCGCCGAGCTCAGCGAAGGCCAGGCACTGCTGATGCAGATTCTCGACGCCAGCCCCAGCGATGTGGCCCTGATAGCCAGCCAGGGTCATCAGGTGTACTTCGTCAATCAGCGCCTGCTGGAACGCCTGGATTTGAAACACACCAGCGAGTTCCGTCTCGATCGCCTGTTCGTCAATGCGCGAGAGGCCATGCATTTTCGCGAGGCGCTGCTGGCCAGGCACCGTGTCGATGACTGGGAAAGTCAGTTGGCCGGCGACGAATCCTACTGGGGCGTCGTATCCGGACGCCTGCTCGAGTATCGCGGCGCGCCCGCGCAGTTGATCTGGTGCTATGACATCAGTCTGCGCAAGCGCATGGAACAGGAGCTGTTGGTGCTGGCGACCACCGACGCGCTCACCGGCCTCAGCAATCGTCATGCGTTCATGCAGCGCGCTGCCGACCTGGTGAAGAGCGCCGAGCGTTTCGATCAGCCCTGCACCCTGCTAATGCTGGACATCGATCACTTCAAGCAGGTCAACGACCTTTACGGCCACCAGAGCGGCGATGAAGTGCTGGCAAAGCTGGGGCAACTGCTACTCAGGGAAATGCGAGAGGTAGACATCGTCGGCCGTCTTGGCGGCGAAGAGTTCGCCGCCCTGCTCACGCAAACCGATCCGACGAGCGCCGCAGCAGTCGCCGAACGCCTGCGCAGTGCCGTACAGAAACTGCAACTCAAGGCCGTGGATGGTCGCCCACTACATCTGACCGTCAGCATTGGCGCGGCCGCCAGACGCCCGGCAGAACCACTGGAAGGCGTCATGAGCCGGGCAGACAGCGCCCTCTACCAGGCCAAGAGCAACGGCCGCAACCGCGTCGAGCACGCTAGTACCTGAGCGGCGCAGCACTCAGGCGAATACCGTTACCGTTTGCCGGCTAAGCGCAATCAACTCGCCTGCCGGGCTCCACAACGCAGCGGCGACATGGCCGTAACCATCGCGCGCATGCTCGATCTCGGCACGGTACAGGCACCAGGCGTCGCTCATCACCGCCGGCAGTGGCTGGACGAATTCGCAAGTCCAGGTCAGCGAGCTACCCGGCGCCGGTCCTTGCAGATGCGACAGCACCGCCGGTGGCCAGGCATCGACCAATGCCAGCAGATGCGCCTCCGTCAGCCACTCAGGCTGCGCCACCGCCTCGCCGCGCAGGCGCACCCAGCCCCCCATCTGCCGCGACTTGTTGTGGCTGAACGGCAAACCGCCAATGCCCCAGCGCATGGCCAGATAACGGGTGAAGTCGGGGGTGACATTGCGCAGGTAGGGCAGCTCCTGGCAGCGCTCGGCCGGCTCGATCTGCGGTGCCGGCAATGGCAACACCTCGACGACCGACTCACGCGGCGCACCGAAGCTGCCCTGCACCAGGGTCACGACCTGGCCGTCCTGCACGGCGCGCAGAGCCATCTGGCTGACGGCCTTGCCTTCACGCAGCACCTCAGCCTCGAAGCTCACCGGCACATCCGGGGCAACGGGCCCCACGAAGGTAATGGCCAGCGAACGCACCGGGCGCCCTTCGGGCACCTGAGCACGCATCGCCTCATAGGCCAGCGCGGCGACCAATCCGCCAAAACTGGCGCGCCCCTGCGCCCAGGTGGCCGGGATCACCACTCGATCCGGTTGTGTACGCACGGCATGGAGCAACTCAGTGAACGTCATGACGACCTCAGTCGATTGAAGATGGCAGCGATCTTAGAGGAACAAGGTGGTTAGGCTGCACGGCATATCGGGCAAATTTTCGGCGAGAATGTCGCCTTATCGCTGCAGGGGGAAGTCGCCGAGCAGTTTTAGCAGCACTGCATCCGCTCGCTCGACATGCATCGCCAGCGCTTCATTCCAGATCACTCGGCAGTCCTGCAGGCCGGGCTCTTTCTCGGTCAGGGCCAACCATTGCAGGCGATCATGCCAGTCTCCCAACGCAGCCTGCGCGGCCTTCAGGCGCGCCTGCACGGCGGGATCGAGGCCGCTTTGCCGCGCGTAGGCTTCAGCGCCGTAACGTACGCGCTTGATCAACAGCCGCAAGGCGTGCCGATCCTGCTGCGGCTCGCGTAACGCCCGCGCCAGGCGCCTCTGCTGCTGACGCAGACGCCGACGGATGCGCCTGTCCAGGCCGTCGAGTTCGCCGTCTCGCCCGGCCTGCCGCCAGCACGCCGGCCAGTCGTCAAGCAACGCCAGCAATTCACGCATTTCACGCGCCGTGGCGATCATGCGGTACTGGTCTTCTCGCGCCACGGCCAGCGCCTGTGCAGGTTGCGCGTGGCCCAGGCGCTGCAATTCGCCTAGTAGCACCTCCTGATCACGCACCGGGCCACTGAGGCGCCCCAGAGCGCCAGCGGCCTGCTCCAGCACCTGCACCAACGGCAGGCCACGCAATGGCCTGAGCAGGCTGCGCAGGCGCCGCAAGGCAATGCGCAGATCATGCAGCGCCTCATCGTCCGTTACGGCCAGAAGGCGTTCACGGCAGGCATACAGGCGCACGTGCAAGGCAACTACACGCGCGATATCACGCTCGATGGCATCCTTCATCGTGATTCTCCGACAGGGTTGCGCCTGAGGCGCCAGGGCATGGCACGGCGTACCTCACGTAACGCCGCACGCAACTCACGCGCATCGTACGCCGACCCCGCATAGCGTTGACGCTCGAAACAGTTGGCAAATCGCTGTATGGCAGCAGCCTGCTGCGGCAACTCGGTGGCTGCACGCTCGGTGAAGGCACGCAGCCCCTCGCCGGTCGCACGGCGCAACCCCTGGCGCTGCAAGGCACGCTCGAAGCGCGCGAGCACGGTCTGCATCGGGTCACGTCGCTGCTGCCAGGGCTTGAGTAGCCATAACGCCAGAGCGCCCAGCAGGCCGCCGCCGACGAGCAGCATGACCAGCGCCAGGCGCTGCCAGTCGAGACCGCCGAGCCAGCGTTGCAGCAGTTGCACCTGCTGCTCGCCCTGATAGCCCAATACCCAGCGTTGCCAGCCGTAGTTGAGGTTCTCCCACTGCAGGCGTAGCTGATTGATCCAGGCCACCTCGCGGTAACGCAACGGCGAGAACGGCTGATCATCGAGGAAGGCTTCATCCGCGCCCAAGGCCTCTTCCAACCCACGTTCGATGCGCTGCGGCGCAACCTGGAAGGTCGGGTCGACGCTGCGCCAGCCCTGCCCCTGCACCCAGTATTCGACCCAGGCGTGAGCGTCAAACTGGCGAACCTGCACGTAGTTGCCACCCGGGTTCAGCTCGCCGCCCTGATAGCCAGTGACCACGCGCGCCGGAATCCCTGCAGCGCGCAGCACGAATGTCATCGCGCCGGCGTAATGGGCACAGAACCCGCGGCGGGTGTCGAAGAGGAATTCATCGATGCTGTCACGTCCGAGCGGCTGTGGACGCAGGGTGTAGACGTAGGGCTCACGATTGAAATGGCGCAACAACGCGGTCACCAGCGCCTCATCGTCGGCATGCTCACGGCGCAGTGTCGCCGCCCACTCGCGGCTGCGCGGATCACCCTGCGGCGGCAGCTGCAGCGCCCGGCGCAGCATGGCGGCATCCGCCTGTGGCTCACGCAATGCCTCAGGCCAGGAACGTGCCTGGTAAAGCAGAGTGCGGTCAACCGGGCGTACCCGCTGCCAGCGAAAATCGCTCATCATGCGGCTTTCCTCGGCCTGAGCTTCGGCTACATCGAGGGTGAACAGCCAGGGCTTGCCACTGGCCTGCATGATGATGCTGTAGTCGACCGGCTCGCCACGCGGCTGCCACTCAGGGGCGCGAGGGATAGCCGCATAGCCAGACTGCGACCAACGTCGACCGTCGAAGCGCTCCAGCGTCAGGGCGCGCCAGTACAGTTGCGTGCGCGGCGGAATGGTGCCCGTGAAACTGGCACGGAAGGCCAGCTCGGACGACCGGCTGAGCTGGGCGATGTCTGCAGGTTCCATGCTGTCGGAAAGCCCGGTCACGCCCTTGTCGCTGGGCATCGGCAGCGTCCATAACGGCCCCAGCCGGGGAAAGAACAGAAACAGCACCAGCATCAGCGGTACGGCCTGCAGCATCAGGCTCGCAGCCAATCGTAACGTTGCCCACGGGCGCGCAGCGAAGCGGCTCTGCTGCAGGCCGATCAGCGCGGCCAACAAGGCAAGGGTCGGCAACAGGCTGTACAACGCGGCGATGATGCCGTCATCGAACAGATAGGCCGTGACGACGCAGAAGAAGCCAAGAAAGATCAGCACCAGGGCGTCACGCCGCGTGCGCATTTCCACCAGTTTCAGGATGAACGTGCCGATCAGCAGCACCACGGCGGCATCCAGACCGATCAGGGTGCCGCGCGAGAGCAGGATGCCGGCCAGCACCGCCACCAGCAGCGCGCCCTTGGCCAAACCGCCGGGGTAGCGCAGGCGCATGCGGAAAATCTGGATACGCCAGACAACAGCCAGCAACCACAGGCCGATCACCCAGGGCGGCAAGTGCAGCAGATGCGGCAGGATCACCAGCACCTGGGCCACCAGCAGCCAGATCAGGGCGATACGCGGGATCAATGCCAGAGTCATGCATCCTCTCCGAACAGCGCCAACGCCCGCAGGCACGCTTCACGGTGACCATCGCCCTGGTCGGGCTCCAGCGTCAGCCCCGGCAGACGCAAGCCGAAGGGCTGCTGACGCTCGGCGAGCTGCAACACCCAGTGGCAGAGCAGCGACAGACGCGTCTCGACATCACCGGCCAGGCTGTCGAAATCCAGCCACAGATCGCGCCCGGCAAGCATGGCGAAATCCTTCACCTGCAGCCCGTGGCCACGGGAATAAGCCTTCCACGCCAGGCGACGCTTGGAGTCACCGGGCTGATAGCCGCGCAGCCCCTGGAAGTCATCCGCGCCCTGGCCGCGCGCCTGCACCCCGTCCTCTTCGTCCTCGCCTGCACCGGCAGCCAGTGGCAACTCACCGGCAAGCGGCTGCGGGTAGACCAACACCGCCTGATCCAGGTCGACCCAACTCCAGGCCACCAGCAAGCCCAGCGGGAAACGACTCTCGACCCGCAGCCGCGGCGGCTGCAGCCAGCCTCGACGTTCACTCGCCAGGCTCAGCTCGACCTCGGTCAGCCCTTTGGCGGCTACGTCGACCTGGCGCAACGGTGTCGGCGGCCAGCCCAGCGCCACGGCCTGGTGCTCGCGCCCCAGGCTTTCCAGGCGTACACGAAAGATGGCCTGCTCACCGCTGAATACCGCAGTGCCACCGCCAGCTTTGAGCACCAGCCCGGCCAGATTGCGATAGGTGTGCAGAATGGCCACCACGAAGATCGCAGCGAGGAGAAAGGTCAGACCATAAGCCAGGCTGTTCTGGTAGTTGATCGCCGCCACGAGCATCAGCAGCAGCACCAGGCCGAAAGCCGCCCCCACGCCGCTCGGCAGGATGAAGATGCGCCGCTGATCGAGGCGCACGCTGGCCGCTGCCGGGATACGGCGCGCCAACCAGCGTCGCCAGTAGGGCTTGAGCGAGGCCAGCATCAGAGCGCCGGAACCTCACGCAGCAGCCACTGCACCAGGCTGCCACCGCCATGGCCGGTCGGGTCGGCACGCTCGCGCAAGCGATGACCGACGACCGAGGGCAGTACGGCCTGGACATCCTCGGGGATCACATAATCACGCTCGGCCAGCCGTGCCCAGGCCCGCGCCGCAGCGAGCAACGCCAGGCTGGCGCGCGGTGACAGGCCCCAAGCGAACTGTGGCTGGCTGCGCGTCGCCTCGACCAGGCGCAACACGTAATCCACCAACGCGTCGCTGGCCCGCACCTTGGGCACCTCGGCCTGCAGGCGTGCCAGCTCGGCATGATCGAGAATGGGCTCGAGGCGCGGCAGCAGGTCACGCCGCGCATCGCCCAGCAGTAAGGCGCGCTCGGCGGCCTGCGCCGGGTAGCCCAGCGACAGGCGCATTAAAAAGCGATCCAGCTGCGATTCCGGCAAGGCGTAAGTGCCACCGCTGCTCACCGGATTCTGCGTGGCAATCACGAAAAATGGCTCCGGCAGAGGGCGCGTGGCCCCCTCGATGGTCACCTGGCCTTCCTCCATGGCTTCGAGCAAGGCGCTCTGGCTCTTCGGCGTGGCGCGGTTGATCTCGTCGGCCAGCACCAGCTCGGCGAAGATCGGCCCCGGCTGAAAGACGAACTGCCCGTTTTCCTTATCGAACACCGACGTACCGAGAATGTCGCCGGGCAACAGATCTGAGGTGAACTGGATGCGTTGAAAGCTAAGCCCCAGAACACGGGCTAGCGCATGACTGAGGGTGGTCTTGCCCATGCCGGGCAAATCCTCGATCAACAGGTGCCCGCGCGCCAGCAGACAGGCCAGGGCCAGTCGCACCTGCCCCTCCTTGCCCAACAGCACGTGGTTGACCGCATCGAGACAGGCGTCCAGTTTACTTCGCATCATCGGCTCCTCGGATCCAGGCTGCCGATGCTACTGGGCCGCCACGGCTGGGCAAAGCGCCATGTAACCTTTGCTCACGAAACTGTGAGGCGCTGCCACACAAGCAGGCTCAGAGCCTGAATTGCCCTGCCATACCCTGCAGTTCACGGCCCAGTTCGGCCAATTGCGTACTGGCATCCGCCGTTTCATCCATGGCCAGCGCAGACTGGTCAGCGATGTCGCGAATCGAGGTGACGCTGCGGTTGATCTCCTCGGCCACGGCCGTCTGCTGCTCGGCGGCGGCGGCGATCTGCTGGTTCATCTCGAAGATCTGCGTCACGGCCTCGGAAATCGCCGCCAGCGCATTCTCGGTCTGATTGGCGTCGGTCACCGCATGAGTCACCAGGCTGGCGCTTTGCTGCATGTCCTGCACGGCGCGCTGCGTGCCCTCGCGCAGCGTGGCGATCAGCGTCTCGATCTCGGCGGTGGATTGCTGGGTGCGTCGCGCCAGGGCCCGAACCTCATCGGCGACCACCGCGAAGCCGCGCCCCTGCTCCCCTGCCCGCGCCGCCTCGATGGCCGCATTGAGCGCCAGCAGGTTGGTCTGCTCGGCAACACTCTTGATCACATCGAGCACCGCATCAATGCGCTGTGCGTCCTGACTCAGACGCGCGATGCTCTGGGTCGTGGCGTCCATGGCACTGGCCAACTGGTCGACACGCTGCAGTGTCTGCCCTACGACCTGGCTGCCGGTGCCGACACGCGCCTCGGCATTGCGCGTAGCCACCGCTGCCACCTCGGCGTTGCGCGCCACCTCGTGCACGGTGGCTGCCATCTGGCTCATGGCAGTGGCCACCTGATCGGTTTCGGCTTTCTGTCCATTCACCCCTTGTCGCGTCTGCTCGGTAATGCCGGACAGCGCCTCGGCCGAAGCGGAAATGCGCTCGACCCCGCCCTGCAGGCGACCAACCATGTCACGCAGGTTGCTCGCCATGACCTGCATCGCCGCGAGCAGTTGACCCACCTCGTCGCTGCGCGATACCTCCAGCTGAACGCTCAGATCACCGGCGGCGATACGTTCGGCCTGGGTGATCACCTGCCGCAATGGCCGCACGATCAGCTTGCTGATCAGCAATGCCGCACAAAGGCCAAGCAACAGTGCCAGCGCCGCCACCAGCAGAATCAGGCCACTGCTGGTGTTCTGCTCGCCATGCATGACCTCGCGCTGCACGTTCTGCGCACGTTCGAGCTGGCTGAGCATGGCCTCGGCATGCTCCACCAATTGTCGATAGACCTGCTTCTGCTGTTGCAGGAGACCGGAATATTCCTTCAGGCGATCATTGAACGAGTCAACGTTGACCACCACTTCGCCGAGCACCGCTGCATAGCCTGGATCGTCCAGCGCATCGCGCAAGCTGGCGGCGAGCTTCTGCGCCTCGACAGCCTCGGCAATTGGCTCGTCAGCGACCTCAGTGCCCCGGCGACTGGCCTCCAGACGCTGGCGCGCCTGTCCCAGTGCCTGCAACAGCAATTGATGGATCTTGCCGACCTGCACCGCCTGCTGCACCGAGACATCGCCCTGCTGGCCCTGGCTCGACTTGAGCAGGTCGACGCCGTCTTCGGTCAAACCCTCCTGCAGCAGATCCAGGCTGTTCGAGGCGCTGACCACCAGCCAATCGGCTGCATCCAGCGATAGCTGCATGCCGTCGGTCTGCTCCACGTAGTGCTTGAAGGCCTCGCGATACTGCGTCAGCAAGGGCGCGAGCTGAGCCAGGGCATCGGCACTGGCGGCATCCAGCTCGGAACGCAGCGCCTCACTGCTTTGCACGATAGCTTCGGCTTGCTGTTCGAGGTGCTCGGCATGCTTTTTGTCACCACTGGCGGCGAAACCCTGCTCGGTGGCGCGCATACGCAGCACCTGATCGCTCAGGGCACTCATGCGCTCCAGGCGCTGTGCACCGGCGTTCACCTCGCGCAAGGCCAGCAGCCCGGTCAGTGCCACCAATGCAGTGAGCACCAGCACCAGCGCGAAACCCAACATGAGTTTGGTGACCGTGCTCAGACTGGCCACGCGACTGCTAAACGACCTTGCCATCGCCTTCCCCCCCGGACTGCCAAACGCTGACCATAGGAGTCTAGACCTACTAGCGACAAGCCAGCAGATCAATGATTGGCATGATTAGCTAAATAGAGGTCGTTTTTCGATGGATCAGCCGTCAGGGCCGCTGCAGATGGAAGAGTTCGCGGGTACGGCAGTAAGCGCTTCCCCCGAGGCGTCCGACCAGATCGAGCTTGAGCGGATCGAGCCGGCCCTGCTCGTTGAGCACGGCGTCGTCGATATGCGCCAACAGCACTTCGGCGAAGATCAGGTGACAGGTGGGACGCTCGGCCGGGTATGGCTGGATCTGCGCCACCCGGCACTCGAAGGCAACAGGCGCGCCCACTACCCTTGGCACCTGCACGCGCTCGCATGGCTGGCTGGCGATCGCACAATGAGCGAACTCGCTGACCTCGGGCGGCAACACGGCAGCGCTGGCGTTCATCGCCTCGGCCTGGGCATGACTGACCAGCTGCACCACCAGCTCGCCGCTGGCCTGGGCATTGCGCAGGCTGTCCTTGAGGCTGCCATCGTCACGGGTGTTGACGTTGATCAGCAGGGTCGGCGGATTATCGCTGATGACCTGGAAGAAACTGAACGGCGCCAGATTGGCCACGCCCTCGGGCGAGCGCGTCGAGACCCAGGCGATTGGCCTTGGGGTGACGCTGGAAGCCAGCCATCGATAGGCTTCCAGCGGGGTCAACGTGTTGAAATCGAGCCTCATCAACGCCCCGCACGCGATTCGCGGATATAGAAACGCGCACGCTCTGCCTTGCTGGTGCAACCTTCATAGGCTTCGAACTGCTGCTGCGTCTTGGCGGCGGTCAGCAGCGACAGGGCCTTGGAGTAGCTCACCGTACCGGCGAAGCCTTCGGCTTCGGCGATGCTCAGCTCCTTCCAGGCCGCATCGAGCTGGTTGGCACAGGTATCACGGTAAACGGTCTTGCCGGCACAGCCGGTCAGTACGACCGCCAGCAGCGACAAACAGATCCAGTGTTTCATCGACCACACTCCTCGAACGGATATGACTACGGATTTGGACCACTCTATGACGCTACGCACCGGCGAAAGTGCCCGGCTCACCTGCCGTTTCGCTCACGCAGGTATTGCACCACAGCCTGTTGCTCACCGGCGAACTCGATGCGCCCCGCCTTGCTCTCGCGCTGGAACACGTACATAGGATCGTAGTACTCAACCAGCAAAGCTTCGATCCAACCGCGATGAGTATCGACCTGACCATCGCACGCCTGCTCCGCCAGCGCCTGATCCATGATCGCGGCGAGGCGCTGATAACGCTCACCGCCCAGCCGCCGGGTGATATTGGCCAGGCTTTCACGCAACCGCGCCGAAAAAGTCGCGAAACCGGCTTCGGCGCCCTCCAGCGCGACGAACTCGGCGCACAGATCGACCACATAGGCCTGCAGGATGCGCGTAACGCGGTTTTCCACGCTGTCTTCCAGCCACACCAGCGGGTAGTGCTGCATCCCCTGATACAGCGGCAGGGGCAACGAGCAACGCCCAATCAAGCGGGCTTCGTCTTCCAGCACGAACTGCTGCTGGCCTGCGGCGCGGCGCTTGAGCAGGTCCACGGCCAGGGCGTTCTCGAAGTCGATCTGCGCCGGCTGGGCGCTGGCGCGTTTGCCGAAGCTGGAGCCACGATGGTTGGCATGCCCTTCCAGATCCGGCGCATTGTCGAGCTGGCTGATCACCTCGGTCTTGCCGGTACCGGTCATGCCACCCACCAGCACGAAGGCGCATTCCTGCACCGCCTGCTCGGTGGTGGCGAGCAGAAAGTTGCGCATCGCCTTGTAACCACCCACCACAAGCGGATAGTCGATGCCGGCCTCGCTCTTGAGCCACTGCTGGACGATCTGCGAGCGCAAGCCGCCACGGAAGCAGTACAGGTAGCCATCAGGGTGTGCCTTGGCGAAGCTGGCCCAGGCCTCGATGCGCTCGGCCTTGCTGCGGCCACTGACCAGTTGATGGCCAAGCTCGATGGCCGCCTGCTGGCCCTGCTGCTTGTAACAGGTGCCGACCTTCTGCCGCTCGATATCGGTCATCAGTGGCAGGTTGAACACGCCCGGAAAGGCGCCTTTGACAAATTCGATCGGCGCACGGGTATCCATCATCGGCCGGTCGTGCAGGAACAGGTCGCGGTAGTCGGTGCAGTTGTCGCGCATCACTGCACCTCGACCGCGTAACGCTGTCGCTCGACCAGCTCGCCGATGGGCGACAAATCCAGCCCCAGTTCACGAGCCACCGCCAGGAACTCGGCCTCGCCGTCGGGCGTGATCGCGATCAGCAAGCCGCCACTGGTCTGCGGATCGCACAGCAGCAGCTTGGCCAGCTCGGGCAGCGGCGCGATGCGCTCGCCATAGCTGTCGAAGTTGCGCAGCGTGCCGCCCGGCACGCAACCCTGCTCCAGGTAGTATTCAACGCTGGCCAGGCGCGGCACGCGGGCGAATTCGATGCGTGCGCTGAGGCCGCTGCCATCGGCCATCTCGACCAGGTGGCCAAGCAGGCCGAAACCGGTGACATCAGTCATTGCGCGCACGCCTTCGAGCTTGCCGAAGCGGCTGCCGGGCTTGTTCAGGGTGCACATCCAGTCACGTGCCAGACCGATATCCTCGGCGCGCAGCTTGGCCTTCTTCTCGGCGGTGGTGAGGATGCCGATGCCCAGCGGCTTGGTCAGGTACAGCTTGCAGCCCACCGTGGCCGTGTCGTTGCGTTTCATGTGGCGTTTTTCCACCAGACCAGTCACGGCCAGGCCGAAGATCGGCTCGGGGGCGTCGATGGAATGACCGCCAGCCAGCGGTATACCGGCCTCGTCGCACACCGCGCGGCCGCCACGGATCACCTCACGCGCCACTTCCGGGGCCAGCACGTTGACCGGCCAACCGAGAATGGCGATGGCCATCAGCGGATCACCGCCCATGGCATAGATGTCGCTGATGGCGTTGGTCGCGGCGATACGCCCGAAATCGAAGGGGTCATCGACGATCGGCATGAAGAAATCGGTGGTCGAAACCACGCCGCGTTCGCCGTCGATGGCATAAACAGCGGCGTCGTCACGCGAGGCGTTGCCGACCCACAGACGCGGGTCGAGGTTCTGCGCGCCGCTGCCCGCGAGTATCACTTCCAGCACCTTGGGCGAAATCTTGCAGCCACAGCCGGCGCCGTGGCTGTACTGGGTCAAACGAATCGGCTCGCTCATGGGCTTGCTCCGGCTGGGACGATTGGCCGCGGATTCTAGCAAAAGCCGCCTTGGCGCATCGCATCACGACAGGTAAGGTCAGCGCAGAATCTGGGGGAATAATGGATATGAGCAAGAAAGTGGCATTGGTGCTGGGCTCAGGTGGCGCCCGCGGCTACGCCCATATCGGCGTGATCGAGGAACTGCAGGCGCGTGGCTACGAGATCGGCTGCATTGCCGGCTGCTCGATGGGCGCGGTGGTGGGCGGAATTTTCGCCGCCGGCAAGCTCGACGAGTACCGCGAATGGACGGAAAGCCTGGATTATCTGGACGTGCTGCGCCTGCTCGACGTCAGCTTCCGTCTTGGCGCCATCCGCGGTGAGCGGGTATTCGGGCGCATTCACGAGATCGTCGGCGATATCGACATCGAGCAGTTGCCCATTCCCTTCACGGCGGTGGCCACCGACCTCACCAACCAGCAGGAAATCTGGTTCCAGGAAGGATGTCTGCACCAGGCCATGCGCGCCTCGGCGGCGATCCCCAGCCTGTTCACGCCGGTCATCCAGGGCAAGCGAATGCTGGTCGATGGCGGCCTGCTCAATCCGCTGCCGATCGTGCCGGTGGTCTCCAGTCATTGCGACCTGATCGTCGCGGTCAACCTCAACGCCACCAACCAGAACCATTACCAGTTGCCGGTTATCGAGCGACCGGCTGCGCTAAAGGGCCGCATCGACCAGTTGATGAGCAGCCTGGGCTCGCGCCTGCCAAGCTTTCGCCGCAAGAGCGAGGACGACGCCCTGCTGCTGGCCGACGAGCAGCAGCGCGCCGATGCCATCAGCCCGGCGGCCTCCCCCAGCAGCAAGGGCGAAGCAGCGCCCAAATCCGCAAGCGGCTCGCATGTAGCCGAGTTCAGTGGGCCCGCCTCGCTGCTGGAACTGGTTAACCAGAGCTTCGAGGTCATGCAGACGTCGCTGGCCCAATACAAGATCGCTGGCTACCCGCCGGACATTCTGATCAATGTCCCCAAGCGCGTCTGCCGCTTCTTCGAGTTCTACAAGGCGCCGGAGCTGATCATGCTGGGCCGACAGATCGCCCGTGACACCCTGGACAAGTACGAGCACGAACGCCGCTAGATCGCTCCCGTAGGGCGGGGTAAACCCCGCCGGACAATGGCTGAATCAGCCGCGTGACTCCTCACCCGGCAGCGGCTTGTCGAGCACTGCCTCGGCAGGCGGTGCCCTGTCCGCCACCCAATCGGTGAGCAGACTGTAGGCCACGGCCAGCAGCGTTGGCCCAAGGAACAGGCCCATGAAGCCGAACGCCAGGATGCCGCCGAACACACCGAGCAGCACCACCACCAGCGGCAGGTTGCCGCCACGGCTGATCAGGTAGGGCTTGAGGATGTTGTCCACCCCGCTGATCACGAAGAAGCCCCAGATGCCGAGGAAGATCGCCATGCCGATCTCGCCCTGCCACACCAGCCAGGCCACGGCAGGCCCCCAGATCAGCGGCGGAATCATGATCAAACTGAAACCGAAGGTCAGCAGGCCCAGCACCAGGGCCCCGGGCACACCGGCAATGAGGAAACCGACATAGGCCAGCAGCGCCTGCGCCGCCGCGGTACCGATCACCCCATTGACCACGCGCTGCACCGTACCGGCAACCAACTCCAGATAGTGATCGGCGCGACCACCAATCAGGCGTTCCAGCAGGCTGTGCACGAATACCGCCAGACGCGGGCCGTCGCGGTAGAAGAAGAACACCAGCACCAGGCTCAGGGCGAGCTCGACCATGCCGCCACCGATCTTGGCGCTACGCGCTAGCAGCCAGTTGCCCACCTGCCCCAGATACGGCCGCAGCGTGTCGAGGAAGGCAGCGCCCTGCTGATCGATGGTGCGCCACAGGTCGACCAGGCGATCCCCAACCAACGGCAAACCGGCGAGCCAGGTCGGCGGCGGCGGCAGACCATCGACCTGAAGATCCTTGACCAGCGCATTGGCATCCTTGATGTGGTCGGCCAGGTTGAAGCCGAGCCAGACCAGCGGCACGGCTACCAGCACCACCCAGCAGGCGGTCAGGATGCCGGCCGCCAGCGACAGGCGCCCGCCGAGGCGCAAACTCAGCCAGCGCATCAGTGGCCAACTGGCAAACGCCAGCAACGCGGCCCAGAACAGTGCCGACCAGAACGGTGCCAACACCCACAAACTGGCGGCCAGCAGCCCCAGCAACAGAATCTGTACCAGCAGCCGATCATTGGTGGCCATGGCTGCGCAACTCCTCGTTAACGACAGAGCGCCCGAGATGGGCGCTCTGGACAATGCTTGTAGCGAAGTTGTCGACCTCAGCGCAACAACCGGATCAGCAACACACCCTCACCGCCCTCGCCCAGCTCCAAGCGGGCTTCACGCACCCGCTGAGCGATCAACGCCTCACGCCAGACCTCGGCGCGCGCCCCTGACAGGCTGACCCGCAGGGTGCTGTCGAGATTGAGCGTACGCCCCAGCAACTCACTCCACTCGGCGTTCGGCTCGGCATCGGCCGACAGCTGCAACTGGCCGTCCGCGCGCAGTTGGCGCAGCAAGGTGGAAGGCGTCGGCAGAACCTGTCCGAGCGGCGTGCCGGCATCGAGCTGCTCGGCATGCAGGTACGCCCGGCGATTGCCGCGAGTGATGCTGTACAGCGCCACCAGCGTCTCGTGCTGCGGCTCGGCCAGACGCAGCAAGGCGTAAGCCTGCTGATTGTCCGAGCCGTAAAGCGTGGCATTGCCGAACACCGAATTGGCCCACAGGCTGCTCGCGCCACAATCGCGTCCCTGGCACCAGTACAACAGCTCGGCTCCCGCGGCATGCAAAGTCTGGCGGGCCTGGGTGAACACCTGGTCGGCGCTGTGGGTAGCCGGCAGCTCGTAGGTCACGGCCTGGAAGCGCCCTTCCGCCAGCACCTCACGCTCATAACGCAAGCGCCCGCTGATGCGGCGAATGGCGCCCTGCGGGTAAATGCGCTCGACATCGGGAGCTTCCTGAAAAGCGACGATATTGCTCGCCGGGAAGCGCGGCAGAATCTCAAGATCGTGACTCCCTGGCACATCGGCGGCGAATGCACCACTCGTCAGCGCAACGGCAATCACACACCCGCCCAGATACCCCCTCATCGGGCTGACATCGGCAAGCAGTGGAGCGAGGCGCTAGGGGCGCGACGAGCGCAAGAGATAGCGCGGGGGAACGGGGTGATCATGCAATCCTCCATGGCAGACCGCCACACCTTTCCCCAGGGGCGCTGGCAAGTCAAGGCGAGCCCAGGAATGGATTGAAACAATCCGCTACACGCTGCGCGCCCTCCTCGTCATCCAGGTGCAGATGGTGCCCGCCCGGCAGGCGATGAATCGCGAACGGCAAGCTCTCCAGCAATGGCGCGAGCCCCGGCTGCGCCTGCAACATGCCATGCTCAGCCAGCACCAGACTGACTGGGCACTCTAATGCCTGCACAAAGGCCAGTGCCTGGGCCTTGCTCAAGCGCAGCGGCGACGGCAAGGTCAGGCGTGCATCGGTGCGCCAGGTATAACCGCCCGGCACCGGCATCAACCCGCGCGCGGCCAGTAACTGAGCCGCTTCATGGCTGACCGCGCCTACGCCCTTCATGCGCGCCTTCACCGCACGCTCCATTTCGGTGTAGACCGGCTTGCGCTTGGCCGCGAGCGCCAGCTTGGCCCGCAGCGCCTCCCCCAGCTTGGTCGGCGCCTGGTCTGCTTCGCTGGTGTAGGGCATGAGCCCATCGATCAGCGCCAGTCGCTCGATCCGCTCGGGCATCGCGCCGGCCAGCAACACAGCGGTAATCGCACCCATGGAGTGACCAAGCAGGGAGAAGCGCTGCCAGCCGAACTGCTCGGCGACGGTCAGCACGTCATGGGCATAGGCCCACAGGGCATAATCCGAGCCCGGCGCGCGATGATCGGAATGGCCATGCCCGGCGAAGTCCAGGGCAACGATACGCACCCCGCGCAGGCGTGGCGCCAGTCGCGCAAAGCTCGCGGCGTTGTCCAGCCAGCCATGCAGGGCGATCACCGGCCTGCCATCCTCGGGGCCGTAGAGATGAGCGGCCAACTCGATATGCGGCAAACTCAGCCGTACTTCTTCCACTTGAGCGGTCATGCCGAAACCTCCCGCGCCGCGTCCCAGCGCCCGAATAGCTGTCGCAGCAGCGCTGCAGTGTCCTGCGGCCGCTCCAGCGGGAACATGTGCCCGCCTGGCAACTGGTGATATTCCGCCCGCGGCATGTAGCGCAGCGAACGTGCATGATGCGGCAGCACCACCCGGCTATGGCGCCCACGCACCATGGCCAACGGCACGGCCAGTTGCCGCGGCTTGCCTGGGGCGACATGGGGCACGCTGCGGTAAATGCTGATCTCGGTTGCGGCATCGAAACGTAGGCGCAGGCCCCGCTCCGCCGGCTTGAGACCATGCTGCACATAGGCGTCCAGGCAGTCGGGATCGAAACGGCGAAACAGCGCTTTGCCGGCAAAATAATCGCGCGCCTCGGCCAGATCGGCGAAGGCCTCGCGCCGCCCAAGGGTACGACCTGCAGGCGTGATGCGGTCGATGAAGCCAAAGCGCTTGGCGGCGCGAATGACCATGCGATCAGCCAGGGTCAGCACGGGCGAGTCGAGCATCACCACGCCCCGATACAGCTCGGGGCAGCGCAGTGCGGCGTGATAATGCAGCACCCCACCCAGCGAGTGGCCAACACCCCACACCGGCTTACCGCCAAGACGCAGATGGTGCAACAACTCCTCGACCAGATTGCCCCAGTTGTCATCCACCGGAAACGCCGGGTCGTGCCCATGCTGATCGAGGTGCAAGACCCGATAATCCGGTGCCAGCGCGGCGAACAGCTTGCCGTAGGTGGCCGAGGGGAAGCCGTTGGCATGGGCGAAAAAGATCGGCTGCGACATGCGCGATTCCTGCTGAAAGACACCCGCCGATTCTCCAGCAGCCTCGCCACAGCGGCAATGACCGTAACCGCCATCGATAATGGCGCAATGGCCAGGTCTATAGCAGCAGCCGACCGAAGATACTCGCGGCCACCAGGAGGAATACCAATCCGCAGATGACATCGACGACAGGCGCCACCTGCAGCAAGCGTTGACGCATCAGCGGGCGGCTCAGGGTCATGCCGAGCAGGCTGAACCAGAACAGGCTGAGGCTGAACAGCAGCGCGGCACAGGCAAACTTGCCCGGCAGTGACATGTCAGCCGGCACCAGGCTGGTCAGCAGTGCCAGGAAGAACACCAGCGCCTTGGGATTGCCCAGGTTGGTCAATACACCGCGCAGCCAGGGGCCGAATGCCGAAGGCGCCAGTTCGCTGTCCAGGCGCAGGCTCCCTGCCCCGCCCTGCCACCAGGCGCGTACCGCGCCGATACCCAGCCAGCCCAGATACAGGGCACCGGCAACCTGCAGCAGATCGAACAGCCATTCGGTGCGACTGAGCAGCAAGGCCACGCCGCTCAGGACAAGCGTACCGTGCAGGAGAATCCCGCAGGCCAGGCCCAGGGCGCTGAGCAAACCTGCGCGACGCCCCTGGTGCAGAGCGGTGCGCACCACCAGGGCCACATCCGGGCCAGGGCTGATGAGGGCCACCGCGAAGACGGCAGCGAGCGACAGCAAGACGGATGTCTCCTGCATGGTTGTTCTCCATGTGATAGGAAGGGGGTGAGTCTTTGCGGGTATCAGCCCTGGCGCAGGCGCGCCGGCGGCAGCCCGTAGGTACGGCGGAACAGCCGCGAGAAGTGCGCCTGATCGTAGAAGCCCAGGCGCAAGGCGATCTCGCTCAGCGGCTCACCCGCCAGCACCAGAGGCAACGCGCGCTGCAGGCGCAGTTGGGTCAACCACTGGTGCGGTGGCAAACCGGTGTGCTGGCGAAAGCGGCGCAGCGCCTGCCAGGGGCTCATCGCACAGAATGCGGCGAGTTCTTCCAGCGAGGGCGGGTCGTCCAGGCGCGTCTCCAACCACTCACGCAGACGCTGCCAGGTCGGGTTGTCGAAGGCGCGCTGCGGATCCTGGATGCGCAACGTCGACCCCATCTCCAGCAACTGCGCCAGGGCTTGCCACAATGCACTCTCTTGCGCCAGCGCCGAACCTTCGAACATGGCCGCATGGAAATGCTGCAACCGCTGCTGCAGGATCGGATGGCGCAGGCTGGTGGTGGTCAGCCGGGGAGCGCCCTGGCGCCCCTCGCTGAGGGTGCGACTGGCCTGCTCGAGCCAGTGCGGATCGAATGCCATGACCCGGATGCGATAACCCGAGCCATCCAGACAGGCGCCGTCATGAATGCCTTCGGGCGCCATCAGCAACACATCCCCTGCCCCGACGTGACGGCGTTCGCCGCCATAGACGTAGCGATGCTGCCCCTGAACCAGCATGCCCACGTGGTATTCCAGGTGGAAATGGCGGGGAAAGGCGAAGCGGTGGTACGCGGCGTCGATAAGGCGAACGCCGGGCAAACTGCTCTGGATGTGAGTGATCTGTTCCATGGCGCCTAATCTACCGACAAGCCACGGGCAAATCTTGGATGAAATTGCAGGACGTAACGCCTCAACCGCGCGGCGGCTGCTCACCGAGCGGCACGATGGCCATGGTCAGACGGGAAATACAGCTGGGCTTGCCGTCGTCGCCGGTCAGGCGAATGTCCCAGACATGCGTGCTGCGCCCCAGGTGGACTGGGCGCGCGACCGCATGTACGCGCCCGCTGCGCAGTCCGCGCAGGTGGTTGGCATTGACTTCCAGCCCCACGCAGTAGAAACGACTGGTATCGATGCACAGGTAGCTGGCGGTGGAACCCAGGGTTTCGGCGAGCACCACCGAGGCGCCCCCATGCAGCAAACCATAGGGCTGATGAGTGCGCGCATCGACCGCCATGCTGGCACTGATCGAATCATCGTCGAAGGACTCGAAGCGAATATCGAGTACCTCGCCAATGGTGCTCTTCAGCGTCGCGTTGAGCGCCTCGATATCGGGCAGGCGTTTCCAAAGTGTCATCCAGTCGTCCTCGTATGGGATGCGAGCCGGCATGTGCCGGCCCGTGGCTGATGGTCAATCGTGCCAGAGCACCACTTCGCTACGCTGCTGCCATTCGCCGAAACGCTCGCCGTAGGTGTTCTCGATGACCGCACGCTTGATCTTCAGGGTCGGCGTGAGGAATCCGTTTTCCACCCCCCAGACCTCGCTGACCAGTACCAGCCCCTGCAAGCGTTCGTGCTGGTCGAGACGCCCGTTGACCTCTTCGACCAGGCTACGCAGGCTGTTCTCCAGCTCGCCACGGCCGTCATTGGCCGCCTCATGCCGCCCGACATCCGACAGCACGCAAAGCGCGATGGGCTGTGGCAAGCCATCACCGACCACGCACACCTGCTCGATGCGCGGATGCTCGCCGAGACGAATCTCGATGGGCGCAGGCGCCACGTACTTGCCCTTGCTGGTCTTGAAGATTTCCTTGAGCCGACCGGTCAGGCGCAGATTGCCGTCAGCATCCTGCTCGCCCTTGTCGCCGGTACGCAGAAAACCATCCTCGGTGAGCGTTTCTGCGGTTTTCACGGGATCCTTGTAGTAGCCCAGCATGGTCGCGCCACTGCGCACCTGCACCTCGCCATCCTCGGCGATGCGCACCTCCACGCCCGGATTGTTCTGGCCGATCCAGCCCAGTTTGAAGCGCCCCGGGCGGCAGACATGGGAATAGCCACAGTTTTCGGTCATGCCGTAGACCTCCTGGATATCCATGCCCAGGCGGCGATACCAGTTGAGCAGTGCCTCGGGCACCGGCGCCGCGCCAGACAACGCGTAGCGAATGGCATCGAGGCCCAGCCCGGCAAGCACCTTGCGCCCAATGATGCGGCCGATGATCGGCAGCCTGAGCAGGCGGTCGAGCTTCTGCGCCGGCATCTTGCTGTATACACCCATCTGAAACTTCGTCCAGATCCGTGGCACGCCGAACATCACCGTCGGGCGTGCGCGCTTGAGGTCCTGGAGGAAGGTATCCAGGCTTTCGGCGAAGAACACCGTCTGCCCCGCATAGAGCGACGCCAGCTCGACGAACATGCGTTCGGCCACGTGGCACAGCGGCAGGTAGGAAATCACCCGGTCGCTTTCGTTCACCCCGAACAATTTGGTTGCATTGCTGGCGGCGAAGCCGAAGTTGGCAAAGCTGTGCATCACACCCTTGGGCGTACCGGTGGTACCCGAGGTGTAGATGATGGTGGCCAGTTGGCTGGGCGCCGGTTTCGGGTCGTCCTGAATCGGCGAGCTGCGCTGCAGGTCGTCCCAGCTGTAGTCGAAATTCCCCACGGGATGCAATGGCAGGCTGATGGTCGCCAGACCTTCCGGCACCCCGGGCGCCATCGCTGGCCAGTCATCGAGCTTGCCGATGAACGCCAGCGCCGCTTCCGAATGTTCGAGCACCTGGCGCACGGAATCGGCGGTGAGATTGGGATAAAGCGGAACGGAGACATGCCCGGCCATCCAGATCGCCAGATCGGCGATGATCCAGTGGGCGCAGTTCTTGGAAACGATGGCGATTCGGCTGCTCGGCGGCAGTTCACGACTGCGCAACCAGTGTGCGGCGCGGCGTGCCTGCTCGCCGACCTCCGCCCAGTTCAGTTCCAGCAGTTGGCCACCCGACAAGGGCTGAACCATGTAACGGTTGTTCGGGTGTTTTGCTTCACGCTCGTAGAACAGCTCAAGCGGCAAACGGATCGCTTCTGCCACAGGCCTTCCTCCTTTGTTGTTTTTGTAAGGATCAACCAAGCACTTGCTTGGTTGACTATTCCACGCAGACAAAGGAGGTGCAAGTTAAGAAATGTATCGATGCCAATAACCGTGCCGAAGCTCAGTGGGGATGCAGCAACGCCAACAGCTGCAGGGAGCCCGCCGCGACCAGCTCGCCCTGCAGTTGCGCCAGGCTGGCCGTATGCATGGACAAAGGTTGCTGGCGATGCCCGTGTACCAGCCAACCACCCAGTTCACCGATCAGCGGCTGATGGCTGACCAGCAACACATCCTGCCCTTCATAGGCATCGAGCTGACGAACCACCTCACGCACATCGCCACTGGGCGTCAGCCAGGGCGCAGTAATGATCGCCCGCTGGAAGCCCAGTTGCTGACGCACCAGCTGGGCCGTCTGCTGGGCACGCACATAGGGGCTGGCGATGATCGCCGCAAGCGGTTGCCCGGCCAGATGAGCAGCGCTTTGCAGCACTTCCTGACGTCCGAAATCGGTCAGCTCGCGCTGGGCATCGCTGGCAGCATGCGCCTCGGCCTGGCCGTGGCGCAGCAGCCAGAGCGTCACAGCTTCGGCTCCTCGTCGCGAACCGGGTGGGGTGCGGGCGGTATGCTGTGCGCAACTTCGCCCTCGGGCGCACGCGGCGTCGGCCAATCGGCGAACGGCCAGGGTTTCTCGTCGGTATTGAAGGTGCCGAAACGACCGATCTGCGCCAGGTACTGGCTCAGGCTATCGCCAAACCCCATCAGCCCGGCGTTCGGCGCGCCGTAGAACAGACGATACCCCAGTTGCAGCAGCACCACGGCGCCGAGCACCAGTTCGGCCAGTTGCCAGACGATAACGAAGATCACCATCCACAGCGTGCGCAGCAGGATCGACTCGCGTTCCAGATCCCGTTTTTCGTCGTTCATATCGTGCTCTCCTTAGAAACCCGCGGTAGGGATGAAATCGACATCGGTTTTCGGCTCGCCCGTCATCAGCAACTCGATCACCTGAGCCAGGGTGCGCCCTTCGAACAGAATGGCGTGCAGGCCGGCGACCAGCGGCATGTAGACCTCGAGTTCTTCCGCGCGCGCCTTGAGCACGCGCAGGGTATTGACCCCCTCGGCGACCTCGCCCAGACGCTCGACCGCCTCTTCGAGACTGAGCCCCTCGCCCAGGGCGAAGCCCACCTGATAGTTGCGGCTCTTGGGCGACGAGCAGGTGACGATCAGATCGCCGACCCCGGCCAGGCCGAGGAAAGTCATGGGGTTGGCGCCGAGTTTGACCGCGAAGCGCGTCATCTCCGCCAGTGCCCGGGTGATCAGCATGCTCTTGGTGTTTTCGCCCATGCCCAATGCGGCCGCCATGCCCGACATGATGGCGTAGACGTTCTTCAGCGCGCCGCCCAGCTCCACGCCGAAGCGATCGGCACTGGCATAAACACGGAAGGTACGGCCATGCAGGGCTTCCTGCACGCGCAGGCAAAGCGCTTCGTCTTCGCTGGCGATGACCGTGGCGGTGAGCGCGTGATCGGCCACTTCCTTGGCCAGGTTCGGCCCGGAGAGCACACCGATGCGGGCGCCCGGCGCGATTTCCTCGAGAATCTGACTCATCAGCTTGAAGGTCTTGGCCTCGATGCCCTTGGTCGTACTGATCAGCATCTTGCCGGCCAAACGTTCAGCCACCGGCTGCAGTGCAGCACGCAGCGCGCTGGAAGGCAACGCGACCAGCACCAGTTCGGCCTGCTCCAGCGCCATTGGCAGGTCGTTGGTCGGCTCGATGCCTGGGTGCAACTTCACGCCCTTGAGGTAACGCGGATTCTCGCCATTGATACGCATCTGCTCGGCCTGCTCGGGGTCGCGCATCCATTGCAGAACACGTTGGCCATTCTCTGCCAGCAGGTTGGCCAGGGCGGTACCGAAGCTGCCGCCACCCAATACGGCGATAGGGAGTGATTCAGTCATAAAACTTCCGAATGGGGCCAGTCTGGCTGGCGTTCTGCAGGCATTATACGGAGCCGAGAGTCACCAGCCAGGGCAAAAGTTCAGTGCATGGGCCGGGCAAACGGCCAGAAACGCGAAATAGCGCCGCTCATACGCAGAGGACGCTGGCAAAGCCATACGGGTCGGTTACCATGCCGGCTCGACGTTTTTCGCCAAGGACGGAACCGTGCCCACCGGTAGTGCCCAGCCCCCTCTCCTCGCGCTCGCCTCTTCGCGCCCCGCTCCTCGCGCCAGGAATACCCGCTCATGACTCAGCGTCGTGGCTGGAACATTCACACCCGCACTCAACTGATCAGCGTCGGCCCAGCCTTGCTGCTGACGCTGTTGCTGACCGGTTTTCTGACCTTCACCCGCCTTCAGGATCTGCGCCAGGAGCTTAACCACACCGGGCAGTTGATCGCCAACCAACTGGCCCCCGCGACCGAACAGGCGGTGCTCAACGACAACCGCGAAGCACTCGACCGGCTGCTGCTGGCGACGCTGGATACGCCGGATGTGCGCTTTGCTGAAGTGCGTGACCGGGACGACGAGATCCTGGTTTACGTGGAGCGTCCCAAGGTGCAGGGCCAGGCCACGCCACACGTAGAAGTCTTCCAGGCGCCGATCCGCCTGCAGCGCCTGCAACCCGACGCACCGCGCGACAAGATGCTCGGCGACGGTTATCTGGGGCGTGTGGTGGTGGCAATGTCCAACGACACCTTCAATGCCCGCCAGCAGGAGATATTGCTCAAGGCGGGCGTGCTTTCGCTGTTCGCCCTGCTGCTCACCTTCCTGCTTGCCCGGCGTCTGGCCCGGCGCCTGGCCCAGCCCCTCAGCGCCATGGGCCAGGCGCTGGAGCGCATCCAGAACGGCGATTACAGCCAACCGCTGCGTGAGTCAGGCAATGACGAACTGACCGACCTGGCCCGCCATATCAATAACCTGGCCAGCGCCCTGGATCGCGGCGGCCGCGAACAGCAGCAGGCCATAACCGCGCTGATTCAGGCCCGTGAAGAGTCCGAGCATGCCAACCGCGCCAAGTCCGACTTTCTGGCGATGATGAGCCATGAGCTGCGCACGCCGATGAACGGCGTGCTGGGCATGCTGCAACTGCTGGAAACCACTCCGCTCAACGACGAACAGGCCGAGTACGCCGCGCTTGCAGCCGAATCCACCGAGCACCTGCTCAAGGTGATCAACGACATCCTCGATTTTTCTCGCATCGAGCGCGGCGCCCTGGAACTGGAGAGCATCCCGTTCAACCTGCTGGAGCTCATGCAGGGGTCGGTTCAGGTCTTCCAGCACAGTGCCCAGCAACGCGGCCTGACGCTTTCGCAGGAGCATCAGCCAGGCCTGGAACGCCTGGAGGTCAGCGGCGATCCGACGCGTATTCGGCAAATTCTGGTCAACCTGATCGGCAACGCACTGAAATTCACCGAGGAAGGCGGCATTTCGGTGGAAAGCCACTGGCAGCCCCTGGACGATCAGGTGCTCTGGTTCACCTGCACCGTGCGCGACAGCGGCATCGGCATCGGTGCCGAGCACCTGGCGCGCATGTTCGATGCCTTTGCCCAGGCCGACAACTCGATCTCCCGCCGCTACGGCGGTACCGGCCTGGGCCTGCCGATCGCCCGCACCCTCGCCGAGCGCATGGGCGGCACCCTCAGTGCGCAGAGCGAAGTCGGCAGTGGCTCGGTGTTCACCCTGGAAATACCCCTGCCATTTCGCACGGAGATGGAACGCCAGCCGAACGCCGAAGGTCAGAACCTGACAAGTGGCGACGGCCAGCACGTGCTGCTGGTGGAAGACAACCCGGTCAACCAGACGGTGATCGAAGCCATGCTGCGCAGCCTGGGGTATCAGGTCACGCTGGTGGGCGACGGCCAGCAGGCCGTGCAGCAGGTCGGGCAGTTCGACTACGCGGCGATCCTGATGGACTGCCGCTTGCCGCTGATGGACGGCTACGAGGCCACGCGGCGGATTCGCCAACTGCCACAAGGCATGCAACTGCCCATCATCGCCCTGACCGCCAACGCGCTACAGGGGGATCGGGAGAGCTGTCTGGAAGCCGGGATGAACGATTACCTGGCCAAGCCCTTCAAACGCGCGGATCTACAGCGCCTGTTGCAGCGCTGGCTAGCCCCCCGACCATAGGCCAATTGGCACTCGCCGACGCCTGCGCAAGGCTGTACGGTTACAACCTGTGGCGGCACATTTGTGACAAGCGAGAAACAGCGGAGTACAACTGTACTCACAGCACTGTGACTTTCACCACAACGCAACAGTCTATGACTAGGCTGCCGGCATACACCCTGCGTTACCGCCGGCCAGGACGATTCGCCCAGCCTTAGAAGCATGGGGACAATTGAGGAGCTCGCATGACAAAACCAAACGCCTATTCCCGGGAAGATCTGCTCGCCTGCAGCCGCGGCGAACTCTTCGGTCCGGGGAACGCGCAACTGCCCGCCCCGAACATGCTGATGATCGATCGCATCGTTCATATCAGTGAGACCGGCGGCAAGTACGGCAAGGGCGAAATCGTCGCTGAGCTCGACATCAATCCGGATCTGTGGTTCTTCGGCTGCCACTTCGAGGGCGACCCGGTGATGCCGGGCTGCCTGGGCCTCGATGCCATGTGGCAGTTGGTTGGCTTCTACCTCGGCTGGCAGGGCAACCCCGGCCGTGGCCGTGCCCTGGGTTCGGGTGAGGTCAAATTCTTCGGTCAGGTTCTGCCGACCGCCAAGAAGGTCACCTACAACATTCATATCAAGCGCACCATCAGCCGCTCGCTGATCCTCGGCATCGCCGACGGTAACGTCAGCGTAGACGGCCGTGAAATCTACAGCGCTGAAGGCCTGCGTGTCGGCCTCTTCACTTCCACCGACAGTTTCTGAAGGACTTGCACATGCGTCGTGTCGTGATTACCGGTCTGGGCATCGTTTCCTGCCTGGGCAGTGACAAAGCAACCGTGACCAGCAGCCTGCGCGAAGGCAAATCGGGTATTCGCTTCAACCCGTCCTACGCCGAAATGGGCCTGCGCAGCCATGTTTCCGGCTCCGTGAATCTGAACCTGGAAGAGCTGATCGACCGCAAGATCATGCGCTTCATGGGTGATGCCGCTGCCTTCGCCTACCTGTCCATGGAACAGGCGATCAAGGACTCCGGCCTGACCCCGGAGCAGGTGTCCAACCCACGTACCGGCCTGATCGCAGGCTCCGGCGGCGCCTCCACCTTCAACCAGATGGAAGCCCTGGACACCCTGCGCGAGAAAGGCGTCAAGCGCATCGGCCCATACCGCGTCACCCGCACCATGGGCAGCACCGTTTCCGCCTGCCTGGCCACGCCGTTCCAGATCAAGGGCGTGAACTTCTCCATCTCCTCGGCCTGTGCCACCAGCGCACACTGCATCGGCCAGGCCATGGAGCAGATCCAGCTGGGCAAGCAGGACATCGTCTTCGCTGGCGGTGGTGAGGAAGAACATTGGAGCCAGAGCTGCCTGTTCGACGCCATGGGCGCCCTCTCCACCCAGTACAACGAGACTCCGGAAAAAGCCTCGCGTGCCTACGACGCCAAGCGTGACGGTTTCGTCATCGCCGGTGGCGGTGGCATGGTCGTGGTCGAAGAGTTGGAGCACGCTCTGGCTCGTGGCGCGAAGATCTACGCTGAAATCGTCGGCTACGGTGCCACCAGCGACGGCTATGACATGGTCGCCCCCAGCGGCGAAGGCGCAGTGCGCTGCATGCAGCAGGCGCTGTCCACCGTCGACACCCCGATCGACTACCTCAACACCCACGGCACCTCGACGCCGGTCGGTGACGTTGCGGAAATCCGTGGCGTGCGTGAAGTGTTCGCAGGCAAGGCACCGAAGATCAGCTCCACCAAGAGCCTCTCCGGTCACAGCCTGGGCGCCGCCGGTGTGCAGGAAGCGATCTACTGCCTGCTGATGATGGAAAACAACTTCATCGCCGGTTCGGCCAACATCGACGAACTCGACCCGGAAGTGGCCGATATGCCGATCGTGCGCAAGACCGAAGAGAACGCCAAGGTCGATACAGTGATGAGCAACAGCTTCGGTTTCGGCGGCACCAACGCCACCCTGGTGCTCAAGCGCTGGGCCGGTAAGTGATCTAGCGGTACTGCAGCAAGAAAAACGGCGCCCACGGGCGCCGTTTTCATTTGCCGTACTGCGCTTCAGACCTTGAAGCGCGCCACCAGGCCGTTGAGATCCACTGCCAGGCGCGACAGCTCCTGACTCGCGGCACTGGTCTGGTTGGCCCCCGCCGAGGTCTGCAACGACAGATCGCGGATATTCACCAGGTTGCGATCCACCTCGCGCGCCACCTGCGCCTGCTCCTCCGAGGCACTGGCGATCACCAGATTGCGCTCATTGATCGAGGCGATGGCCTGGGTGATCTGCTCCAGCGCCACACCCGCGGCCTGGGCCACCTCCAGTGTCGAACGGGCGCGACCATTACTGCTTTGCATGGCACTGACGGCGCGCTCCGTACCGTTCTGGATGCCACCGATCATCTGCTCGATCTCCCGCGTGGACTGCTGGGTGCGGTGCGCCAGGGCACGCACTTCATCGGCGACCACGGCAAAACCACGCCCAGCTTCCCCCGCACGCGCCGCCTCGATGGCGGCATTGAGCGCCAGCAGGTTGGTCTGCTCGGCGATGGCGCGAATCACATCCAGTACCTTGCTGATCTCGTGTACGCGCTGCGCCAACTGCTCCACCTCGGCCGAGGTTTCGGTCACATCAGCCGCCAGTTGGCCGATGGAGTCGACCGTCTGGCGAACCTGCTGACGCCCGCGCTGCGCGGTGGTATTGGATTCTCGCGAGGCCTCCGAGGTGCTGACGGCATTGCGCGCCACCTCCTCGACCGCCGCCGTCATCTGATTGACCGCCGTGGCAGCCTGTTCGATTTCGGTGTTTTGCTGGTGCAGCCCACGGGTGGCATCCTCAGTGACGGCATGCAGCTCTTCGGATGCCGAAGCCAACTGGTTGGACGAGTCGGCAATGCTCTGGATCGTCCCGCGCAGGCTGCCTTGCATCACCTTCAGTGCCGCCAGCAGGCGTGCCGGCTCGTCCTTGCCGGCCGCCTGGATGGCCTGGGTCAGATCACCCGCCGCGACGAACTCGGCGGCCTGTACGGCCTCACCGAGCGGGGCGACGATGCTGCGGGTCAGCACCACTGCCAGCATGACGGTAGTGCCGAGGGCCAGGACAATGGCAACGAAAACACCGTATCGAGCCTCGCTATCGGCAATCGAGATAGACTCAGTCGCCGCATTGACGCCCTCGTCATTCAACTTTGCCAGCGAAGCCAGAGATGCGGCCAGTGCATCGGCATGGCGATTGAGCGCCCCCTCATCGAAGCGGGCTAAAGCAGCAGCAAAATCACCGCTATGGGCCAGACGCAGCACTTCGGCACGCTCGGTCAGATAGTCGTTCTCGACCGCCTGGAATTGCTCGAATATCCGCCGTTCCTCGGCAGAAGAAATCAACTTCTCGTAGGTGTCCTGTACAGCCTTGACATGTGCCAACAGCTCATCGGCCCGTTTGAGACTTGGCTCGGACTTGGCCAGATTGTGATCGAGCAGTATGCGCAAGGTCAGCGCGCGAACACGTAGCACTGTCTGCGACAGATCATTCAACGCCAGTATGCTGGGTACCCATTTATCTTCGACCTTCTGTGACTGCTCATTGATGTTCTTCAGCGTGACGAGCATCCACACGCCCATCAATAACACCAACAACGCCACTAAACCGAACCCCAGACCAGCCCGGGGAGCAATGGACATATTGCGCAGCGACATTCGATTCACCTGTTCCAGTTGTACGCCGCCCCGAAGCGGGGGCTCTCGGCGCGCCTAAGCCTGAGCTCACGGATGGTCACGTGCGCAGCAATTCGGCACGAAAACTGACCTCCATCAGCAGCGTAGTTCAGATATTTGGAATTTGGACGTAGGTACGAAAAACCAGCTAGCCAATCGCCAATCGGTTTGAAGCCTGCCTGCCTCTGCATAGCGTCAAGCGCCAGGCTCAGCGGCTAAGAGCCTTGGCCATCGCCTGATCGACGTGATGACGCCACTCTCGATCACGCCAGTCCTGCTCGCTACTGACCTGCCAGTCGTCACGTTGTTGGCTCTGCTCGCACTGCCGAAAGCCATCGTCCCACCCTTGCGTGTACAGCGGCTCGGCCTGATAGCGGCTGAGCGCCTTGGTGTATCCGCCCAGCGGGCCGGCGGCTGCCCGCCCACTCTGGCAGCCCGCCTCGAAACCATCGACGAAGGCTGGCGGATAGTCGGCAGCCAGCATGCTTTCGCGCAGGCTCTGGCAGGCGGCGAGCATGACCAGCAATCCGCCCAGCAGCATCCGCTGGCAGGTCGTCATATCAGGAGCCCCCAATCCAGTCGGCGAGTGCGGTCTTGAGCTGGCACAGCGCCCAGGGGCTAGTGCTGCAGGCGCCACTTTCCAGCGCCGTACGCAAGGCGCCGACATCGGCATCGCGAATGTAGCGTTCGGCATCGCCCATGCGGTCTTCACCACCGAAGCCACCGCCGGCCATCTCTGCCAGCGCCTGCTCCTTGCTCCAGTCCTGATAGATGATACGATACATCGCAGCGATCAGGCCGGTACGGTTCTGCCCATGCTTGCAATGGATCAGCACCGGGCCCTGAGCCTGTGCTTGGCGAATGCTGCGCATCACCTCGATCACATCGGTGTCGTCGATGCGGTCGGTATGCAGCGGCAGCTGAATCTGCCGTACACGCGGATCACGCAGCCACTGCTCGTCACTCTTCTGGTAGAAGTTGATCACCGTGGCAACGCCGAGTTGCTCCAGCTGCGGCCAGTCCTGCGCCTTGGGTAAGGCGCTGCGATACAGACCGGGCGCCATGCGGTAGAGGTTGATGCGCTTGTCCAGGGGCTGCGCCCAGCCGGCCGCGCGTACCGCCACTGCAGGTGCGCTGGAATTGCTGGCGCCCCAGGCCATGCTCAGGGGCAACGCCAACAGGGCACCTAGGAATACAGCAGCGGCGATAGCCAGGCGTAACATCTGCAGCAAACCTTTCATTGTCCCTGTCCTCCCCAGGCCAGTTGCGTGTGCTGAACCTGTACGGCCGGTGCTCGATACAGGACCAGGCGGTAGGTCACCAGGCAGATGACCCAGTCGATCAGCAGCGTCCACAGGTTGTGTGAAAGAAAGTGCGCGCCCTGCGCCATGCGCCCCAGCGAAAACACTGCGCCCAGGCCGAGCGCGAACATCAGTGCGGCTCGGGCCGCGCGGGGCTTGCGGTCACGCAGGACGAAAAACAGTGCGATCAGCGAGAACCCGGCGGAGGCATGGCCACCCGGCCAGCAACGCCCCGGATTGGCCGTGGGTGCGCGTTCGGCCAGCAATGGCGTGAACTGCTCGTGGCCACCGAACTCGGTCAGGCTCCAGGGGCAATGCATGCCAGTCAGTGTCTTCAGCGGCGTAACCACCGAGGTGGAGAGCCCCAATGCCAGCACCAGGTAACCCAGCGGTCGACGCCATTGGCGCAGCCGTGTCGGCAACAGGCTGAGGAGGAAACCGGCGATGGCCAGTATCCCCACGGCGATGACCGCCTGCTTGGCGCGATCATGCAGGATGTCCTCCAGCCAGAAGCTGTGGCGACCGATGAACCCGTCGCCCGGCTGGTAGAAAAGGCGCTCCAGGGCGAAGTCCAGGGGGCTGGGGTCGATCAGCAGCAACAGGGCCATCAGCGCCAGCGGAATGCTCAGCGCCAGGGTGAAGTTGAAGTAACGCGACGTCATGCTCGGCTCCTCAGCGCTGGCTCATGCGTTGATCTGGCTGATCGTCTGGGTGCCAGGCGATCAGGCGCTTCTTGAAGGCATGGCTGGCGCCCTGGTAGTAGGCGATGTCGCGGCGCATCAGCGGATCGTCATTGCCTACGCGGGTCTCACGACTGCGCCCCAGGGCATCCTCGTGGCGGCGCATGCCCTGGCGTGGGCTGAGAATCGCCAGATCCTGGCCGTCGAACAGCCCCAGATACTGGTAGTTGCCCAGCAGCGCACGGCCTGGTGCATGATCCTCACGCAGCACGTTGCGGCCGAAGAAGGTCGAGACGTAGTCCAGATTCAGCAGCCCCATCAGCGTCGGCGCCACATCGATCTGGCTGGCCACATCGGCGTACTCGGCCGGTTTGACGTGCTTCGGCGAGTAGACGAACAACGGGATGTGGTAGTTGGCCACCGGCAGGTCTTCACGCCCGGCGCTGCCGGCGGTGTGGTCGGCGACGAAGACGAACAGGGTGTCGTCGAACCAGGGCTTGCTGCGCGCCTCGGCGAGGAACTGGCCGATGGCATAGTCGGTGTACTTGACCGCGCCCTCGCGCCCCTCGCCCGATTTGATGTCGATACGACCATCCGGATAGGTATAGGGACGATGGTTGGAGGTGGTCATCAGTTGCAGGAAGAAACGCTTGCCACTGGCATGGTCGGCATCGGCCACCTTTAGCGCCTGGCGATAGAGATCCTCGTCGGCCATGCCCCAGGCGTTCTGGAAGCTCATGTCGGCGTCGGCGACGCTGCTCTGGTCAACGATGCGATAGCCATTGCCGCCGAAGAAGGCGTTCATGTTGTCGAAGTAACCGCGCCCGCCATAGATGAACACGCTGTCATAGCCCTTGGCGCCCAGTTGCTGGCCCAGGCTGGCGTAACCGGCCTCACGACCGATGCGCTTGACGATGGAGCGCCCCGGCGTCGGCGGCATGGACAGGGTGACCGCCTCCAGGCCACGGTCTGTGCGAGTACCGGTGGCATAGAAGTGGGTGAATACCAGGCTGTGCTTACGCAGCTCGTCGAGATTCGGCGTCAGACCACGGCTATCGCCGAAGCTGCCCAGGTACTTGGCACTGAGGCTTTCGATGGTCACCAGCACCACGTTGAGCGGCTTGGCCTTGCCCGGGTTGTCGATCACCCGACGGATATCCTCCAGATCACTGCCGATGAAGCGAGCATTGGGCTCGGCGACTTCTTCGCGCAGCAGGCTGGCAATGTCCTGATCCGGCAGGGTGGCGTAGAACTGCTGGTAATCCAGCTCGTTGTTACGGAAGGCGGCGAAGAACTGGTACGGCCCATTGCTCGCCAGCTCGCGCTGATAGGTATTGCCGCCGAGGCCACGCGGTGTGTCCTGACCGATCACGACCAGGCACAGGCCGACCAGCCCGGCCAACATCCCGACACCAACGACTGCGCGCTTGAATGGCAGACGCGGCGCCTGCAGTGCAGTGCGTAGGGCGCGCCGCAGGGCGAACGTGAGGCCAATCGCCAGGGCAGCCAGCAACGCCAGCAGCGGATAGATCGGGTAGGACTCGAGGATGTTGTCCACCACCTCCTTGGAGTACACCAGGTAATCCACGGCGATGAAGTTGAAGCGCACGCCGAATTCGTCCCAGAACAGCCATTCGGCCACCGCGGTGAAGAACATCACGAAGATACTGACGGCGGCCACGCCGATCAGCAGCCGCTGATGCCAGCGCCGCTGCCACAGCCAGGCCGGGCACAGCAGCAGGTACAACGCCATGGGCGCGACAGCGTAGAGCAGAAAGCTCAGGTCATAGATCAGGCCAACGCCATACAGGCCGAGCAGATTGGCGGGGTTGATCCCGGCGTCGCTCAGATGACTGACCAGCAGCACGCTGCGGGTGAGGAAGAACACTGCCAGCCATACCAGCAGAATGATCGACAGATAACGAAGTTGCGCGTAATGGAGCCGAGGCATCGTATGATCCTTTTAGGATGAACGAGCCGGAGTCTGCTCCGCGTATCGTGAGCCGTTCGTCAAAGCCGTGTGAAAAAATCGTCAAACCCGGGACTTACCGCCAATGCGTATTCTGGTCATCGAAGACAATCGAGACATTCTCGCCAACGTGCTCGACTACCTGCAGCTCAAGGGCTTTACCGTGGACTGCGCGCAGGACGGCCTCAGCGGTCTGCACCTGGCCAGCACTGGCCATTACGACCTGATCGTGCTGGACATCATGCTGCCGGGCATGGACGGCTATCAGGTGTGCAAACGCCTGCGCGAGGACGGCCGCAACGAAGTGCCGATCCTCATGCTCACTGCTCGCGATGCCCTCGATGACCGCCTGCAAGGCCTCAATGCCGGCGCCGACGACTACCTGATCAAACCCTTCGCCCTGTCCGAACTGGTCGCGCGTATCGAGGCAATCCTGCGTCGCAGCCGTGGCAGTCGCAAACGCCAGCTGCAGATCGCCGACCTGGTCTACGACCTCGACACCCTGCATGTCAGCCGCGCCGGCCAAGCGCTCAAGCTCAACCCGTTGGGCCTGAAGTTACTGGCCATCCTCATGCAACGCAGCCCGGCGGTGGTGCGCCGCGAGGCGCTGGAAGAAGCGCTGTGGGGCGACGACTGCCCGGACAGCGACAGCCTGCGCAGCCATGTCCATCAGTTGCGCCAGGTGCTCGACAAACCCTTCCCCACCCCGCTGCTGCATACCATTCACGGCGTCGGTTATCGCCTGGCGGAGACCGCCCATGCTGTCTAAGCAACCCTTCGAACGGCGTATCCTGATCGCCTTCGTGCTGATGACCGTGATGGTCAGCGGCCTGTTTTCCCTGAGCATCGTCGCCGTGGTGCACTTCATCGAAGAGCATCTGGTGTCACAGGACATGAGTCGCCAACTGGACGAAACCCTCAAGGAGGACATCAGCCAGGGCCTCCCACCGCGCCTGGACAGCAGCACCCGCTTCTTCTCCTCCGACCAGGCCAAATATGCCATTCCGGCGGAGTACAAGGGCCTGCAGGACGGCTTCAACGAGGTGGTCAGCGGTGATCAGGCCTATTACGTCTACGTGCAGGAGATCAATGGCCAGACCTACATGCTGGTGCAGGAACAGGAGGAGTTCGAAGCCCGCGAAAGCGCCCTGTTCAACGTCGTCCTCGCCGGTTTCCTGCTCACCGTGATCGCGGCCTGGGGCCTGGGCCTGGTGACGGCACGCAAGGTCATGGCACCGGTGACGCGCCTGGCCCAGCAAGTGCGCCATCGCGATCAACTGCACCCACTGGCACCACCACTGGCGCCAGACTATCCGAACGACGAGATCGGCCAACTGGCGGCAGCCTTCGACAGCACCCTCGGCCAGGTGCGTCAGTCGCTGGAGCGCGAACGCCTGTTCACCAGCGATGTCAGCCACGAACTGCGCACGCCACTGATGATCATCGCCTCCTCCTGCGAATTGCTCAGCGAGGCGCCGCTGGCCCCGCGCGAAAAGGAGCAGGTCGCCCGCATCGCCCGCGCCTGCGAGGAAATGCGTGAACTGGTGCAGACCTTTCTGCAACTGGCCCGCGACAAGAGCAACGAAGCGGTGTTCATCGGCGACCGCTCCCTGGCCAGTGTCGCCGAGGAGCAGGCCAGTCGCTGGGGCGCACTGATGCAGGAAAAGGGCCTGGCGTTCCAGATGCAGGTCGAGGGCGAGGATCATGGGCAGTACAACGCCACCTTTCTCGCCACGGTAATGGCCAACCTGCTGCGCAATGCCCTGCATTACACCGAGCGTGGCGGCGTACGCCTGATCCTCGAACAAGGCGCCTTCCGCATCGAAGACAGCGGCGCGGGGATTCCCCTCGAACAGCACGAGCAGATCTTCCAGCCCTTCGTCCGCGGCCCGCAGGCGCGTGGCGAAGGGCTTGGCCTGGGCCTGTCGCTGGTCAAGCGGATCTGCGCCAAGCAGGGCTGGACAGTGAGTCTGCAGAGCGAACCGGGTGGCGGCACCCGCTTTCGAGTGGAGTTGGCCAGCGCGTCTTGACGAAATTTTCACAACCCTTTGACGCGACCTTGATGCCCTGACCTCTAGGGTGGCGAACGTGACCCATTTGCCGGACGTTCGCCATGACCAAGCAAAGCCCCATCGAGCTGGAGTTTTCCCGCAAGTACGACTTCGACCACGCCCAGCAGTACCTGCACAAGCATCAGGACGGCCTGGCCAGGCGCCTGTCGCACTGGCGTGACGTGCAGGTAGCGCGTAACGCGCTGAAGCTGGCTGATCAGCCCAACCTGGTACTCGACCTGCCCTGCGGTGCCGGACGCTTCTGGCCCATGCTCTGCGAGCAGCCGAACCGCGTCATCCTCGCCGCCGACAACTCCGCCGACATGATCGCCACCGCGCGTGCCGCGCAGGCGCCGGAGGTGGTCGCACGGGTCAACAGTTTCCGCACCTCGGCTTTCGATATCGAGCTGGGCGATAACGCGGTGGACTGCATCTTCTGCATCCGCCTGCTGCACCACATCGAGTCGAGCGAGCATCGCCTGGCCGTGCTGCGCGAATTTCACCGGGTCAGCCGTGACACGGTAATCCTGTCGCTGTGGGTCGACGGCAACTACAAGGCCTGGAAGCGCAGCCGTCTGGAGGCCCGTCGTGCTGCCGAAGGCCGTAGCACGCAGAACCAGAATCGCTTCGTGGTGCCCCGTGCAGTGATCGAGCGTGAGTTCCGCGAGGCCGGCTTCGCCATCATTGGCCATCAGGATTTCCTGCCCGGCTATGCCATGTGGCGCACCTACGTGCTACGCAAGGAGGCCTGAGCGTGGGCATCCTCAGTGAAAAGGCACTCAGCGCCCTGCCCTCGACCGAATTCGACCGCTGGTGGAACAGCCCCGGCGAGTGGGTCGAAGAAGCCAATCAGCGCCGTGGTGGAGAAAGTGGCGTACGCCTGCTGCAAAGCTGGGATAACAGCCGGCCGGCGCTGTACTGCAAGCGCCAGACGGGTCACACGCATCGCTCGTGGCGCCATCCGCTGGGGCGCCCCACCATCCTCCGCGAGCTGGAAGCCTACCGCGCCCTGGCCCGTCTCGGTGTCCGCACGCCGAACATCGTCTACTGCGCTGCCCGCCGCGAAACCGGGCAATGGCAGGCCTTGTTGGTGACCGAGGCCCTGCAGGGCTTCATCAGCCTGGAACAGTGGTATGCGCAGCCGATGCCGGCCGCCGAGACCCAGGCAATGCTGCGCCAACTGGCCCTCACCCTGGCGCGCATGCACCTGGGCCGCTGGCAGCATGGCTGTTGCTATCCCAAGCACATTTTCATCAGGCTACGAGCGCCTGGCGATGTCGACATCGCCCTGCTGGATCTGGAGAAGAGCCGCACCCGCTGGCGCTCCGCCAGTGCTTCACGCCGTGATCTCGGCCAGTTGCAGCGCCATCGTGGCCAGATGCCGGACAGCGACATGCAGGTTCTGCTTCAGGCCTACCAGCACGCCCTGAACAACCCCCAGGGAGTGCTGCAACCGTGAGCGAAATACCGGATATGGATGCGCTGTCGTTCAAGGGACGCCGTGGCATGACGCGCATCCTCAACGCCACCGGCTACTCGCTGGCCGGGCTGCGCGCCGCCTATCAGGGCGAAGCCGCGTTTCGCCAACTGGTGTGGCTGAACCTGGTGCTGCTGCCAGTGGCCTGCCTGCTCGACGTCAGCCGCGTCGAGCGGGTGCTGTTGATGCTGACACCGTTGCTGGCACTGGTCGTGGAGCTGCTCAACTCGGCCATTGAGGCCGTGGTCGATCGCATTTCGCTGAACCTGCATCCACTGTCGAAGCAGGCCAAGGACATGGGCAGCGCCGCGCAACTGCTGGCGCTGCTGATCATCGCCCTGACCTGGGCGCTGATTCTGCTTTGATCAGCGCACCTCGAAGCGCTGTTCGGCCAGCTTGCGGTCGCCCTGATAGACGATGAAATGCCATTCGCCGGGCACCACTTCGTGGTGTTCGGTGAACTCGAATGCCATCACATCCTGCGGCGCACCGGGCACCAGTTGTTGCACCACTTCGAATTTGTCATGGCGCTGGCCATCCGGCGTGATCACACCAGGAGTGAGGTAGAGCAAGGTCAACGGCACATCGCCGGCCTGCTTGCCGGCCAGGCTGTAGCGCATGCCGAACTTGGTGCCGAGCTTGGCGGGAATCTGCGTGGTGATCTGGATGTCCTGATTGCCGCGTGTGAGCACACGCTCACCGGGCTGGAAATCCTGGTACTGGCTGCTGAAGACGCCGTATTCCACCGATCCTTCGACACGTACCTCGGCCTTGGTCAGGCCGCTGCAGGCGAACAGGCCGGCGATCAGGGTCATTCGAATGTGATGCATGACGCGCTCCTCGTTGAGATGAGCGCGAGCCTATGACGTGCGAATGACAGGTTGATGACAAGCCTTAGCGTGGCAGCTCGGCCTGCACCTTGCGCGGCAGCACGGCGAGGAAGTTGTCCCGCGCCACCTTGTGCGCGACGTCCTCGGGCAAGGCATCGAGGAACGGATCGAAACCATGCATGTACTCGCCCAGGCTGCCAAAACGGCCGACCACGTCCGAGCCGATCATGAAACGATCCGGGTAGCTGCTGACCAGGTGAACCCAATCCGCATCCGGCTTGCCCTTCTCATCCAGCAGATAGGGACGCAGCATGGTCCAGGACAGGTCGATATACAGGTTCGGGTAGTCGCCCAGCATCCGTTCGATGGTCGGCAGGAGGAAGTCCAGCTTCTCCTGGTGGCGGTGGATCTCCGCGCTGGTGCCGGCATGAGCCCAGATGAAGCGCACATGCGGATGGTTGCGCAGCGGCGTCTCGATCTCCTGCAGGTAGAGCGGATTACGCTCGCGCTTGGAGGTGATGTTGGAGTGCAACATCACCGGCAAGTCGTACTCGGCAGCCAGGTGAAACACCCGCGCCAGCGCCTCGTTATCCGCCCTGGGCGCGCTGCCATGGATCAACGCGGTGAGGTCGTCATGGCGGGTGAAGATCTCGCCGATGCCCTGCCACAGCCCCGGATCGAGCTCGAGCATGCGACGAATATGTGCGTCGGCGTTCTTGTCGTTGGGGTTGAAGCCGGACAGGAACGGATGGAAACGCTGTCGTTGCTCGGCCGGCAGACGCTTGTAGGCATCGGCAACGAAGATGTCGGTGGCGCTGTACCAGTAGGCGCTGGCATCGTCCCCGGCGTAATACCGTGGGCGCTTGGGTTCGTCCTCGTCCCACTTCTTGACCACGGGAATGCCGGAAAACATCACGTGATCGACGTTGTTCTGCGCCATCTTCTCCAGCAGTTCGTCCATACCGGCACTCTCCTGGAAAAAGTCCACGAAGTGCAGATGGGCATCGCTGTAGCGGTATTCACGGGCTTCGGCGGCGCCGGCCAACAGCGCGGTAAAGGCCAGTGCCAATGGCATCCTTCGACGATTGAGCACGATGAGTCCTCCTGACGGTACGAGCAGCATAGACCTCGCCCCGGGCCGGCAAGTTCTGAACGCTACCCACGCAAGCGCACCGTCATGGCTCATGTCCGTCACCACGGCACCAGGAACGACCGCGCCCCGCACAGGCGCAAGCCCACGGGCACGCGGGAGGCGCGGCTGCGGTGATGGCACCTGGCTTGCAATGCACACGGCATGACAACCGGGGGATTCATCATGCTGCAGCTGTTGCGCAAACCCGCTCGCACGAGCCAGGAAGACACTGCGCTGGAGGCGCTGTTCGAGCATCACGACCTGACCGTTCGCCTACCGGAGCACTACCGGTGGATGACGCGCCTGAACCAGTTCAGCGACACCCTGCAGCAACGCATCCGCACCAGCCTCGGTGCCGCCGTGGGGATCGCCTCGCACGCGCCGGAGCTGGCCCGCATCGCCGCGGCCAACCAGCAGAGCGGCCAAACGCTGGCGCAGTCCTCGGAGCTGATTGCCAGCGCCAGCGAGCAGGTCACCACCACTCTGGATGCCGAGCTGGTGCCGGGTGCCGGCGAGGTCGCGCGCCTGTCTGCCGAGGTGGCCGCAACCCTGCACCAATGCCAGGCCAGCGGCCAGGCCGTGCTGCGCCAGGTGGACGTGATAGATGCCAGCGAAGCTCAGTTGGCTCAGGTCATCGAGCGGCTAGCCGGACAGCTGGATGAAGTGAGCCAGGTCATCGGCGTGATCGCCAGCATTTCCCAGCAGACCAACCTGCTGGCACTCAATGCCGCGATAGAAGCCGCCCGCGCCGGCGAGCATGGTCGCGGTTTTGCCGTGGTGGCCGAGGAGGTACGCCGCCTGGCCGGCCATACGACGCAATCCACGGGTCAGGTCAGCCAGATCATCGAGCGCTTTCGCGAAGGCATGCAGCAACTCGGATACGCCGGCCAGCATATGCATCAGGCTGTCGCCGATGGTCGTGAAGGCATCGTTGCCGTCAGCGGCGGGCTGGAAAGTACACGCGTGGCGATGGATCGCCTGGACAGACAGGTCGGGCAGATAGCCGCCGGCACGGAGCAGATCGGCCAGGCCGTACGCTCGATCAACCACGACGTGCAGAACGTCGCCCAGGTCGCCGGGGAACTGCTGGGCAAGGCTGGCCAGGTTCTGCACCACAGCCAGGCGGTGCGTGACGACGGCGATCGCCTGCTTGCCGGCCTTGGCGAGTTCCGCCTGGAATTGCACCGTGCCGTGTGCACCAGCGTCGAACAGCTGGCGACGCAGCCGGCCCTGATGGGGGACGTCGCCACAGCCGAGCGCTTGCTGCGCGACACACTGGAGCGCGATGCGCGCTTCGAGCTGTTCTATCTGGTGGACAAGCATGGCGTGCAGATTTCCGAGAACATCTTCGCCAGCGATGTGGCACATCGCGAGGACACCAGCGTGCGCGGCAGCGACTGGAGCCAGCGGCCCTGGTTCCGCGCCGCGTCCGAACACCGGCAGGCACATATCACCCAGGTCTATCGCTCCTCCGCGACCGATGACTTCTGTTTCACCGTGTCAGTGCCGATCCTCGACGACCGAGGCCAGTTGCTGCGCGTACTGGGCGCCGATGTCCGGCTCTCGGCGCTGGTATGAAGCGCGGCGTCTGGGCTAGGCTGCAACGCATCCCTCAGTCACCTTCGGAAAGCCCATGATCCGCATCCACAACAGCAAAGGCCTGCAGCAGCAGATCGAAATCGGTGCCCATCAACTGGTCGGGGACGTTTCCCCGGCGCTCGGCGGCGACGGTGCCGGCCCCGATCCACACGATCTGTTCGATGCCTCGCTCGGTACCTGCAAGGCCATGACCCTGCTGCTCTACGCTCGCCAGCGCGGCCTGCCACTCGAGGGTATCGACGTCAGCGTCGAGCGTGACGACAGCGAGGAGCGCGAGGGCAACTACCACCTGATCGTCACCCTCGACCTGCACGGCCCGCTGGATGACGCGCAGCGCCAGCAACTGCTGCGCATCGCCGACAAATGCCCGATCCACAAGCTGATGACCACCACCGACATTCAGGTGCAAACCCGCCTGGCCGAGGCGACGGCATGAGCGAGCTGCAACTGATCCGCCCACGCGCCGAGGACATCGCCGGCCAGCCCATTCTGCGCCCGCTGCCCTCGGCCCGTTTTCGCAGCATCGGTCCCTTCGTGTTCTTCGACCACATGCTGGAGCAGGCCTACCCGGCTGGCAGCGGCATGGACATCGCGCAGCATCCGCATATCGGCCTGTCCACCCTCACCTACCTGTTCGCAGGCCAGTTGCAGCACAAGGACAGCCTCGGTTCGGATCAGTTGGTCGAGCCCGGTGACGTGAGTTGGATGACCGCCGGGCATGGCGTCGCCCACGTCGAACGCACACCGCCCGCGCAACTGAACCAGGGCAAACGCCTGCATGGCTTGCAGGTCTGGCTGGCGTTACCGGAAAACGAAGAACAGTGCGAACCGAGCTACAGCCATTACCCGGCGGCGTCTCTGCCCAGCAGCGAAGCCATGGGCGTGCGCATCACCCTGATTGCCGGCAGTGGCCTGTGCCTGGAGTCGCCGGTACCGGTACGCTCGCCGACACTCTATGCCGACCTGCGCCTGGCCGCCGGCGCCAACCTGCTGATCCCGGCCGAATACAGCGAGCGCGCGCTCTATCTGATCGAAGGCGAGGCCGAGCTGGACGGTGAAGCCCTGCCCGCTCAGGCCATGGCGGTGATTCCAGCCGGTGAGACGCCGCTGCTCAGCGCCTGTGGCGAGTGTCGCCTGGCCCTGATCGGTGGCGAGCCCATCGGCCCACGGCGGATGAACTGGAACTTCGTCGCCAGCACCCCGCAGTTGATCGACCAGGCGCGCCAGCGCTGGGCCGCCGGCGACTGGCCGACGGTGCCGGGTGAAACGACACGCATCGAACTGCCGCGCTGATTTCTTGTTGCAGTTGCATGATCCAGCACACCTGCTCGCGGGTATAAGCTGCATGCCGATCTTTAAGGCCAACGGATGACCCATGGCGAATCGCGACTTCGATTATGAAAGCACCCTGGAAGCCTGCGCCCGCGGTGACGAGCGCGCCTTCCAGGCGCTTTACCGGCAGGAGGCCGGGCAACTGCTCGGCCTGGCCATCAGCATGCTGGGCCGCCGCGACCTTGCCGAAGACTGTCTGCATGATGCCTTCGTACGCATCTGGCAGCATGCTGCGCGCTACCAGCGCGAGCTGGGCAGTGGTCGCGCCTGGGTGCACAGCATCCTGCGCTACCGCGTGCTCAACGCCCTGCGCAGCGGCGCTCGCCACGCTGATGTGGACGATGACTTCATCGAGCGAGTCATCGATGAAGCGCCACAGGCCGAAACCCAGGCCCTGGAGCGCTCCGAACGACGCCTGCTGCGCACCTGCCTGCAGCGTCTGGAGCGACCACGCCGCCATCCGATTCTGCTGGCGTTCTACCGTGGCCTGACGCACGAGCAGATCGCCAGCCGCCTGAGCACACCGCTGGGCACCATCAAAGGCCGTATCCGCGCCGGCCTGCGCGCGCTGCAGGAGTGTCTGCAAGCATGATTCCGCACGATCCCGAAGAACGCCGCGCCCTGATCGGCGAATACCTGCTCGGCCTGCTCGTAGAGCCTGAGACTGCCGAAGTTCGCCGCTTGATCGAAGAGGATCCGGACGCCGCGCGCATGGCGCTGGACTGGGAGCGCCATTTCCTCGACCTCAGTGACCGATTACCCGCACAAGCCCCCTCCCCGGCGCTCTGGCCCCGCATCCGCGAGAGCCTGGGGCTGAACGAGGCAACAGACAGCCACGCGCCGAACAACTGGTGGAACAGCCTGCTGACCTGGCGCCTGACCAGCGCCGCACTGGCCATGGCATTGCTGGTCGCCATAGTGCTGCCCCTGCTGCGCACCCCGGACATCAGCGCTGAGCGCTACACCGTGGTGCTGCAGCAACCAGGCGAAGCGGCCAGACCGGGCTGGGTCATCCAGATCAGCAGCGATGGCGCCTTGCAGCTCGATCCGCTGATCGCCGACCAGATTCCTGAAGGCCGTACCTTGCAATTCTGGACGCTGATCAACCCAGCCGACGGGCCGCGCTCGTTGGGCCTGGTCGAGGCCGGGCAGCCGTTGCATTTGTCGGCTGAACAGATCGGCGCCGTGCAGGCCGGTCAGCTGTTCGAACTGACCCTCGAACCGGCCGGAGGCTCGCCCTACAACCGCCCCAGCGGGCCGGTTCAATACATTGGTCGCGCCGTACTGGCCGGCGCCAACTGAGCGGGTTGCCGACCCGGTGGTCGGCAACCTTCCCTCCCGCTCAAAGCGCTTCGAAAAAATATTTTCATCCGCCGACATCCAGCCACTTTCCTCACGGGTATTGCTCACAGGTGTTTCGTCGAGGCACCTGCGAAGCCGGCCACCGGTTTCGTCTCGATGCTGAAACCTTCCATGAGGAACAACCATGAAACGCATCACTACTCTCTGCACCGCCGGCCTGCTGACCCTGAGCGCAGGCGTTGCCAGCGCCACCGAACTGCTGGCACTGGGCGCCGATGGCAAGCTGTTCAAGGTGGATGTCGCCAGCCTCAAGGTCACCGGCAGCATGGCCGTCAGCGGTGCCAGCGATTTGCGCGGCCTGGACGTGCGTCCGGCCAACGGCCAGCTCTACGCACTCGGCGGCACCGATCAGCTCTACACGCTGGATGCAGCGAGCGGCAAGGCCAGCGCCGTGAGTACACTGAAGACCGCCCTGCCCGGTAGCGGTCAGGCTGTGGTCGACTTCAACCCGGTCGCTGACCGCCTGCGCCTGATGAGCCCGGATGGCAGCAACCTGCGGGTAAATGTCGACACCGGTGAAACCGCCGTGGATGGCAAGCTCGCCTATGCCGCAGACGGCCCGCACGCGGGTCAGCAACCGCAGGTGATCGCCGGCGCCTATACCAACGCCTATGCAGGTACCAAGGCTACGGCGCTGTACACCTTCGATCAGGCCAGCAGCAGCCTGATGCTGCAGAACCCGCCAAACGACGGTGTGCAGCAGGCGGTCGGCAAAGTCGCCGATGGCCTCAAGGCCGTCGCCATGGACATCGTCAGCGACGGCAAGGGTGGCAACACCACCTACGTCCTGACCGGCAAGACCCTGCATCAACTGGATCTGGCCAGCGGCAAGCCCACCACCCTGGGTGACATCGCCGGCCTGCCCGACGGCATCATCGACATCGCCGTACTGCCGGCGAAGTGAGATAAAAAACGGGCTTCGCACTGTTTGGGGGAATGCTTGGTTGACACCGGACTGGCAAGTTTGTGTGAGTGCTTGTTCCGGATTGTCGCGTTTTTGTTGATGTCTTTGGTTTCGCCCTCCCGGGCGAGTGACTTTGCGGGCAAAGTAACCAAACCCTTCCG